>SVHF01000031.1 GCA_015055975.1 Clostridiales bacterium | reverse complement strand
CTAACTGGAATTTACTTTTACAAAATTTTGAAAACTGGAACTTAATACTGGAATTTACTTTTACAAGTTACAGTCAATAATCGATTTGTCCCTTTTATATTGAGAACAAACTATGTTTGTGGTATTATCTTATGTAATAGGTTTATAAAAGGTGAATTATGGCAATTGACAAAAAAGTTCTAAAAAAAGGATTTAAGGAAATTGGGCACGTTAACAACATCATTTCAATTAGATGTAAGTGCCACACAAAAATCGGAAATTTAAAAGCTACTTGCATAAAATCAGATGAGCCAATTAAATTTGAAGATCTAGACCATTCAAAGTTTGTCCCTATTTTAAAATATCAAAAATGGGCAAAAAAGTTTGGCTGCGCTTGGTTTCACTTTACAGGAAAAGTTGCAGACAAAGCTAAGGGCAAGCACGTTGTTTGTAGATTAAAGCTACAAGGCGAAGGTTTAGTATTTGGAAAAGATGGATATATCATTCAAGGCGTTACACAAGTTTTATCTAAAGGCGATGTATTCCACTCTTTAATTGGTAAACAAGTAATAGATATTTCTCGTGACGCTGAAGGCGGCGAAGATATTGATTTTTATGTAGATGCTGGATTCAATGGCAAATTAAGATTTGAAAATCTAGTTGCAAGATTAAGACGTTTTGATATTTGTATCGAACACGATGATATTATCCAATATTATTATGACTATATCGATTTGTTCTTCTTAATGATGAAATTAGATGAAACAAAAGAAAGATATAAAGAAATTAGCAAAGTTCTAAAAGAAAGCTTTAAAGTATTCAAAAAGAAAGGCGCTCAAGCTGCTCGTGAAGTTATCGCACCTTTCCAATATAGAGAAGGCGACTACCCTAACACAAAGCTTTATTGTATAGGTCATGCTCATATCGACCTTGCATGGTTATGGCCAATTAGAGAAACTAAGAGAAAGATTGCAAGAACTTTTGCTAACCAATTAAGAAATATGGATATCTATCCAGAATTCATCTTTGCTGAATCTCAACCTCAAATGTTCGTATGGTTAAAAGAAGGATACCCAGAACTATTTGAAAGAGTTAAGAAAAAGGTTGAAGAAGGAAGAATTGAACTTCAAGGTGGAAACTGGGTTGAAGGCGATTGCAATTTAACTGGCGGCGAAAGCTGGGTTAGACAATCTTTATATGGACAAAAGTTCTGGAAAGATGAGTTTAACTTTAGATCAAATATGTGCTGGCTTCCAGACGTATTTGGATTCCCTGCTTCTCTTCCTCAAGTATTTAAAAAGTGTGGCATGGATTATTTCATGACAATCAAGCTTATTTCAAACACTGTTAACCAATTCCCATATAAGTCATTTAACTGGGTTGGTATTGACGGAACAAGCATCCTTGCTCACATGGAGCCTCAAGGCGACTATAACTCAGGAGCATCAGCATTCGCAATTTATAAATCTGATCAAAGAAACACAGAAAGAGATATTTTAGATAAAGCATTACAAATCTACGGTGATGGAGACGGTGGTGGCGGTCCAGGTGAAGGACACATCGAATTTGTAAGACGTCATAAGGTATGTGAGCCTCATAAAGCAGTAGATTTCTTTAATGATGTAAATCCAATTAAAGATATTCTTCCAACACACCATGGCGAACTTTATTATGAACGTCACCAAGGTTGCTACACATCACAAGCTAATTCAAAGATGTGGAATAGACGTATGGAAGAAATGCTTCATAAGGTTGAATGGATTGGCGCTTATGCTTCCCTAAAGGGAATCAAGTATGATAGAGCTAAGGTTGAAGAGATTTGGAAAGAAGTTCTTCTATATCAATTCCACGATGTTCTTCCTGGCTCATCTATAAAGCGTGTATACGATGAATCTATTGCAAGATACAAAGTTATGATGGGTGAACTTGAAGATATTGAAGCAAAACTAATTAGCGAACTTTCTCAACAATCTTCACTAATGGCCGTAAATCCAATATCTTTCGATAGACATGAATACATCAAATCAAATGATAATTGGTATGAAGCAAACGTTAAGGCATATTCTACAAACACATTAATGCCTATTGTTAAGCCATTTGATAAATTAAGATTTGACGACACAACAATTGAAAATGAAGTAGTAAAAGTTACATTCAATCAAGATGGATCTATTTCATCTCTATTTGATAAACAAAATAACAAGGAACTTGTTAAGGACTACTTCAATAAATTAACAGTATATTCTGACCCATTCATGTACTACAACGCTTGGGATATCAACATGGATTACATGAACATGGAAAAGTGGGAATTCAAACTAGAATCTGCTGAATCTTATATTGATGGACCATGTGTAATTAGAGAATCTACATATAAATACAATAAGTCTAAGATTGTTCAAAAGGTAATTTTGACAACAAACGATGCTCTAGTTAAATTTGATACAACAGTTGATTGGCATGAAGATATGAAGCTACTTCGTGCTGACTTCGTTCCAACAGTATATGCTGATGAAGTTAAATGTAATATCCCATTTGGTAACTTCAATAGATCTACACACGAAGATAATTCTGTTGAAAAAGCACAATTTGAAATCTGCGCTCAAAAGTACATCAACCTTGATGATAAAGATTACGGCTTAGCACTTTTGAATAACTGCAAATATGGTCATAGAGTAAAGAACGGATTCTTATCTTTAGCACTTCTTCGTGCACCAAAATTCCCAGATCCAACTTGCGATAGAGGCACACATAGATTCATCTATGCCCTATATCCACATAAAGAAAAATTTGAGGATTCAGATGTTCTTGCTAGAGGTTATGCTATCAATAATGAATTAGAAGTTATTGATACAGAATTGGATATTGAGCCAATTATAACATCTAACAAAGATAATATCGTTATTGAAACTATAAAAGTTAGCGAAGATGAAAAGGGCCTAATCGTTCGTGTATATGAAGCAAATGGACAAGAAACAGTTGCTAACTTAAAGACATCGGAAGAATTCAAAGCATATGAAACAAATATGCTAGAAGAAAATCCAAAAGCAATTAAATTAGATAAATTGAAATTCACGCCATACGAAATAAAAACAATTTATCTTACAAAATAACGAAATACGGAGAGCAAAGCTCTCCGTAATTTTTATTGATTCAATTTTATTAGTTATAGAATGCGTAATAGATAGCTTTAATTGCTTCTTCGTAGTCATCTTCTGAAACGCCAACAATAATGTTCATTTCTGAAGAACCTTGATCTAGCATTCTAATGTTAATGTTAACCTTTGCTAAGCCTGAGCAAAGCTTTGCTGAAGTACCAGGATTAAAGCACATACCATGACCAACAGTTGCAATTAGAGCAATTCCTGATTTTAATTCTAGATGATCTGGCTTTATCTCTTGACGAAGCTTTTCTAAAATAACTTCTTCCTTTCCTGCAATTTCTGAATCTGCAACTACAACGCTTAGTGTATCTATACCACTTGGGATATGTTCGATTGAAACATTATAGTATTCAAATACAGATAGAACCTTTCTTGCAAAACCGATTTCTGAGTTCATCATTGATTTAGAGATAAATACAATGCTGTAACCCTTTTTACCTGCAATACCTGTTACAACTCTTCCCTTTACTTCATCTGGGTTAACTTCTGGAACGATTAATGTTCCTGGGTTTTGAGGATCAAATGTGTTTTTGATATTAATAGCAATTCCTTCTTTTCTTACTGGGAATATTGATTCTGGGTGAAGAACGTTTGCACCCATGTAAGATAATTCTCGAAGTTCTAAATAAGATAGAACTGGGATTTGCTTTGGATTTGGTACGATTCTAGGATCTGTTACCATGAATCCATTAACGTCTGTCCAGTTTTCATATATGCTAGCTTTTACAGCTCTTGCAATAACTGCTCCAGATACGTCAGAGCCACCTCTTGAGAATGTATGAACTGTACCATATTGGTCAGCACCATAGAATCCAGGAATAACTGCCTTTTTAATATTCTTTAGAACTTGCTTAACTTTGGCATTTGTTTCTTCTGGCATAAATTCGCCATCTGGTGAAAATACCATTAAATCTTTAGCATCAACAAATTCAAAGCCAAGTTTCTTTGCCATAACGATTGCGCTTAAATATTCGCCACGTGAAGCACAGAATTCAGCTGAATTGTTGTCTATCATATCTTGTTCAACTTGATCTAAATATGGAACGATATCAAAGTCTAATTCAAGATCCTTAACAATTCCCATGAATCTTTCTCTAATCTTATTAAAGTTGCCAGCACATTCTCCTTTTATTTCCAAATCATAGAAACATGAATATAACATATCTGTTACTTTAATATCTTCTTTGAATCTTTTTCCTGGAGCAGAAACTATAACATATGCTCTTGATTTATCTGCATTAACGATGTTTGCAACTTGATTAATGCTTTCTGCACTTGCCATTGATGTTCCGCCAAACTTTGTTACCTTAATAGCCATATTGCATCTCCTTCAACGCACATATTATAAATATAATAAGAAAAAATAACAACTAAATTGACGTGGTATGTAAATCTAGCCATTCTATAAATAATCCAACAGTTTCCTGTTGGACTTTTATATTAATATATTCCTGAATATATTTCTTCATAATCTCCATCTGAGCAATGAATGATTACATTTCCGCCTCTCCAAAACGAATCTTTGTTGATCTCTTGCCACTGTTCTTGTGTTCCTTCGTAATGAATATCTGTAATGTTTAAGTTTCTAAAAGAAGATTCCTTTATAGTGACAACTGATGTTGGAATTGTGACTTCAAGCACAAGCGTACCGAAAAAAGCATATTGATTTATTATCGTTACATCATTAGGAATAACTATTTTTCGCATATCTTTTATAGCTAATGGCAATTTTAAACCATCTCTAAAGGCTACAACATATTTATTTGCCCCTTTTGTGTATAACACAAATCCATCTTCCGTATAAGACAATTTGCTCTCATAGTCCAATGAATTATAAACATCTAACGCATAGAATGCCACGCCACCATTTGCATAGTTAGCTACGCCAACATGTATATCTAATGACGATAAGTTTACTACCTCTACTAAGCTCTTAACCATAAACGCATTATCTTCTATTTCTTTCATCGTAGATGGGATAACTATGGATACAATATTTGTCATAGAAAATGCATATTCACCAATCTGTTTTAAGCCTTCTTGAAGTGTAATGCTTTCCAACGTAGATCCTTCAAAAACGCGCTCCTCAATTCTTTCTGTATATTTTGGCCAAACGACAGATTTTATTTCTGCATATTCAAATGCTGAACGCCCAATTATTGTTATACTTTCTGGCAATACTAAATTATCTTGGAAATCACATTGTTGGAATGCATATTCCCCGATTGTCTCTAAATAAGATGGAAATTCTACTTCACATTTAAGAGCGCAATAAAAAGCTCTGTCTTCTATAATTTTTAGGCTGCTTGGTAATTTAATACTTTTTATATAGCAATATGCAAAAGCTCTTTCTCTTATATAAATTACAGAATCTGGGATAGATATATTTGATAAAGCTGAACATCCTTCAAAAACAGATTTTTCTATTGATTGAATATTTGCTTTAAAATCTAATTTAGATAAAGACTTACACCCTTTGAAAGCCTCATCTTCTATTACTCTTATACTTTCTGGTAAATTGATCGTTCCAACTGAGCTGCCGGAAAACGCACCTTTTCCAATAACGATTATTGTGTTTGGCAATACAATTTTAAATACATTTACATCTTTAAATGCGTTTGGCCCAATTTCTGTAATTATATATTCTTTCGAATCATATAAAACTTTATCTGGGATAGTTATAGTCGATTCAGTTCCTGTATATCCAACAACCGTTGCTATACCATCGTGATATTCTAATTCATAACCTTTTTGTGCTAATTTACTTGCGTCATTAGCATCACTAATTTGAGTAGTGATTGGAGGCTCTTCAATAATTATATCTGATGGAGTCTTTTCGTTTTCCTTGCTGTCATTGTCACAAGCAACAAAAACAAAACATAGTAAAATTGTTATGGCAATCGCCATAATTAGAATAGTTAGCTTACTTTTCATATAACCTCTCAACATACATTAAGCTTATGCTTAATATATAAATTCAACTATTTAACCTTTCTGCACTCTAGATAGTAACGCTTTGATTCAGCATGTCCCATTGAGAAAGACTTTCTTGGAAGTACTCCGTGCTTTGTAACATAACTAAACAATGTATTCTTCTCAATCTTTGGCATAAATAAAGCGATACCAGATTTTTCTCTAGCAACATCAAGAAGGTAATCATCGCCATGGATGTAATCAATATATACTTCTGGATGCTTTGCTAAATATTTATCTATAGCATTTTGAATGTCTGCAATAGCAACTGTTGGATCAGAATCAACAAGTAATGTTCTTTCTGTTCCTCTAAATACAATTTTTAAAGCGCCTTCACCATCTAGGCTTGCTTGCATGTATTCAATGAAATCTTCGTTAGCACCACCGATGAATCTATGAATTGGCTCAAACACAATTGCGTCATCATGGATGTTTTGAAGTTCACAAAGCGCATATCTTGCTGGGTGAGTTTTTTGCTCTTCTTCTGTTAAGTTTTGCTTAACTAGATTCCAGCATTCTTTTGCAGTAGCTAGTGAATGGTTTCCATCTCCTACAACAAATAATAGCTCTTCTTTTGTCTTATATTTTTCTAATAGCAATTCTTCATCTAAAAGAGAATTTAATTGCTTTTCAATATTTTTAGAATCTTCAACTAAATATCCTGTTACGTGACCACCACCCATACTTAGGTCGAAATCATATAACTTTTGCATAGAGTTTCTCTTTCTCTTTAAAGATCTCATAATCTTGTCTTCTCTATCGTCCATAAAAATACAGATGTGAGGAACTTCGATTGGAGCATCTTTTCTTATTTCAATTCTAATTGGTAGTCTTTCTTTAACCGTTCTTTCTGTTGCTCTAATTGGAAGCTTAGCATCTGGAGTATAATCATATGCTTCCAAATCAACTGCTATCATAAGACCATGTCTTATAACACCTTTTTCTAATTCTCTTTCAACATAGATAAAGTTATTATATGTATCAAACATATCATCCTTCAAATATTGGGCCATTGTTTCGTTAATTTTCTTAACTTCAGCTTCTTTATCTACTGTTTCAAGATAAACTTCAGGAAGAACCAAATTTAAAGTACTCTTGGCATCGCCAACGAAATACTTTAAAGATTCCCAGTAATCTGGTTGTGATGTAAATTGATCACAGGCAATAGTTGCCCATTTAGAATAATCGTATTCTTTCTTTGGTAATAAAATTTCGGGTATTTTAAAATAGCTCATATGAACTTTCTTTCTCTCTTTTTCTCGTTAGTCTTTGGTTTTGCAGACACATTATACGCTAACTTGATTTCATCAAGCAAACGTTCTGGAGTCATGTATCTAACAATTTTCCCGGCTTGAGCAATAGAGATAACACCTGTTTCTTCTGAAACTACAATAGCAACGGCGTCACTTTCTTCGGTAATACCGATTGCTGCACGGTGTCTAGTTCCTAAATCTTTTGCAATATCTACTTCCTTAGATAGTGGTAAAAAGCATCCTGCTGATAATATCTTATTTCCCTTAACAACTACGGCGCCATCGTGAAGAGGCCCCTTTGTTGAAAATATACTTTCTAAAAGTCCGCTTGATACAATAGCGTTTAATTCTGTACCTGTATCTAAAATTCTATCTGGAACTGTTGTTCTAACGATAATAATTAAAGCACCGATATCGTTCTTTGCCATGTTTTGGCAAGCTGTAACCATTTCGTGAGCTGCATTAACTAAAGCTTCATCTGTTGCATTGATATCATAAACCTTATCTGATCCTCTAGCTAGCTTTGCAAACATAACCTTGAAGTCGTTTTGATATACAACAATAATTGCAATCATGATAAATATAGTTGCGTACTTCATAATTTGAAGTGTTATATATAAACCAGTTCCTTCCAAAATCTTAGATAGAACATAAACTGCAATATATACAAGCATATATAGCGAAATAAATACCGCTAATTTAATACTGTGGTGACGATTGAAAAACATAAATACTAAAACTGCTACGGCTAGAAATGCTACCAAATCTACAATCCATAACCAGTTCATTGCACTAAAGAAATCCGTTACCGCACTTGCTAATAAATACATAAGCTTGCTCCTTTATAAACAAAGATATTATATCACAAAGTATTATTGAAATACATCATCCTCGCTAATGTTGTCGTCATTATTTTTCTTGTCATCTTCTTTTGGCTCCGCCTCGCCTTTTAACTTAGCCTCTTCTGCCTTGAAGATTTCTTCTAAATCTTTTTCTGTTATTTCGCCATTTTTCAATTTCGATAAATCAATATTTATTGAATTAGCATCTTGACGCAATTTTGCATATTTTTCTCTGTTTTTAGAAATGATACTCTTTGAATATGCTCCAAGTACTAAAACGATTGCAACAGCCAAAATTTTTATAACAATATTGAAAATGTAGTATGTATAATTTGCTTGTAAAAATTCTGGTACTTCATCTGCATCATTTAAAACTTCCATCAATCCTGCTTGGTTTGCATCAATTGAATAAATAGTTGTATTTATTACGCTATTAAATTGAGAAACTAAAGTTTCTTTTGATGTTCTAGATATAAGTGTTTCATATGAATCTTTTGATGTTTCTGAAACATTCTCAAGTCCTTTCTTTTCTGTGTAAATTGGATAAGTATAATCAGACCAGTTAAACGACATAAAATTAATTGATGGAATCTTTTCGTTCATAAAGATAATGTTATTAGATAACATTCCTATATGAGAATATTGATACATTTGATTTGCAACAATTTGTGCATCAATAGTATTTTTGAACAATGGATTCTTTTCAATTCCTGTTATGTTATTTGTACTAATAACTTGTCTAATAAACGAATCATAATTAACTTGTTTGTCTCTTGAATATAGATATACATTATCCCCGCCAACTACATAGCCATAATTTATGTATAACTTTAAATTTTGCTTATCGCTTGCTGTCAACTTATCCATATAAGCTTGTGCACCACTAAAGCTATCTTCTGCTCCAGCGAAAAATACTATTTCAAGATTATAAGACAAAGTCTTTGTTTTTAAATATTTTGCAGTTTCTAAAAGCGCAGCAATTGATGCACCTGTTTGATATGCGCCATCTGGGTTAGTATCATATTCTTTATAAAGATTATCCCAAGAAGCTCCAAGCAAGATCTTTCCTCTTCCTTCTTGTTGTTCGCCTTTTGCAATAATGTTTTTTGTTGTCTTTGCTTTTGAAGTTGTTAATACTTGTTCTGTTACATCATATCCATAAGAAGCAAGCTCTGCTTTTAAATATTCGATAAATGCATCTGACCCATCTGAGCCAATTTGTCTATCTTTATAATTTGTTGAAATATATTCAAGCTTTTGAAGCGCAGCTTCTCCAAGATTAAGCTCTTCTGCCTTCTTTATATCGTATGTCTTATTAGAACATCCGCTAAATACTAATACAAGCGTTAGTATTAATAAACATAATATTGGCAACAAAAATTTTATCTTTCTCATACCAAAACCACCAATATTACTAACGCTAATTGTAATCCCCAGAATATCACAGGTTTATATATATCTTCCAAATTCTTATTTAGTCGCTTGTATACTAAGAAAGAAAAACCTGCAGCCCCTAATTCTTTACATAAAACAAATAAAAGATTCTTATACAATGGGAATAGCATAAACACAACTTCAATAATTGCTACATATAGCGCTAAGCAAATCATTAATGGATCAATCATAACTCTTAGATTGTCCGTGTTTATCATACGTCCAAACATTGACATTCTAGAATTCAATGCTGTTCTCAACAACCCAATATATATCCTATATAGAAAATAGTAAATAATTGCAATAATTGGTGGCATAAACCATTTTATGGTTTGATACATGCCTGCCATATCTATGCCATAATCATATGTTACTAGTAAATTAAATGATTGGAATATAGACACAAAACCACAGCCTAGCATTACCAAAAACAATGCTACACGTAGAATTATTTGTTTGTAGTTAAGGTTATTAGCGTCCATTTTTGTTCCCTTGCATTTTAATCAAATAGCTTATTGCTAATTCTAGCGCTTTATCTTCTTCAATTACAAAGCTTTTCATCTCTCCTTCTAATGTAGATAAAAACTTAATAGCATCTTTCAATTGAGGAATGTATTGTAGATTTGATGCTCTATTTTGTGTAATTACTTTTCTATTCATAAATAAAGCACCATTAGATATTTTTAAAGCGTTTAATATTACTTCATCTGAAGATTTAGCTCTCGCTATTTGGAATAGTCTTCTATATGTAGAACACAATGCGCTAAATATTGTTCTTGGCTCCACATCTGCTATCTTTAATTTATCCAAGATTTCAAGTGCTTTATGTGTCTCGCCTTTAGATAAAGCATTCGTTAATTCAAAGACTTGAACATCTAGATTTGGTGGTACCAAAAGACTTAACATGTCTTTAGTTATTTCCTTTGTATCATATGCATACATACTAAGTTTTTCAAACTCTGTAAGAATATTACCAAAGTCGTTGCCACATAGAGAAATAAGTTCTTTAATAACTTGAGCATCCATTTTATAGCCTAGTGCTGCTCTTTTTTTATCTATAAAGATATATAGCTCTGTATCGCTACATTTTGAACAGTCTATAACTTCAACAATATCCACCAAAAAGTCTTGAGCTTTATCTGCTCCTTCAAACAATATAAAAGAATCAGGAGCTGGGTTTGCAAAATAATCTTTTAATAAATCTCTATCTGTTTTAGATAAATCTTGATCAAATGGAGCTACGGAAATCATTTTCTTTGAAGCCCCGCCTCCAAGCATCATAGTATAAGTCTCTGCTGCAGATAATATGCTTGATACAGCTGCTTTATTTTGGCCATTCAAATCCATAGGGATGTAAGAAAACATCCTTTCTTCTTTAGGGATAGTTGCTAAAAGAGATTCTTTTACGAATCTCTTTAAGTACTCATCATCGCCCGTAATAATATATCCTGGCGCACAGCCTTTTTTTAGCTCTTTTGCTAAGTCTAAAGCTCTCATACTTGCTCTACAAATTTTTTATTATATTCCTTAATATTTGCCTCAATAGTCTTTTTAGCAACTTCTACGCCACTCATTTCAAGTACGTCCATTTTCTTACCTTCAAGTTGCTTATATACTCCAAAGAAGTGCCTCATTTCATCAATAATATGCTTTGGCAAATCCTCAATCTTTTTGAAAGAATTCCACATTGGATCTTTAAATGGAATTGCGATAATCTTAATATCTTCTTTTCCTTCGTCAACCATCAAGATTTGTCCAATTGGATAACATCTAACAAGAGACATTGGAACTAATGGTTCACTACAAATGACTAATACATCTAGTGGGTCACCATCATCTGCATATGTTCTTGGAATAAATCCATAGTTTGCTGGATAGTGAGTTGCTGTATAAAGTATTCTATCCAAAATCAACATTCCTGTTGCCTTATCTACTTCATACTTATTTTTACTTCCCTTTGAAATTTCAATGCATGCTATGAAATCATCCGGTGTAATTCTGCTTGTGTCAATATCATGCCAAATACTCATATATTTAGACGCCCTCCTACCATATATATTTATATTATATATTATTTAGCGCGCATTATCTAGAAGGGATTTGTTAAATTGTATTGCAAAAGTTAAAATCAATGTGCTAATATATAGACACTTGCCGAGATGGTGGAATTGGCAGACGCGTCGGACTCAAAATCCGATGATGGCAACATCATGTGGGTTCAAGTCCCACTCCCGGCACCACTTGAGATGAAATTCCCCCTCTTTTTTGTACCAAGAAACATAGTACAATAAATAGGAGGGGTTTCTTTTTTTATGCGTTATTCAATAGAAGACAAGTTAAAAATAGTAAAAGAACATGTCGATCAAGACATCGCAATTAGCGAGTTAGTAGAAAAGTACAAGATAAGTTCAGATAGTTTAACATACATGGCACAATAGTCGAACATCATCAAGCGACAATTCATTGTCTTTTATTATTTGCTCTACAATTGGCATCAATTCATATAAATAGTAACATTCGCCTATAAAACTATCCCATTCGTGATAAATATAATGCTCTTTTATGTTATCTTTAAATTTCGCATATATCTCTTCTTCAATTATCTTAGGTTCATATTCTGGATCAGATTGCAATTTCTTATAATCATGTTTTGATATTATGCCTGCATAATCATGAAGCTCATTTTTATAATCACTCATAATCTTATTTAGATTCATCTCGTCAAAGATATAGAATCTATCTTCCCAAGTGCCTTTTACTTGTTCATAATGCTCTCTATTTTTGGTTTTATATTCCTCACTAAGGCCTTCAAAGCCTATTGTGCGTCCACTACGATATTCATCTAAAAACCAATTTCCATGCGATCTAACATAATAAATACAATCATCGTTGTTGTAAAGCAATGATGACCACTTATTGCCGTCTGTTTTTTTATCTAAATAAAAATCATAATATATACCCATTGTTATGCCTCCGTATTTACACCATTTAATATATGCATGATTACATTAATCATTACATCTTTTTCATCTGGCCTTGACTCTGCAGTTAAAAGAGTAATTGCGACTAAAGTATTGTTTGATATAATCAATTTCCCATTTTGCTTTAGTTTCTTATTCTTATTTAAAAACTCTAAGAACAATGTTGCTGCTATTCTTTTACATCCATCGTTGAACGGATGATCTTTGACAATAAAATACAATAAATGCGCAGCTTTCTCTTCAATTGTAGGATACAATTCTTCGCCAAATACGTTTTGATAAATTGCCACCAAAATGCCGTTTAATTTTCCTGGCTCTTTCTCTGTCCCAAACAGAGTTGAATCAGCGCCAAATTTCATAGAATCAATAATCTTTCTGCATTCGTCATATTCTAATCTATATACGCATGACGTGCCTTCTGGCTTATCCATCTTATGATGGTCATAATCATCTAATAAATCTAAAGCGTTTGTATAAGTCTTGATAACGTCTTCTAACTCGCTTGAATCGATATCTAAGGTAGATGCAAGCATTTTGTTTTGAACTTCAATTACTCGATTTAACGTATCTAATCTTTTTTGATTAAGTGCATATCCTTGGATAAGATAATCTTTTAGAATTCTATTTGCCCAACGTCTAAATGTTATTCCTCGGTTAGAGTTAATACGATACCCTACTGATATTATCATATCAAGATTATAGATATTATATTTACGTTTTACTCGACGAGTTCCCTCAATTTGAACCTGTTCCAAAATGGAACACGTTGAATTATCCAATTCTTTATCATTTAATACATTAGAAATATGTTTTACAATGGCAGGACGCTTTACTTCAAATAAGTTTGCAATTTCTTCTGCTGTTAGCCAAACGGTGTCATGTGCCTTGTCTGTTCTAACCTCTAATTCAAACTCCCCATCTACAAATCTTGCTACTCCAAATTCTTCTTTCATTTTAATTTCCTCCTATAACTAATTCCTTATTTATTTCTTCGTCTTCTATGACTATGCAATTCATCTTTCCTGAATATGCTGTACACGCATCTAAAGCAATAATTCCATTTGCATAATATGGAGAAAAATCCGCACCTTTCCCAAATTCACTGCGTTTCCCCTCTAAAACAGAATGCCCATACGACGTATGCCAATGCCCGCAAACAATTGTTTTATTAGGCTCTAAAACACCTAGACTGGCGGCTTGCATTCCATTAATCCATCTTGCTTCTTCCCAACGCTTTGCATCTGCCTCACGCCAATCATCTTGATATAAATATCTATAACTATCTTTGTTTTCAATTAGCCCCATACAAGGTATCCATCCATGAACAAAAACATAATTCTTTGTCTCATAGTAATTAAGCATGTGAGGCATTATTTCTTTATAATAAGCTGAATCATAAAACCGTTTTACAGACTCGCTAGTTTGAACTGTTATGTCGATTAAATCTAATCCAACTAAATCCATAAAGGTCCACGTTGTCCCATTTGATCGATTATGCCCACCTAGCATATAAACCTTACCTTCGCTTAAATCTTTTGCTAAGTCTTCCAATAAATCTTCATGATTACCCTTAATTAGTATCACCTCATCTTTATCTAACAACTTATCAACGAAGTCTTGCATTTCTAAAGTTTCTCGTCCTCTATCAAAGAGGTCGCCACAAATAATTAGCTTATGAGGTTCTTTATCATCAAAATACCCTTTCTTTTTAAGAGTGTTTTTTAATTTAGTGTAATAACCATGCACATCTGCTACTACATAATACTTCATTGTACTATCTCCTTTTTTATGGGCTTTATTGCCCCTTTTTTATGTTTGTACCCGTATTTTAGCACTGATATTTGTTAAGACAATATGCGCACATACTCGCGAAGGCAAAAAGGTCACTGTAGTATTTTTAGATAATAAATACCATGACATTTTTGGACGCTACTGAAAAAGTAGGTTAAAAATCACTTGCAATTTGCATATATTGCTCAATCAGAAATGGTTGGGCA
>SVHF01000002.1 GCA_015055975.1 Clostridiales bacterium | reverse complement strand
ATTGGGGTAATTTTGGGGTCTACAAAGGCTCTAAAGCCAACCTTACGTCTATAGAGTGTTATTTTTTGACGTACACGGACAAATCAATAATATTTTTGAGTTTGTGACACATTATGACAAAAATACCTCTTTCTTGTTTAACAAAAAAACTTCAATATTTATATGCGTTATTCCATCTCTTGACATATCAAAAGTATCAAGCGATAAAATATATTTTGGAAATGGATCCTTCACAGACTTAAATGCTCTAAATTCTCTATTAATAACGTATTGCACTATTATTCTAAATAAACATTATAAAATATATTGGCAAATATGTTATCTTATCATCGACAACAACTACACGTGAATTATTAAAAACATATCCTTTTGACATTTTATAATTATTGTCGGCAAGGAGTTTTGGTAATGCTCTAAAATTTGTATAATCTTTTCCCGACTTAACCTCCACTGGAAGCACATTTAAACTATCATAATCATCTATTAAGAAATCTACTTCCCCAACCTTTTTCCTATCATAATAATATAAGTTATGCCCATGCGCGCTTAACTCTTGTGCAACAACAGTCTCGTATACCGCACCTAGATTTACTCCTTTGTCATTTTCTAAAATTGCATTTATATTATTTTTATAAAGAATCGAAGTCAATAAGCCTACATCATTCATATATAATTTTATTAAATTTTTACTACTTGATTGTATCAATGGAAATTTAGGTTCTGAGATTGCTTTTGTATCTAAAGCAATTCCTGAAGACACCAAATAATCAAACTCATTAACATATTTTGTATATCTCACATCATCAATATTCTCTATCATCTTAAATTGCATTCTCTTTACTTTATTCTCAATATTTGAAGGCAATAATTCATATATTCGTTTTATAACCAATTTATTCTCTTTATCATATTTTGCAGCATCTTCTGAATAAAACTTGATTATATTATCTTGAGTTTCACGTATTTTTAGTACATTCTTAGTTTCTACATATTGTTTTACAGAATCTGGCATTCCTCCTACATACAAATATGTCTTAAAGAAATTTAGTATTTTATTATGTAACGATTCATCTAAAGACAAATGTTTTATATAGCAGTCCCTCAAATGCCTAATTAATTCTTCCCCAACTGAATTTGCCAACAAAAATTCCTCAAAATCCATAGGGTACATTTTTTTCTCGATTATAGATCCCATTGGAATAAGAGTTGTTTTTGATAAAGCTATGCCAAGTTCAGATCCACTGCATATATATTTAAATCTATTATCTTTTCTTAGTGGCTTAAGTAATGTAAGTAGTTCAGGATACTCTTGAATCTCATCAATAAATACAATTGTGTTTTCTCTTTCATGCATTTTAGCACCATTGTTTACACTCATTTGTATATAAAAAGCGTCTATTGTCTTGACTTTTTCAAACAATCTATCGCCAACTTTATCATCTGCCATATTTAACTCAATATAATTTGCAAAGTGCTTTTGTGCTAGCTCTCTAATAATATATGACTTACCTACTTGCCTTGCTCCATCTATACACAATATTCTTTCATCATTACCTGTCAAATAGTCTTCAATATACGTAGATATTTTCCTATACATAAACTGCTTCCTCCGCTTTTCCAATAATATTATACACTGATATTTACGCTTTTCCAATATTTTTTGTTGAATATTTTTACGCTTTTCCAATTTTTTGGCCTACGTATAAAAATGTCTATTCGGAAACTTGGCGCTAAAACTATGCTCTATTATAAATCATTCAGTTCTACCACAATATTAATATTTTCAATTGTATTATATATTTCAACTCGCTCGATATGAAATTATGGCAACTTTACCAGTTTTTCAAAATAAGCATGTGTTTTAATAATATGTTCTTTGATACTGTTTTGCTCAAAATCAAAATACTAATAATCGAAATTAACATATACTCTATCTTGCTCAGATAAATGTTTAAGCATAGTTGACTTACCCGTTTATCTCTGGCCACAGACCATTACAACAGGAAAATGTTGAGATGCTTTTAAAATTGAACTTTCTAAGTGTCTTTTTATATATTCCATTGCGTAAATCTCCGATTTTTTGAAGTCAACTTCATTTTATCCGAAATATTGTTTATGGCAATAACTATAAAATCGACATAATCATTTCTTATAAAGAAGAAAGCCAGCAACTTTCGCCGCCGGCTCCCTTCTTTATAGGACAGCTCTTATATTTTCCAGTCTGCTGACTGTTTTTGAGTTTCAACCATTTTTGCAAAATTAGAATTTTTGTTTTTCAATAGCTCATTTGGAGCCCCTTGTTCAACAATCTTTCCATTTGCAACATACACTACTTTATCTGCATTCTCTACCGTTCTCATTCTGTGAGCGATAATAACGACCGTTTTATCCTTTGTTAGCTTAGATATAGCTTGTTGTATCTCTGTCTCGTTTTCGGCATCCAGAGAGGCTGTAGCTTCGTCTAGTAAGATAATAGGTGCATTCTTTAATAGCGCTCTTGCAATAGATATTCTTTGTCTTTCGCCACCAGACAAGTGCGCACCATTTTCGCCTATCATAGTATCTAAGCCATTTGGCAATCTTGAAATGAAGTCTTCACATCTAGCTTCTTTTGCAGCCCAGATTACTTCCTCGTCCGTTGCATTGCTCTTACCTATTCTTATATTTTCCTTAATTGTATTATTGAACAATACAACATCTTGGAATACTATAGAATAATTCTTTAGTAATTCTTCTGGATCAATCTTAGATATATCCTTACCGCCAAGTAGAATTTCACCACTATTTGCGTCGTAGAATCTTGCGGCAAGCTTACCTATTGTTGATTTACCGCCACCGCTTGGTCCAACTAAAGCAGTAACTTCGCCTTGTTTTGCTACAAGTGATACGCCATTTAAAACGCCTTCATCTTTATTGTATGCAAACTTAACATCTTTAAATTCAATGTCAAAGTTATCTATAGAAACGTTTGTTTCGCCTGTTTGAATTGGATATTCTTGAATTGCTCTAGTTCTATCTATTGTTAATTCTTGGTCAATTATTGCTGCTAAATTAACTAATGCCCCACCCATTGGCTCATATATACGAGATATAACGATAAGGTACATAAAGAAAACAGGAAGTGTTATTAAATCTTTTGCAATTAAATATCCACCAACTAGCGCTGTTGTAGCAATACCAATCTTAAGAATCATCTGTGCAGAGATTACAAAAGCTGCAACACCAATTTCGGAAATAAGGCCAGCTTTTTCACGCTTTTTAATGCTTTGTTTAATTGGAGCAAGCATTCTATCTTCTGCGGCATTTGCCTTATAGTCTTTAATTGTTTCAATATATTCATGAATGTTTGCTTCGCACTCAACAGAAGCAGCAAGTTTTGGCTTGTTTACTTTATCTTGTATTTTTCTTGAGGTAAATACAATTAACATCGCAACTGGGAATACCCAAATACTTGCAAGAGTCATTCTCCAATCAAATCCAAACAATGATATTACAACTAATGTTGTAGATATAATTGAGCCGTAGAATTGTGGCATAATGTGTGAGAAATTTTGTTCCAAAAGTGTTGTATCGCTTAATACTACTTTTGTTAAATCACCAACATCTTTTTTACCAAAGTACGATAATGGTAATTTTCTCAATCTTTCAGCTAAAGATATTCTACGTCTTTCTGATTCTTTATATGTAGCTCCAAATTCTGCATCGTATTGCATTAAATTAAGAACATATATTACAACAAGAACAATAACTGTTGTGATGCTATATACCCAATATCCTGTTGTTGTGATTCCGCCATTTAATAAATCTGAAACCACAAAATAAGCAATTGACACTGGCATCATTAATGCAAGGTCTGCAACGGTTGCCCAAATAATTGCTTTTATAAAATCTTTCGCGCCCTTTTGAGATAGAGCGTATCTTTTCATTAAATAATTAACCATATCGACTACCTCCCTACCTTCCAAGTGATTGCTTCTTGATAATTATTCCACATCTTTGCATAAACCTTCTTGTTAGCCATAAGTTCATCATGTGAACCTTCTTCTGCAATCTTGCCATCTTTCACAACTAGAATTCTATCTGCATTTTTAACAGTAGATAATCTATGCGCAATCATAATTACGCTCTTATTCTTTGCAAGGTTTGCAAATGCTAATTGAACTAATCTTTCGTTTTCAGGATCTGCAAATGCAGTTGCTTCATCCAAAAGCAATATTTTTGAGTCTCTCAAGAAACATCTAGCAATACATACACGTTGTGTCTCCCCGCCAGATAGATATGTTCCTTGTGAACCAATTACCGTGTAGATACCATCTTTGAATTTTGCTATGATATCTCCACATTGAGCTAATTCTAAAGCCTTAATTACTTCTTCTTCTGTAGCATCAGGCTTTGCTAATCTAACATTATCGAAAATCGTGCCTCTAAATAATTTGTTATCTTGGAATACATAAGATAAAGTACTACGTAGAGTCTTTTTATCCATATCCTTGATATTTACTCCGCCAATCTTTATTTCGCCTTCTTTTACATCGTAGAATCTAGCAATAAGATTAGCAATTGTTGATTTACCACCACCACTGGGTCCAACTAGAGCAACAAGTGAATTTTCTTTTACGTTGAATGAAATGTTATCTACTGCATTAACTTTTGCATCTTTATAACTAAATACAACATCCTTAAATTCAAGATCATACCCTTTTGGTTCTTTTGGACTTTCTGGATCTTTCAATGGCTCAATTGATAGCACTGAATTAACTCTTTCTAAAGCATCATCAACAAGCATTGTGTTTTCTGACATAAACAATACTTTTGTAAAGCAAGTAGCAATAATAGGAGTAAAGATAATATAGAACATTAAATTAACAATGAATATATCATCGACCATCTTTGCGCCACTCATAATTAAAGTAAATGCCACCAAGAAACATACAACTACATTTATTGCTGTAATCAATAATGCCATATGCTTTCTTGTCTTTTGTGTATATCCATAGCAGTATTTTGCATAATTGCTTATTGAATTAGCAAAACGCTTGAATGAAAATACAGATTGATTGAATGTTTTAACTACTGGAATACCACGAACATATTCAACCGCTTCATTACTCATATCAGCTAGTGAATCTTGATATTTTTTCATTTCATCCTTTAGCGAAGGGCCTACCATTGTAAACATCATTGCAAAGCCTATAATTACAGGAACCAATGATACAAGGCCTAATCTCCAATCGAATACAAATAGCATAACTATCATTGCAACTGGAGTTACATAAGTTTGCGCCATATCTGGAAGCTGGTGAGCTAAATAGTTTTCTGGAATACCTGTTACATCAAGGGTGATTTGACGTAATTTACCGGTTCCAAAATCACTAATTTCACCAATTGGCATCTTAGAGATATGGTCTACCAATTTTTCTCGCATATTTCTATCAATTCTAAACGCTCCTATATGCGAGCACATTAGCGCAAATAGATACATTAATATGTAACCAAGCGCAAAACCGACTGCAATCCAACCGTTCGAGACAATGTTTGTAGCATTCTCGAAGTTTGGTGCAACTTCAACCAATTCCTTTACAATCTTCCAGATGAAGATGTAAGGGAACAATGCTATTACTCCGCTTATTGTAGATAATACTAGCGCTGCATATGTAAAATACTTATGCTTGCCTGCATATCCAAGCAAAACGGATAGCGAACTCCTTTTCTTTTTCATATTTCACCTCTATAGCTTGTGCATACGCACGATTTTCCAAATGTAATTGCAAATAAGAAATAAGATTGTTTAAATCGTTTAGTTCTACTTATTAGACAATCCTTTTTCTTTTTGCATTAAGTTATAACCTTTTTCTATTCTCTCTTTAGCGCAAGAGATAATGGGATCTTTCTCATCTTTAGATATTCAATCAAGAACACAACTAAAAACGCTCCAATTGCTATTCCAAACATTGCAAAATAAATCCATGGTGCAAGATAGAATGTAATCCAACCCTTCATTCTAATGGTCATAATTGCTTTCCAAAGCACACTTAAAAGCAATGAGCTTACTGGAATTGCTATCAATTCAGATACGGCTACAACTATACCAGTAGATAAGTTATATGCTCTTGCAGTTTCTAATGGATTAAATCCAAGAATCTTCATCATCGCAATGGATGTAGCGCTCTTTTCAACAACTATTTTTGCTAGCAAATATATGATTAGTAAGAATAATATAATTGCAAAAGCATCAAACAAAGTGAATACATCTCCCATAGATAGCGACATTTGATCAGATGCTGCTTGCAAATCTTTTATTGTAATTACTGTATAAATACTATCTTGAGGAATTTCTGTTAATTCTTCTGAAGATAAATATCCATTTAATGTTTGCGCATCTTTAAACAAGTCTTTAAATGTATCCATATCCATATATACATAGAATGCACCAGCTTGATTTTTTAGTTGAGATACTTTCAATGTATAAACTTTATCCGAATATTCTTCTTTAGCTTCAAACGTAGATCCTTTTTTGATGTTATATTTTTCATATAAATCTTTAGATACAACAACTTCTCCTGGCTTCAAATCCAAATCGCTTAAGAATTTAGATTCACTTCCAAACTTTTCAACACCAATTACTTGCACTGTATCTATTCCAACATATAGAGAAGTTACTTTTATCTTTTCTGCACTATCGTCTGAAACGAGATAGTTATCTTTTAATATATATTCATATGGAGCAACTTGAGATGTTTGTATCTCTTTTTTAAAGTTTTCTAACATTGGTGTTAAACATAGACCAAACACCAATATTAAATTTGCAAATAAAAGCCCAATGAACATAGCGATATATGTACCTTTATTCGCAGCAATTACTCTTAGTTGCATTTTATTTATCATTCCAAGTTTTTTAGGCAAAGGACGACGTGTTGCTTTTCTAGATTTCTTTGTCTTTCCTTGTAAGAACACCTTTGTTGGCGCATGCAAATTAACCACCAAAATAATGAAGCTAATTAATAAGACCAATACTAAAGGAATTATTGTAGTCATAATAAAGGCTTTTGGACTAAAGAACGTGTGGAATGTACCAAACGAATATGACCTATAATATAACGACGTTGTAAAATCTTTAAATCCTGTGTATCCCCAGATGTTTCCAGCAATAGCTCCTGCTAACGTAACTAAAGATGGTAACAATAGATAATGCCCTATAAGATTCCATCTCGTATATCCCATAGCTTTTAAAGTTCCTATTGTTTTTGCTTCTTGTTCTATTTTGTTTTTTGTCGTAATTGCAAATACAAAAGCAAGCCCAACCATAATTAAATAGAAGAATATCTCCAAAAATACTAAGTCATTTTCTACGTCTACTATAGCGAACTGAATCGCTTGATTATCTGCATATGGAATAAATGATGTTAAAGATTTACCTGTCATCAAATACAAGTATGTCATTAACTTTTGGTTTGTTTCATTTGCTTCATCTTCACTTAGTTTTGAATTGAACTTATAAGCATAATTGTAATTGACATCTGTAGCCATATTATCAAATGCGGCTTTTGTAACTAAAGCAATAGAAAAGCTTTTAACATTCATCATGGCGTCTGCATTATCTTCAAACAATGCAGAATAATCAACAAGCGCAACTATTCCGACAACAATATAATCTCCTTCATTTGTTGAATATTTATCGCCAACTTTTATATTGTTCGCATCACAATATGTTCTATCCAATGCAATTTCATTTAATTCACTTGGCTCTTTTCCTATCATGACTTCATAATCATTGATTATGCCTTTTCTATCTTCTTTTGCATAAGTTCTGATATTATGTCCTTCGTGATCAATTGTCTTGTAATATAAATTATAAATAGTTAATTTGTACCCATCTTGTGCAGCATTTCTTATTGAATTACTCAATTCATACATTGCTTCAAAATGGCCATCCTCGACATTCAATGATTCTTGAGTCTCATAGAAGCTTTTACTCATTGATTCATTTCCGACTATATATCCAGAACACAAACCAACCATTATCGTTATAAATAAAAAGATAACGATATACTTACCGATATCTGATTTAAACTCTCTTTTAAGTCTTTTATATAGTGGATTCATCATAATTCTAGTGCCTCTGCTTTTACGATATTATCGTTCAATTTATCTTCAATGATTTGTCCATCTTTCATTCTTATAATTCTTGATGCCATTTGCGAAATTAATTCATTGTGCGTAACCATCAAGATTGTTGTTCCATATTTTTTATTTATTTTTTCTAATAAAACCAAAATGTCTTTTGATGTTTGAGAATCCAAAGCACCAGTTGGCTCATCGCATAACAACAAATCTGGATTTTTAGCAACAGCACGACCAATGGCTGTTCTTTGTTGTTGACCCCCTGATAAAAACATAGGTAACTTGTTAGCTTGTTTTTCTAGTCCCAAATCTACTAATAGTTCATCAACATTAAGTGGGTTCTTTGCTAGGTATGCTCCAATTTCAATATTTTCTTTAACTGTCAAGTTTGGAATTAAATTATAACTTTGGAAAATATATCCTAAATGCTCTCTTCTATATTCAACAGCATTCTTATCTGTCATATTATCTACTTGGTGATCTGCAACTCTAATCTTTCCAGAATTTGCAATCTCAATTCCGCCAATAATATTTAAAAGTGTTGTTTTGCCTGAACCAGATGGCCCTAATAGAACTACTACTTCACCTTTATCTATTGAAAAAGAGATATCATTTACAGCTATTGTTTTAGAATCTCCTTGTCCAAATGTTTTAATAATGTTGTTTAATTCAATAAACTTGTTCTCTCCTCTTACTTCCATTTTTAATCTCCTGTCCTATGCTGTTTCTAAATTATGAAACTTATTTCATATTCATATTATTACAAAGTATACTTCTCGTCAATCTTATTGTTAATAAATTTTATTTATTTAATTTATGAAATTTAAATTGGCAAAAAAATAGCGCGCCAATTTGAATTAGCGCGCTAGTAATTATTAGTTTATCTAAGTATTAGAAGAATCTTCCTACGATATCCTTAGATGCTGCACATGTATCTTCCATATCACCGAATGAAATAATTTCACCTGCATAATATGTATTCTTTGTGCCTTGGATAGATTCTAGCTTATCATACCAACCATCTGCGTAATCCTTTGGACCAACGTGTGGACAATAGTAGCTTTCTTGAGCATATAGAACTTCCTTAATTGGGAACTTCAATACCTTATTGATATCATCCTTCATCATTTCAAGTGTCTTTTCATATGGAACATCTGGATCTCCTGTATGGTTTCTTAAAGCATAAACTGTACATGGGCAGTTCTTACCGATGTCTTCCCATCTATGATAGTATACCATTGCGTGTCCTAATCTTTCTGGTTCCATGTTACCGAATAGGTATCCAGAAATAACTGGTCCTTGATCTTCATCAAATCTAGCGATGAAATCTACATACTTTTCATGAACGATCTTAGAGAATAGTTCTTTTTCTTCTTTTGTAGCATCTGCATAATCTTTGAACCAATCAAGTGGTGTTGTAACGATTAATTTATCAAATGTTTCTGTCTTTTCTTTTCCATCTTTGCCCTTAATTGTTACATTAACCTTGCCATCGCTTCTTTCAACTTTTACAACTTCTGTTTCAAGAACAGCTGGATGTAATAATTTCTTGTTTACGTGTTCATAGATAGCTTGTGTACCATCTTGCCATGTCCATAATTGTAATTTAACGAATTCAGCTGCTGTTGTTGTATCAAGATACTTCATAACATAAGCTGCTGGGATTTCATCAAAATAACCATAACCGAATGATGTGTAAGGTCCAATCCAAATTCTTTGAACTTCTTCTACACCATTTAATTTACAGAATTCACTGAATGGTAATGCTAAATCTTTTAGATTTGGGTTTTCACCAACTAAGTAATTTGGGAATGCTTGATCTTTATTTGAACCTTCTTGGTTTGGAACGATCTTTGAGATACCACTGTACTTACCAGAAGCAACACCAATATGACCATAGCAATCATATCCAGCATACTTTGTTTCCATTAATTCTTTTAATTTCTTGAATTGTTTCTTTAACTTGATTAAACCAATCATCTTCTTTAAAGAAAAATTAGCTTTTGGATTAAATGGTTCAACAACTTCACCAGTAATTTCACTACGATATTCTCTTCTCATGTTTGGTTCGCCTGGTTTGAAGTCTGGACCCTTATGATAGTATCCACCGAATTCTTCCATTTCAGAAACAGCGTGATATGTAATAGCACCCATGATAGCGCCTGTTTCATATGCTCTTTCTTCACCATTTACTTTAATCTTTGGAGAATAAGCTTTTCCGCCTACCTTGTTTAATTTTTCGTAAATAGTATAGTTTTTGTAGCCTTTCTTTTCTAGATATACACCACATGCTAATCCAGCTGGGCCACCACCTATAATACAAATCTTGTCATTTATGTTAGCCATAAATACCTCCTTAATTTTTGCTCTCCTATATATTATATAATATTTTCAAATAAAAATATATATTGACATTTTTTATAGATGTTAGGGCAAAAAATTAAGGCTGTCACCAGCCTTAATTCATTTTCTTTGTTTAATAACTTTACGTTATTTCTTTTCTACAACAGTAATTTTTGCATTAAATGTATATGATGCAACTGTTTGTGTCATAGACCAAACTAGCTTTTTGCCTTCTACAACTAAAGTTGGTGTTCCATCTGTTTTTACATCTTCAGTTGTTGATGTATAGATGTTATTCTTTACTTGCTTATAATAGCTCTTTTGTTCTAATTCACCACTCTTTAAAATCATTGTGCCGTCTTTGTTAAAAATAAGTTCAGCGTTCTTATATTGATTTTCTAGTGTTGATTTTGCTTGAGCAATTATTTCTTCTGATGCCTCATCACATGTTACCTCAACTGACTCTAACACATAAGTCTTGCCTGCTACTTTTGCACTACATGCAAATAGCAATACTGACATAGAAGCTAAAACTAAAACTACTACTAATAATAATGCGATTTTTTTCATGATGCCCCTCGATTAATTTATTTATGCGATTAATGGTTCGCATATAACCAAATAGAACTAACTATTTATATTATAAAACACCAAATGCAACAAAACTGCAACAAACAAATTAGCCGGTCAAAACTATCAATCTTTGCCCGGCTAACTATTATATTTGTAATTTAACTAATTAATCTTCATTTATATCTTTTGTTTTAAACACATATTTATCGATTGGATCTGCAATTATATAATAGATTGGAATTGTTATAAACAAGAACCAATATGGATGCCATAAACCGTATTTCATGCCAATAAACAAATATATAAATGTAACTAAGCATGGCCATACAAATTGAGTTAATTGCTTATATGCAATAGCTTGGAAGATACTCATAACAGCTGGCATTAATACCCAAAGAGTCCAACTAATCTCCCATCCATCAAAACACATTCCCCAAACTAGAAAACCTATTAATGTTAATAGCGCAACAACGCCATCAGCAACGCTTACAAGGATTTGTTTTTTCTTATCTATCTTATGTTCAGAGCCATCTTTATTAAAAGCTTGAATATGACCATCTTTAATCTTTAGAGTTTGACCTTCATCATCTGTTAATATGATAGTATCTTTTTCAATATCATCATTTCGTCTATCTTGAACTCTATCTCTAATTTCTTGATCTGATTCAGTATCTTTTAATAAGTCATCTAAAGATACATTATATAATCTTGCTAAAACTATTAAATTATCTGTATCTGGAGAAGATTCTGCTCTTTCCCATTTAGATACAGCTTGTCTTGAAATACCTAGCTTATCTGCTAGTTCTTCTTGAGAGTATCCATTTTCTTTTCTTAATTTTTGTAATCTGTTAGCGATTTCTATATTCATAACGCTTACCTCCTGCTTTTTTCAATTCTAATTTACCAGTAGCACTCGGTTGCTAACCACCTAATCTAGTTTGAATTTACGCAACTATTGGTTTCTTTTTCGAAAAAAAGCACTATTCTTGCCTATTTACACCCTACTTTTACATTATATTATGTAATTATCTTCTAGTGGAGCATTAATTAAATCTGCAAGCGTAATTCCTTCAAAATAATCGTTAACAAGCTTTGAAAAACTCTTCCACATGTTCAAAGTTCTACATGTTGCTGCTCTTGGACATGGAGGAGCTCCTTCTTCTAAACATGAAATTGGTTCCAAAGAAACCTCTGTAGATAATAATATTTCTCTAACCGTATAATCTTGTGGAGCCTTATTTAATTTGTAGCCACCACCCTTTCCGTGCAATGCATCAACAAAATGCTTTTTAGAAAGGTCAGTCATAATCCCTTCAATGTATTTTTGTGAGATTTCTTGGCGTTCAGCAATTTCCTTTAATGGAATATATGTCCCATTAAAATGCTCTGCCAAGTCTATCATAACTCTTAATGCGTATCTTCCTCTTGTCGATATTTTCATAATTTACCTCAAAAAAAATTCACTTGCCTATCAAACTGGTGGGCAAGTGAATTATATCATTTTTTCATTACGTATTGCAATTAATCCTCAAATAAAGGTGTAGATAAATATCTATCTCCTGTATCTGGTAGAAGAACTACAATATTCTTTCCAGCATTTTCTGAACGTTCAGCAAGCTTGATTGCAGCTGTTAATGCAGCACCAGAAGAAATACCAACTAATACGCCTTCTTTTCTACCAACTAGCTTACCATTTTTAAATGCATCTTCATTAGATACTGGAATGATTTCATCATAGATTTTTGTATTCAATACATCTGGAACGAATCCTGCACCGATACCTTGAATCTTATGTGGACCAGCAACTCCTGTAGATAATACTGCTGATGATTCTGGTTCAACTGCTACAACTTTAACGTTAGGATTTTTAGACTTTAAGTATTCACCAACGCCTGTAACTGTACCACCTGTTCCAACACCTGCTACGAAGATGTCAACCTTGCCATCTGTATCTTCATAGATTTCTGGGCCTGTATGCTCTCTATGAGCCTTTGGATTTGCTGGGTTAACAAATTGTCCAGCGATAATGCTATTGTCGATTTGAGAAGCCAATTCTTCAGCCTTAGCAATAGCTCCCTTCATACCCTTAGCGCCTTCTGTTAAAACTAATTCTGCGCCATATGCTTTAATCAATTGTCTTCTTTCTACTGACATTGTTTCTGGCATAACGATGATAAGTTTATATCCTCTTGCTGCAGCAACTGATGCAAGTCCAATTCCAGTGTTACCAGATGTTGGCTCGATGATTGTTGTATCCTTGTTTAATTTGCCAGCTTTTTCTGCTTCATCTAAGATAGACTTTGCTACTCTATCCTTAACTGAACCTGCTGGGTTGAAATATTCTAACTTAGCAATAATTTTTGCCTTTAAGTTTAGTGCCTTTTCAATATTTGTTAATTCTAATAGTGGAGTACGTCCTATTAATTGATCTGCTGATGTATATATATTTGCCATTTTTAAATCCTCCGTATACTATTTTATATCTTTTACAGCTTCAAATGCATCTTTTAAATCATCAATAATATCATCAATATGTTCTGTACCGATAGATAATCTGATTGTGTTTCTATAAATGCCGCTTTCATTTAATTCTTCATCGCTCAATTGTGAGTGTGTTGTTGAAGCTGGGTGAATAACTAAAGATTTAACATCTGCAACGTTTGCAAGTAATGAGAAGATCTTTAGATTATCAATAAATGCCTTTGCCTTTTCTTCAGAGCCCTTAATCTCAAATGTGAAGATCGAGCCACCGCCGTTTGGGAAATATTTAGCATATAGTTCTTTTTGTTTTGCATCCTTTGTGATAGATGGGTGATGTACCTTTTCTACTTGTGGGTTTGAGTTCAAGAATTGAACTACCTTTAAAGCATTCTCTACGTGTCTTTCAACTCTTAATGATAAAGTTTCAACACCTTGTAAAGCTATGAAAGCGTTTACTGGAGAAATTGCTGCACCTGTATCTCTTAATAGAATTGCTCTAATATATGTTACAAATGCTGCTGGGCCAACTGCATCATAGAATGATACACCGTGATATGATGGGTTTGGATCAACAAGCTTTGAGAACTTGCCAGAAGCTTTCCAATCAAACTTACCGCTATCTACGATAACACCACCAAGACCTGTTCCATGTCCGATAATGAACTTTGTAGCTGAATGAACTACGATATCTGCACCAAATTCGATTGGTCTAATTAAATATGGTGTACCGAATGTGTTATCTACAACAAGTGGAATCTTGTTATCATGAGCTATCTTTGCAATTGCTTCTACATCTACAACATCAGAATTTGGGTTACCTAATGTTTCAATAAATACTAATTTTGTATTATCTTTGATTGCTGCTTTAATATCTTCTACATTATCTGGATTTACAAATGTTGTGTCAATTCCATAAATCTTTAATGTGTGAGCTAGTAAATTATATGTACCACCGTAGATGTTGTTTAAAGCTACAACATGATCACCCGCTCCAGCTAGAGCTAAAATTGCATATGTAATAGCTGCGGCGCCTGATGATACAGCAAGGGCTGCAACGCCACCTTCTAGAGCAGCTAGACGTTCTTCTAATACGCCTTGAGTTGGGTTTGTTAATCTACCATAAATGTTTCCTGCATCTCTTAAACCGAATCTATCTGCGGCATGCTTTGAATTATGGAATACATATGATGATGTTAAATAAATTGGTACTGCTCTTGCATCTGTTGCAGGATCTGCACTTTCTTGACCTACGTGTAATTGTAATGTTTCAAATTTATATTTCTTATTAATGTTACTCATTTTTATAATCTCCTTTTAATTTTATTTTTATATTGAATTAATTGTTTTGAACATATATGTGCTAAGCACAACATCGATCGCTGCACATTCGCCCAAAACGGAAATTATGTCTAAGTTCATTGATTAAATTGTTTACTGCCATTTGTTTTGCTTTCCTTTTGCCTACTTATCTAGTAGGTTGATATGATTATATAATGTAAAAAACACAATGTCAACAGTTTTTCAAAAAATATTTTAAAAAAAAAATTAGGCCCTTGATTTTTTATTTCAAGAGCCTACATATAAATATTATATTAACTATTTTAGATTAGGAATATCTTCAAGGGTTATAACATAATCATCTTGATAGATTTCAATTAAGTGTTCATCTGTGTTTGATGATTGAACGCTCTCATCTCCATCATATATTAACCATTTTGTATGCCAAGTCATAAAATATCCCCATTTGATATCTTTAAAGCCTGTAATGCTTGGGATTTGACCACATTCATGCATTACTTCCATCTTATTCTTGTTTGTGCCATATTTAACTGCAAGATATAGATTTCTCTCTGGACCATTTTGAGGAACTTCATAAGAATCGGCACCTACTATATCGCAATACTTATCTCCAGGATACCAACTCTTTATATTTTTGCCGTTATGGCTATATCCTAAAACCCAGATAAGGTTATTTAAGCCTAAATCATTTGTGAAATGATCATACATATATATCCAAAGCTTTTTAAAATTCTTTTCTCCGCCTTTGCCCCACCAAAACCAAGCTCCATCAAATTCATGGAATGGTCTCCACAAGATAGGAACATTTGCATCTTGCAATCTCTTTAATGCGGCTCCTGCCTTATCCATATTTTGAGTGAACAATAAATTTTCTTCACTTCCTTTTTCAAAGACTTTGTCCCAATTTTCTATTTCGTCGTTTTTTGAATTATCGTAATTACCTGTAAAATTCTTTCCGCAATGCCAACAAATTGTTACAATGCCACCTCTTTGCCACCAATCAATAGATCTTTCTACAACGCCATCAAAATCGTCGTTCATAAAATCTAATCCGCGAATGGCAGGATATTTACCAGTTAAAGCATGGATATATTCCATTTCGTATTCAGTGCCAGCTTCTGTCCATGTAGATTCTTGTTGGCCTGAAATTACCTTTTTCCCATAAACGCTTTTTAGATAATCATAAAGCTTTATAGCCTCTTTAGTTGCGTTTTTATTACAAAGGTCTGTTTCAACTACGATTTCTTTATCTTTGCATGAAGAAAAGATCACTGCCGATGAAATCAACATTACAATTAATGAGATTATGACAATGATCTTTTTCAAATTCATAAATTATGGATGTAAAACTAGTGTTACGATTGAGTTTCCTGGGAATGTATAAGTATGTTCAAACTTACCTTCACTCTTTTGGAAATAATTACCAGAAGTTGATGTATATGCTTCAAATGTCTTGAACTCATCTGCAAATGTAAATAAGATTGGTTCTTCAACTACGTTTGTATATACAATAACAACAGTTCCATCTGGTTTTAAGAATGCATTATAAATCTTATCCGAATAAGGCATCTTATCTCCGCCTGCTGTTTTGTATGCATAGAATAAATCACTATCTTGTTGTGTTACATGAATTCCAAGATTTGATTTTGTATTTGAAATATCTAAATCTAGATATACATCTCCTGCATCAACAAAGTTTGCATAATGCTTCATTGTATAATATCTTGGAGAAACACGAATTGAATCTTTTGTTCCTGTGTATCTATCTCCATAATAATTCTTATAGAATGGGTCTTCAAAATCTGACCACCAGTTTGTATAAATCAAACCATCTTCGTAATTATATGTAGTTTCATTTGAAACGCCAATCCACCATGTCCATTCATTAGACTTTAGAATAGACATATCATAAGCCATAACTAAAGCAAGTAATTGAGCATTCCCAAATTCATTTAAATCAACTCCTGCTGTCATTTGACAATATTCAGAAATGCCAACATTTATATTATATTTTGCACTCTTTTTCATGAAGTCTTCTCTATCTGATCTTTTGTATGGATTTGAATATGAGTGGTAAGACAAAAACTCCATTGTCTTATATGCGTCTGTTTGTTGAATTTCTTCAATGTATTGTTGGTTATATGATGGATTGTTATTTGATCCTTTCCATCTCCAGTTACCAGATTCATAACCATCAATCTCAATAGCTGTACCATTAGCTTCATTAAATGCAGCTAATTTCTTATAAACAACATCTAAGCAAGCTGCCATTGAAGCTGGTTCATAGTGGCAACCTTCTTGCTTCCAATCTGACCAATCCCAATTTGGTTCATTGATTGGGCTTAGATATTTAACTGGGTAACCTTTTGTTACGGCAAAATATTTAACAATGTGCATTAGATATTCTGCAAATACATCATAATTCTCTTCTGGAAGATTATCTACGTTATCATCTCCATCCGTTGATCTGCACATTCCATTTGCTGTCATTAAATAATGTGGTGAGTTAACAAATAAAACGATTTCATTAATATTGCCAAGAGCATAACATGCTTCTAGCATTGCTTGAGCGCCGGCATCTTTTGTAAAGTCATAATTTGCATCATTTGATACATAAGCCAAAAGGTCAGCATGATTTGATCCTGTATAGTTCTCTCCAATTAGGAATGATTCTGTTAATCTATCTAATTCCCAATAATAGTTTGCTCCACTTAATGCTGCTTGATTATCCCAACATGTTGCATATGTTCCAGTTACTGCCTTGTTAACAATATCTAAAGAACCACCACCAATGTTGTATCTATAGATGTTAAGTGCCATTCCATCATCGCCATATAATAATCTTGCAACTTCATCTTTATTGGCACCTTGACCTATAATTTGTGACCACCAAGCTGATGATGCACCAAAGCCTAACATAGTTTGGCCTCTTGCACTATTTGCAATCGAAACCAAATTATCTCCGTCTTTATAATCAGGCTTACATGCTGTAAATAAAACTAAAGATGTGATAATTACCACAACTAAAGCTAGAACTATAATAAGTTTCTTCATACTGTTAACCCCTTGTTTTTCTCTCGCGAAGAGAATCTTTTATTTTCGAAATCGCTTTCTTTTTAGTAAAGTCGTTTATTTTCCCAGAATCAAGCATCTTTTGCGCTTTTTCTATATTTATAGAATATAACTTTTGTATAAACCACGCAATAGCCATATCTACATAATATTCATGATGTTTTATTTTATAAATTTCTTGAATGAATTTGTCGTCTTCTTCATCACTATACTTGCCTAAATATACGCACATATATGAGATAATTCCAAAACGTGTCACAAATTCTTCTTTTTGCTTAACCCATTCGTATATTGATTCAAGATGCTCTTTAGATTGCTTTTTTAGGTGCGAACAATCGCATACTGACCAATCATCCATTTTATATACAAACTTTTTCATTCTATTCAAATCATTAAGCTTTTGGATAACAAATCCTTGTAATAACACATATTCATATATATTCGAATCTGAATCTAAAAAATCATTGTAATCTTTTGATTTACAAATATCTTTTGCTAGTTCTCTTAAGAATGGATTTGTATTGCCAATAACGTCATAATTAGTATTTGTGCATCTTTTTTGGAAGATAGCACGTTTTTCATCAGCGTTTTTATACATCAAGTCTAGAATCTCATTATTCGTCATAGGGCTTGAATCCTTATGTATGCTACGTTATTAAAGTTTTCTATAACAGTTCCTATATCAGAAGAGCCCATTTCCTTCAAATCGCCACCCGTTCTTGCAAAGATCTTTATATTATAGTTTGCTTGAATAGATGCATGTTGTGGATAATAAATATCTGTTAGCCATTTATATAAAATACCAGCTGAGCATAAAAATGCTGAATCTATCTCTGGAGATTTAACAGATATTTGTATTGTCTCACCTGGTGATAAAGTTGATGTGTAATAATCTATTAATGCGGCAAACTCTTGAGTGTTTGAAATGTATTTTGTATATACCTTTCCGTTGTATTCAAATGTAGATGACGCAAAGTAATCAAATTGAGTGTTTCCTGCATAAACATCATATGCATCTTTATGATATTTTTCTATGAATTCTTTTCTGCCTTCATAAGAATAGGCTTCATCTTGGCTTAGCATAAAGAAGTCATATGTAATAAATTCATATAATTGAGAATTGTCCTCATCTTTAGCTCCGCCCCAAGTTGGGTCACATACATACCATTCATTATTAACGAATACTTTAATCCAAGTGTGACTGCCACTATTTACTTCGCCCATTGTCTTATATGCTGGGATACCTTCAATGTTTGCAAGGATTGAAAATGCTGAGCCAATACCATTGCATACAGCTATATTGTATAAAAAGACTCCTTCTGCATAGAAAGAAGTATTCTTGAATACTGCACAATATGCACTTTCTTCCTTTTTAATTGCATCAGAGTATTCTACCATTCCTCTATCATAAATAACGTTATAAGTCATCCAATCATAGATTGCTAGAACCTTTTCATAATCAGTCATTCTATCATCGATGATTTCTCTTAAAACGGCTTTAGCTTTATTTAAAATAAGCTCTGCATTTGAATTGGCTGCTGGAGCTACATTAAATCCTTTTTCTAAAGCAAGCGCTAGCTCTAGTGATGTAGAAACAGGAACTGTTGTTTCATATTGCTTGTATTTAAAATCATCAAAAGTTGAACTTCTTTGACTCTCCCCGTTTGTATAATAATGAAGTTCACTATATGGATACTCTTGATATGTAGCTGTCGTATCATATCCGCTATACACATGATAGCTATTATATGGACGAGCTGAACCCGTTTTTAAATGCAATGTAAATGTTATCTGATCTCCACTTATGCTTATATTGCTAATTGTGCTTCTTAGAGGTTCAATAAATATATCTAGAGAATGTTGAATAGCATTAGCTAGAGTCTTGTTATCATATTTTGAAGCAAGATAAGGAGAACAAATTGAATATGTTTCTGCAGATGCTTGTGTAGTTCTAAAGTTATCTGAATCGCCATAGTGGATTATATGATAAGCAATAAAATCATCTAGCTCTTCTTGGCTTGTAATGAAGTTATTAACTGTTTTATCTAAGTATTGAGTCTTTGTATTAAAGTATGATTCACAACCTGCAAATTGAGATAAATTATAATCAAGATTAACTGGGCTTGATGTGTAAATCTCTCCTTCTTCATATTCAAGTCGTACACTTACATTGTCTGTCTTTTTCGTTATGTAATTTGTTAGGGTTATTGAATTTCCAACAAACAATTCCGGTTGATTCTTTGTAGATAACTCTGCTGAATTTATCAATACATACGCGTATTTATATTGATGATCCGCATTCCAAGAAACTTTTACAGCTGGATATGTGTCATCATAAGATAAATTAACATTATAAGGCTCTTTCCCTCCGGCGTTTATTGTCAATGTGGTTTCACTATAGCCTAATAATTCATCTACTGTGCTAGTTTTTAGTCTATAGTAAATCTTTAGATTATGATCCCCATTTGAAATCAATTTTAAATTCTTTACAGAAAACGAAATGCCTTTTTCCAAATTATCGTGAAGCGTGCAAATTTTATTATCTAACAAAACATAATCTATATCCCATTTAGAAGTCTCGCTTAAGCAAGAAATAGTAACTGCAGTATTTGCACCTCTATTTATAATTACTGGATCTAATTGTGGAGTTAAAACATTTACGATTGATATGTTATACTGCTTAACTTCGCTATCTTTGTATGTAACAAACATTGGGAATGTGGCACCAACTTTAAAGGTATTAATTAAATTGTAATCGATAACAATAGCGTTCAAATCGTTATTTAATTCATATGCCCCACTATATTCGATTGGAAGCTTTATAGATGTAATTTCAGATATATCATCAACGACGATTGCGTATTGCTTTATATCAGCTGGCTTTACGATATTAATGTTATTTGCCAACTTTACATAATAGTAATCTACACTTTCTTCATATCCAGGGATAACGCCGGCTTCTTGTTCTTCAGCCATATAGATATCTTCATCTTCAACAGAACAGAATATTGTTTGCTTTAAAACGTTTGATGCAACGCTTTTGTCTTCATTGAATGCTTGTAGATAAATATCTAAGTATTGTAATGCGCAAACGCTATCCTTAATTGTATAAGAGTTCTTTATGGTTGTTTCGTATTGGTAAATTGTATCTTGAGCTAAGCACTTTGTTAAATCGCCAGTAGCATATATCTTTATTTCATACGAATAAACACCTTCATATGCTGGCCAATATAATACACATTGTTGGAATAGCTTAACATATGAATATTCAAAGCCCTCATCGGTTAGATTTATTTCAGCTTGCTCCTTTGAACATGCAAAGGCTGTTGGTATGAATACCAACAAAACTAAAACTATGATTAAAGCTAACGTAGATTTTTTCATGTTCATATATTAATAACTATAATATATGATACTAAAATATAAAATACCTTAAATTATGACTGATTATTTTCGTCATTTTTTTTGCAATTTTCGGCGTTTTCACAAGGACAAGTAGGTTCGTCATGCATTTCGTGCTTTTCTAGTGCAAAATTAATTGCATAACTTGGTTCAAGTGGTAAATGAGACTCATCTTGTTGTGGGAATTTCTTAAATAATAACTTTAAGAAAATTGGAGTTAAGATTGAAGATATGATAATCAACATTACGATGGCTGGATAATATTGTTGAGACATTATTCCAACAGATACACCTTCATTTGCAATAATCAAGCAAACTTCACCTCTTACCATCATAGCAATACCAACCTTTGCACTATCTGAATATGAATACTTACAAAGTTTAGCACCTAATCCGGCACCAATGAATTTGCTTAGTAATCCTACAAAGATAAACAATGCTGAAAATCCTACAACAAGCCAGCTAAATGAATCAACTAACACGTCATATGGAAGTGATACACCAATATTTACAAAGAACATTGGACTGAAGATCATATAAGCTGCCATATCTACTCTTCTTTCAACATATGGAGTTTGAGAAGATTTAGCAATCATCATGCCTGCTAAGAATGCACCAGTAATTGCTGCTATACCAAATAGTTCTTCTGCTGCCCATGCATATAAGAAACACATGCCAAGAGAAAAGATAGATAATCTTCTTGTATGTGGCCATCTATTTGCCATGTATTTAAATAAATAATGTACGCCAAGACCAAAGCCTACTGCTATAACAAAGAATAATACAACGTTGATTAAAACAACCAATGAAGATAAGGCGTTAATGTCTGCATTAAATAATCCAAATATTCTTGCGGCTAATGTTGTTTCTCCTGCCTCTGCTGTAAAGAATGCAAGAACAACAACGCCAATGATGTCATCTAAAACTGCTGCTGTTACAACTGAAGATCCAACCTTCCCTTGTAATACTCCAATTTCTTTTAGAGTAGCAACTGTAATTCCTACAGATGTAGCCATTAAAATAACACCAAAGAACATTCTCATCTTTAATGTTATATCTGGAATCATAAATGCTACAGCAAATCCTAATAAGAATGGTACTATAACGCCTAATGATGTAATAAATACAGATGGAACAGCATTATGCTTTAGTTCGTCAAAATTTGTTTCCATGCCGGCTGTAAACATAATTAAAATTACACCGATCTCTGAAAACATATCTAATTCTACTGATGGAGTGATGATTTTTAAAACACCGTATAAAACGCCTACAATTAGTGAACCCAATACTTGAGGTAATCCCATTTTTCTAAATAGAATTCCCGCAACTTTTGTTCCAAGTAATATAAGAGCCATATCTAATAGAAATCTATAGTTCACTTTAAAGGCCTCCTAAAGTCTTCAAAAGTATATGCCCTACAAACATTAAAAGTCAAGAAAAAAGGCGACATTCCTATTTACTAGGAACTCGCCTTGAACTTTTATCTTTAATTTATTCTAAATTAGATGTCTTTAATTTCGTTTAAAATCTTCTTTAAAGCTGAAATTTCATCTTTAGATAGAGTAACACCCTTACCCATCTTTTCGCCATCTGGTGCCCATTCTCTTATGTCATACTTAGCGTCTTTAGTATTCCAACTAATCAATCTGATTTCTTTCTTCCATCCTTTAGAAGATTCAGATAAAACTCCATAAGTTTTAATTGTATCGAATTTGAATTCTGCCATTTTAAGCGCCCTCCGTGCTCTAATTAATATAATCTTAACATACTAAAAACCCATTTTCAATATATATTTAAAAAATTATAATTATTATAACTATATATATTTATTATGTTTTTAGGCTAAATTATAGTGTTATTCTTGATAACAGGGACCATTCTAAAGGTATATTCAATTGAATCTATCGTCGTATGTCTATTCTCTTGTCTTGTGTCTGGTCCGCAGCTGTTGCTTCCAATTCCTCTTACAAAAGCGTCGATTTTAACAACCGTTCTATTTTCATCAACTACATCTTTTGTGTGCTTTGCATTGGCAATAACATCATCTCTGTATGGTTGAGCTGTAAAGTTGAATGTCTTTTCATCTGCTACGAATCTAATACCATTTCCTTCATCGTTTGTTAATTGTGCCCATCTAATTTCAGATCTATTGCCACACTCTTGTGGACGAATATAGATTGGTTGCATTGTCTCTACTCTATCTTTATAGATTCCGATTAAAGCGTGCTCTTTAAAGTCAGCATAGTTTTCTGCTTCACCTCTTCCATAATACATTACATTTCTGCAATCGTATGGAAGTTCAATAGTTAAACCAAACTTTGGTAAATCGTATTCTTTTGCTATATCCAATATTGAATTTACATCAATATTGCCATTTCCATATATAGAATATGTTGTAGTTACAATAAATCTAATTTTAGACTTTAGATAGATTCTTTGTTCAAGTACAGCTTCTACCTTATCTTTTAGCTTTTCACATCTAAAGTTTCTAAGCTCTACTCTTGCTTTATCAAATCCAAGTTTTCTCCAATTTTTATCGATAAACATATAATTATCTATATTTGCTCTATAAATAACTGGGCTAAAGATTTGTGCTGAATCTTCTTGGCTTAAAAGTTCTTGATCTTTAATGTTGTAGCTTACCATCTTGCCTGTGTATTTATCAAAGACGATGTTGCCGTTATTTGTAGCAATCTTGTATTTACCATTTTCTTCAATACAAGCAACAGAATCCGATTCAATCTTCTTCAATCTATCTACAGATAGACATAGTGTTAATTGCTCTCTTGCCATTTCTATTCCAGTTTTTGCATCTAAATAATAGAAATTTATAAAGCAATCTTTAGATGTATCTAAAAGCGGATGCTTTAGTGTTACGGTATATGTTCCTTCTGGTGGAATTACAACTTTAAAGTCACCTTCTGCTAAAATCTCACCGTTTTGTAAATATTCCCATCTAAAGGCCATCTTTGAAGTATCTTCAAAGAAATTAGAATTATGTAAAGCGTATTTGTTGTTTGAAACATAACTTGCAGTAATTGGTCTATATACACAGCGCATTTCAAATGCTGATGAAGATGGTTCTCTATTTGGCAACAATAATCCATCTACACAGAAGTTAGAATCATGTGCATATTCACCATGATCTCCACCATATGTGTATGTGCCATCTTTTTCAAGAACAGCATGATCTGCCCATTCCCAAATACAGCCACCAAGCGCTGTTGGAGTCTTATTTATAAGTTCCCAATATTTATCTAAAGAACCAGGCCCAACTCCCATAGAGTGCGCATATTCGCATAAGAAATATGGAGCTCTATAGAATTTTCCTGGCAATCTTCTTTGCGTATATTTTTCTAACTTTTCTGTAGATGTGTACATCTCAGAAACAATGTCATAACACCATCTAACATTTCTAGATACACCCTCGTAATGAATAGGTATTGTTGGATCAAGATTCTTTAGTTTGAAATAACAATCATCCTGATTCTTCCAACCACCACTCTCATTTCCTAATGACCACATTGTAATTGATGGGTTATTTCTATCTCTCATATACATTCTGTATATTCTGTCCCAGAAATGATTGAACCAACGATTGTTGTTTGAAATTAAGTTTGGTTGAGGAAATCTCTTTCCATAAGTTCCGTGTGTCTCTATATCTGCTTCATCAATTATGTACAAACCTTCATAGTTTGCCATCTTGATAAACAATGGATCTGGTGGATAGTGAGATGTTCTAACGGCGTTAACGTTCATTAATTTCATTAATTCAACATCTTTTTCCATATCTTGAACTGACATTGTATATCCAGTTCTTGGATTTGTATCGTGGTGATTAACGCCCTTTAATTTAATTGGCTTTTCGTTGAAATAGAAAACGCTCTTTTTGATTTGAATATCTTTAAAGCCAATTTCTTGTCTTACACAGAACAACGTTTGACTACCCTTCTTTAAAGATATAACAAGCTTGTATAGATATGGAGTTTCCGCGCTCCATAAATATGGCTTTTCTATAGTGAAATCACAACAGGTTTCCCCCTCACCTTTAGCAATTAATTTCTTGCCATAATACAATTCGTAACAAGGCTTAACGCCTCTTTCCATTACGGCATCTATATCTACTCTTAATAGCCTTGAGGTTTCATCTACAACATATGTTTTTGCATTGAAGTCCCAAATATAGCTCTTATCATAGTTAGTGATGTAAACGTCTCTAAAAATACCATTATTTCTAAACATATCTTGGCATTCTAGATATGAACCATTACACCATTTATATACTAAGCAAACGATTTCGTTTGGCCCATCTATAACAAAAGATGTGATATCAAATTCTGCAGTGTTGTGGCTTCCTTCGCTATATCCTACATATCTACCATTGCAATATAATTGCAAAGCTGAAGATACGCCTAAGAATGTTATGATGTGTCTTTGTTTGTGAGTTAAATTAAACTTCTTTCTATATACCCCTACACTGTTATATACCTTCACGTGGTTAGATATAGATTTATCGTCAATTGGAGCTGTTGCCCCATATGTTCCTTCATCATCTGGAATAAATGGTGGATTACAATCAAATGGGTATCTTGAGTTTATATAGAAAGGTGCTTGATATCCTTGGAATTGCCAACATCCTGGAACTGTGATTGGATCAAAGTTATAGAAGAACGTATCAATTTCTCTAGGCATTTCCGATATTTTTTCAAATAGCTTGAAATCCCATTTTCCAGATAACATAACAACTGCATCTGATTTTGTTCTTTCATTTAGGTATGTTGTTGCATCTAGTGCTTCTCTCTCATTAAAAGGAATAAAATAGGCTCTTGGAGTCAATTTATTTTGTTCAAAACATTCAAATTTGTTATATAGAGAGTGATTAAATTTATATAGCATGCCTCAATTCCTTACACCATATAATTATATCAACAAGATTTTGCGCGTGCAATATATATTATTTTTATATAAAGCCAAATAAATTCGCGCCCAATTAATTGAGCGCGAAATATTTCCAAAGTAAAACGAAAAATTATAGTGAATCTTTTAGTGCTTTGCCTTCTTTGAAATGAACTGACTTTGATGCAGGAATCTTAATATCTTCGCCAGTTTTTGGGTGCTTACCAATTCTTGCTGCTCTTGTCTTTACTTCAAATGTACCGAATCCAGTAAGTACTACTTTGTCACCTTTTTTCAATGCTTTTTCGATTGAGTATAAAACTGCATCTACAGCTCTACCAGCATCTACTTTAGTAACGTTAAGGTTTGTTGCAACAATCTCTGTTAATTCTAACTTATTCATAATTTCTCCTTTTGATATAATTGTTGTAATTTTGGAAAATGGATAGAACTGTTCTACCCCCTCACCCAAATTTTATTCTACACAAAAACTATTTTTAGTGTCAATACTGAAAATTTTAATAACTCCGATATTAGCAAGAAAAAAGTGAGGTTTAGTCCTCACTTTCTAATCTTTCATATAATTTGTTTTCTGTTAAGAACTGCTTAATTAGTGCGATGTGTTTTAGCTCAATTTCTTCGCTTGGGCCGCCTAAAACTTTACGCCCGTTTACACATGTCTTTAAATCTATAGCTTCATAGATATCTCCAGCAAAGCAATCTGAATATTTCTTATAAGTTGAAAGTGGTAGAGAATCTAGTGTTAAATCTTGCTCTATACACTCTTTTACTATCTCTCCAGTAATCTTATAAGCATCCCTAAATGCTAAGCCTTTTTTAACTAGATAATCTGCTACATCTGTTGCGTTTATAAAGCCTTTTTTAGCAGCATTTTCCATGTTCTTTTTGATAACTTTCATCGTAGATAACATTGGAATAATTGTTGTTAAGCAAATCTTGATTGTATCGATAGAATCGAACATTGCTTCCTTATCTTCTTGCATATCTTTATTATATGCAAGAGGTAAGCCTTTCATCATAACAAGAAGCGTATTTAAATCGCCAATACATCTTGCAGCTTTACCACGAACAAGCTCGGTTATATCTGGATTTTTCTTTTGTGGCATGATTGATGAACCAGTTGCAAAAGCATCGTCCAATTCAACGAATTTGAACTCCCAAGAACACCACAAAATAATCTCTTCAGAAAGCCTAGATAAATGCACCATAGCAATAGCGATATCTGAAGCTGCTTCCATACAGAAATCCCTATCTGAAACACCATCCATGCTGTTCATTGTAGGGCCAGCAAAACCCAATTTTGCAGCTGTGAATTCCCTGTCAATGTTGTATGTTGTAGAAGCAAGTGCACCGCTTCCAAGTGGGCAATAATTCATAATGTCAAGGCTGTTAGATAATCTCATGTAATCTCTCTTAAACATCTCGACATAAGCCATCATATAATGAGCAAAAGTTATAGGTTGAGCACGTTGCAAATGAGTGTATCCAGGCATAATTGTCTCAACGTTTTCTTCTGCCAATTTTACTAGTGTTTCAATAAGCTTTAAAAGCAAAGCTTTTATTTCTTTTAATTCTTTCTTAACATATAGCTTCATATCTACAGCAACTTGGTCATTTCTAGAACGAGCTGTATGCAACTTTTTGCCTACTGTTCCGATACGTTTTGTAAGCTCTGCTTCAATGAACATATGTATATCTTCAGCGGTCATATCAAAGGCTAATTTTCCGCTTTCAATATCGGCTAAGATGGCTTCAAGATTTTCAACGATGCATGCAGAATCTTCCTTAGAAATAATTCCTTGGTTTCCTAGCATTGTTGCATGAGCAATGCTTCCTTCAATGTCTTCTTTATACATTCTAGAATCAAATGATATTGATGAATTAAAATCATTTACCCTTGAATCTAGTTCCTTTGAAAATCTTCCCTTCCACATCTTATCCATAATTCTTATTTTCCTTGTTTTTGTTCCATTAATGCTTTTACTTTAATTGGTAAACCAAATAGGTTAATAAATCCAGCTGAATCCTTTTGATCATATACGTGATCTTCTGAGAATGTAGCAATATCTTCATCATATAATGAATATGGACTTGTTACACCAGCATTGATGATATTACCCTTATATAGCTTTAATTTAACTTGTCCTGTAACTGTTTGTTGTGTTGATTCAACAAATGCAGATAAAGCTTCTCTTAAAGGTGTGAACCATTGTCCGTTGTATACTAAATCAGCAAACTTCAAAGCGATTTGTTGCTTATAGTGAGCTGTTTCTTTATCTAGACATAATGTTTCTAAAACTTCATGTGCATGATATAGGATTGTTCCACCTGGTGTTTCATAAACACCACGAGACTTCATACCAACTAATCTGTTTTCTACGATATCAACAAGACCAATACCATTAGCTCCACCAACTTCGTTTAATTTCTTAACGATATCTGATGCCTTCATCTTCTTGCCATCTAGAGCAACAGGAGCGCCCTTTTCAAAGTCCAAAGTTACATATGTAGCCTTATCTGGAGCCATCATTGGAGATACGCCCATTTCAAGGAATCCTGGCTTATCATACATTGGTTCATTTGCTGGGTTTTCTAGATCCAAACCTTCGTGAGATAAGTGCCATAGGTTCTTATCCTTTGAGTAATTTGTTTCTCTGTTAATCTTTAGAGGAACGTTATGTGCTTCAGCATAATCGATTTCTTCATCTCTTGATTTAATGTTCCAAATTCTCCATGGAGCAATAATCTTCATTTTTGGAGCAAATGCTTTAATTGTCAATTCGAATCTTACTTGGTCATTTCCCTTACCTGTACATCCGTGACAAATTGCATCAGCGCCTTCTTTTAGAGCGATTTCAGCAATTCTTTTAGCAATGATTGGTCTTGCAAAAGAAGTACCTAGCATGTATTTACCTTCGTAAACCGCGCCAGCCTTCATTGTAGGCACAACATAGTCATCAACAAACTCATCTACTAAATCTTCGATATAAAGCTTGCTAGCGCCCGTTTTTAAAGCCTTTTCTTCAAGTCCTTCAAGTTCATCAGCTTGTCCAACGTTTCCAGATACGGCAATAACTTCACAGTTGTTGTAATTTTCTTTTAGCCATGGAATGATAATTGATGTATCTAATCCACCTGAATATGCTAAAACTACTTTCTTAATTTCACTCATTTTTTATACCTCGTATAATTTATTTCACATACATAATACAAAAGAGTTTATAAAAAATCAAAAATATTTACAAAATTTGTATTTTATTCACTATTTCGTATAAAAACATAAAAATATGCGCATATTTATACAAATTTGCTGTATTTATGCGCATATCGATAGTTTATATTCAATTAGAACTTAAATCCTGATGTATCTGAAACCTTTTGTAAGCTCTCTGTAGCAAAATCCCACTTTGCGTTTTGTTGTTGATATAAATTACCAACCATAGACAAAATTTCATCATTTGTACAAGCGCCGCTTGGAGCCAAATTGCCATCTTGATCTTTTAATTTATTCTCTAGAATAGATCTCCAGCACCAATCTCTAGTTAATACGTGAATATTGCCGATACTTCCTTGCCATTTCTTTAAACCTGTCATATCAATAACTACCACGTGTTCTAATACTTCATTGAAATGAGACTTATTAGGGTCGATAAATTCACTTGATGCAATACTCATACCTAGGTATACATCAATTGCTACATTATCAAATTTATGAAGTTTAATCATCATATCTTGAACAACTGTACCCTTTCTTCTATCTCCAATTAATTCATCAGTTCCCATTAGCTTAGCATTTGTTGAAAGTCCATCGCTAAGCGTGTTTACATATGGATCTTGAACAATCATTCTCTTTGCAATTAGGTTCTTATTAGAAATCTTTCCTGCATGATAGAAAGCTTGAAGCATATAGTTTGTTGCAGTTGAAACGAATCCACCACAGCTATGTCCTGCAAATGTAATATCTTTTGCATATGATTCTCCAAACACCTTAATAATTTCAGATGCAAACAAGAAAGATAATGAATAGCCTGTTTCATTAAAATTTTCTACAGCATATTTATAAATAACCGCTAAGCTTTGTGCGTAGTTTGTATCTTCACCTTCAACGCCTTGGAATTGAAATGTACCTACGTTATATCCTTTTTCTTTTAGTTCGTGCGCATAACTACAATCATAAGTTTTCATAACTTTTCTTGTATCTGCGCCCGCCATTAAATATCTATCTCCAACAGATCCTGTTGGTTCCCAACCATGGAACCAAATAATTGTTGGCTTTGATGGATCAAAATATTTTGTTGATAAAGATTCAGAAGCTCTTACCATATCTACATCTGTCATATCAGTATTATATGGTTCATGATCATCGCCATAGAAATATAGACCATAAGATGTTGTGAAATCACAATATATATCTTTTGTTATACTTGGACCATCATATGTAGCTGCTTTTTTTGAGAAAATATTTATTCCAAGCGCAGGTAGTATTACAAACAAAGCAACAAGCGCAATCGCTATAACACCTACAGCGGCGCTTCCTGAGATAATACCTATCTTTGCCCCTTTAGATAATCCTTTCTTCTTATTTTGGGCTTTTTGGGCTCTAGGAGCAGATCTTCTAGGTCTTTCCTCTTCTACTTCTTCTACATCGTCGACGATTTCATCATCATCAATAATTTCGTCATCAATGATTTCATCGTCGATTTCTTCAATGTCATCTCTTTTTTTCATAATATAACCTCTCTTTAATACATCTATTTTATATCATATATAAAAAGATTTCAACACGCGTAATTAAATAAGGGAGTTTGCATTGCAAACTCCCTTTTGATTTAAGGTTTATTACACCGATTATTTAACGTTTAGCATGCAGAATGCTTCACCATTTACGTATACTACGATAACACCAGCTTCACCAGCTGCAATCTTAGCATTTGTTGCGCCTAGAATACCACGATATGTAACATTTACAGTTGTTCCATCTAGGTAGGCAGCTGTGACAGTATATGGCTTTAAGATATTATTAGACTTACCAACGTATACTGTAGCTTCGCTGTTAACTTGAGCATCATATGTTGGGATTGCGTTAATTGTGATTTCAGCATCAACACCATCAGCAGTTACTGTTACAACATAGTTGCTTAAGTTAGCTGTAGCGCCTTCTTCTGTTAAGTAGATTTGGCCATCCTTAATTTCAACATAGTTAGCTTCAGCATTAGCTTCTGCTTTTTCCTTGATCTTTTTAGCATCAATGATGTTTGTCCATGTACCAACAGATGTTCCGTTTGTAATGTCATCATATGTGCAGTTGATAACGATATCTTGTGGGATGATACCAAGCTTCATTGTTGTATCTTGTAAACCTGTTACAACATATGGAGAACCAGCTGTGTATAATGTCTTTTCTTGTCTTCCACCGAAGAAGCTGATTGAACCAGATGTGATCTTAGCAACATTGTATAAGAACTTAGCATCGTAGTAGATACCACCTTCTAGGTAGATACCATAGAAGAAATCTTTATCTTCAGCTAGTAAGTTTGTAGAACCAACCTTACCATATAGTCTATTGAAGTTACCAACTTCTGCACCAACACCAACAGAGATAACTCCGCCTAATAAATCAAACTTGATAGCAGCATCAATTCCGATGTAAGCTGTAGCGTTTCCATCTAGAGATACGTTTACAGATTCGAAGTTGAATTCTGGCTTACCATTTAATTCGAATTTCTTTTCTTCTGTAGCTGGGTTGAAGTAGATCTTTGTATTGATAACAGCGTTAGAAGTAGATTCAACACCTAGTTTTCCGCTGAATTCAAAGTTCATATCTAAGTTAACGTCAAAGTTGATAGCAGCAATACCATTTCCGATTGGAATAATCCAGTTGAATACATCGATAGAGATGTCATCTTCTTCTTGGTTTCTTACTAACTTAGCAATCTTTTCTAGAACAGCGTCTAATTGAGAAACTTCTGTAACTTCAACGCCATCTTTAATTTCTACGTTTAATTTTAATGTGTTGTCAAACTTAGCATCTAAAGCAATACCATTTTCTGCAGCTGATAATAAAGCACCGATAGAGATATCAACACCAACTGTAATCTTTGTTTCGATTGTGAATGTTAAACCTAAATCTAGAGAGTTAATACCATCCTTTTCGCCTAAAACGTCTGGGATTGTAACTTCTACGATTACGTTAGCCTTTAAGTTTTCTTTGTCTAAGTTTGCATCTAAATTGAAGTGAGCCTTACCAGCATCAAATCCAACTAAAGATAATTGTGAAGAAATAGTTTCGATGATTTCATCTTCCTTAATTGTAACTTCACCATCTTTACCTAGAACAGCTGTTTCGTTAGCTTCTAATTTGTCATAAACTTCTTCATAGCTTGGAGAAGCGTATGAAACTGTATAGATACCTGCATTAGCTGTTTCTTGAACGCCAAGAACTTGGTAAGCTGTGTAGTCACCAGTTTCTGCGTCTTCAACTAATACGATTTGACCCATAGATAATGTTTGATTTGCAGCAATAGCATCAAATTCAAATGTCTTTAATGCACCGTTTTCTGCAAAGTTAGAAATGTATGCGTTACCACCTGTTAAGTAAACAACATTCTCGTTTAGAGTAGCTGTACCATTTCCAGATAAAACGAACATAGCTAGTTTTGTAACACCGCTGAAATCAGCAAAGCTTAAAACTGAATCATTAATTGCAAAATCATACCACTTACCAGATGTGTATGTTCCACCAACTGGAGCAACACGGTACTTACCTGCAGCTGTCTTTGTAGCTCTAACTGCTAAAACTTCTCCTGATTCAACATCTTTTACAGAAATCTTAGCTTGAACATCAGATTCAGAAAGATCTGCAGTAGAGTTTAACCAAATGATTTGATTTTCGTTAATGTAGATTTGCTTTGTTGTTGTTTTGCTAGATGTTCCCTCTTTAATACCAAAAGCTGCTTTCTTTGTGGTTTGAGTTTCTTCACCTGAGCAAGCGAATAAGCAAACGCTCATTGTTACGATAAGAAGAACTGCTATAAGCACTGATAATAACTTCTTATTCATAATAAACCTCCTAAATATTTCATATTTGTCCATTGCATTGCTGCAACTTTCATCTATATATTAGTATAAGCGCTAAATATAACATATATGCGTATGTAATGTTTTTGTAAAATGATGTTTACTTTATGCAAAATGTTTGTAAAATCACTATTTTGTCCATAAACTTTAACGTTTTGTGAATACCATCTAGAACTGTGACTACTATCATGATTAATATTGATTAAATAAATATAATATATAAAAAATTTGGGGCGATCTCGCTTTGAAATCGCCCCAAATTACATCAAGTTTAATTGTTATGCAATTTCTACTGCACCATACTCGAAATTAGCTACTAAGTGTGTATAATCAGCTACACGAGCCTTTAATACTTTATACTTCTTAAAATCGCTCTTTTGATTATAATATGGCAATACTTTTTCGCCATAATATTCATAAGTGTCTAATTCCTTAGTCTTATTCTTGTATGTCATTGTGACTCTATCATTATATACAGCTGCTGTCTTATAGAAGTTGTATGTAATATCTTCGCCAAATGCTTCCCAGAATGAAATATCTTCTGCCTTTAAAGAGGCTTCGAATTCATCTGTCAATTGGCCATTGGCTTCCTTTTCTTCTATTGTTGTATACAAAGTCTTATCTTTGTTTTCTGTATAATTGATAACATCATTTGAAATCTTACCTAAATCATCATACTTGAATGCTCTTGACATTTGATATTGCATCATGTGTGTTACGAATCTAAATCCCTTTGTTGCATCAATTGCATATGCTTCAAGGAATGGCGCTTCTGTAAATTGTCCAAAGATTACATCAAACAACATTTCCTTACAATATTTATATTCATTTGTACCTGGAGCTGATGGAGCTGTGCTTATATACTCATAAACAGTAGCTTCTCCTTTGTTGTTTTTATCGTAATCATCTGAAGCAACAGTTGAATATACCTTTGCTGTGATTTTGTATTCGCCCTTATTGAACTTAAATTCATAATCAATAGCAGATGTTAACCACTTTTCGTCTTTATTATCATCATAACCGCCGTTAACTTTATCTCCCTTAAAAGCGATATTGTCTTCAGCGTTAGAGAAATATACTCTTTCTAATGATACGGTTGCAGTAAATGAAGATGACTTTGTTGTGCTCATTAAGGCGTTTAGTGTTTCTTCACACTTTTGAACCTTTTCTTTTGCACCTGCATAGTATTTCTCCATCTTGTCATAATTCTTGCCATCAAACTTTGTAGAAGAAGAGCAAGCAAATAACATAGTTGCAGATACAACGATTAATGCTATTACTGAAATTACTAATAAAATTTTCTTTTTCATATCTATGCCCTCCTTATTCCTTATTCTCTTCCTTGTTCTCTTCCTCAGAGATAGCTTCTTCCTCTTTTACCATTTCTTGAGTTGCCTCAGCAATGATTTGAGATTCTACAGCTGTTGTTACATCGTTATTAACTGCTTCAACTTGAACAGCCATACCTGCTTCTTCAACTTCAGATGAAGCTTGAGTATCTACTGGATTTGAGTTCTCATCTAGTTTTGCAGCATCTTTTGCACGCTTAATTTCAAGTCTTGCTTGGATTTCTGCCATCTTCTTACCGCTCAACTTGTAGAACAAGATTGGGATAATAGAAACTAGGTTTGTAACGGCTGGAACGATTGTATAAATCATAATCAAACCAGTCTTTGTAAATTGAGTTTGAATTGGCTTATGTCCTTCGATATAGCCCATTGGTTGAGCGAACATGAAGAATACAAGTAAGAATGAAAGAACATAATCCTTAAATCCACTTGAAATCTTACTTCTTAAGCTCATCAACGAGAATGTAATACCTTCACATCTATCGCCAGTCTTATCTTCCCAGTAATCCAACGTATCTGTTGCCATTAAGTGAGGAATTACGTTTAAGATACCTACTGGGATCATAGCAACGAACATCATACCTGCAAGAAGTACCCAGCCCCATGTCTTTGGAAGATTTTCGATGCCGACTGCCAAAGAAATAAAGAAGATAACTGCAAGAGCTACTGAGTGCCAAATTGTAGCAACTATAAACAACTTCTTAGAGTCCATCATCTTTCTCATCTTAGGCGCAATCATCATACCAATCATTGACGCGACGGCTCCAGGAAGCGAGAATACAATTTGCAATGATCCTTTTCCTATAACATATGACACTACATATAGAATCATAGCTGAAACTAAGTTTCTAAAGAATGTTAATAGATTAGATAGGATAAGTAACATAAACTGCTTATTCTTGAATAGATATTTAAATCCTTCCCAAACACTAGGAGTTTGCTTAGTTGGCTCTAATCTTTCCTTGATTGTCATAGCACCAAGCAACATGAAGATTGGTCCTAAGATACCGATAACAATACCCATCCACATGTATGAAGATGAATAGTCATCGTGTGTAAACAATAAGAATGCAGTAAGAAGAACTAAAGCTGATTGTTCACCGATACTTCCTAAGATACGAGAAATAGAAATAATCTTTGCTCTTTCATCTGTATTTGGAGATGCAACAGCAGGGATACCATCCAAAGGTACACCAATGATTGTTCCTAAAAGACCATATGCGATATATGTAACATACATATACACGATCTTTCCTGTCATATTCATTCCCGCATAAATTTGAGGTAAGAACATCAATATAGTTATAATACCCCAAGGAACAGCACCGAAGAACAAGTAAGGTCTCATCTTACCCCACTTTGTTCTTGTCTTATCTACGATAGCACCCATGATTGGGTCATTCAAACCATCGAAGATTTTTGTAATCAAGAACATCAAACCTACCGCTGCTGCGTTGATTCCGACACATGATGTATAGAAATACAACAAGTAACCTTGAACCAAACCTGTAACGGCACTTGATGCGAATCTTGCTAAACTGAATAGCCAATAATCTCTAGGCTTTAAATACTTCTTACCCAAAAGAGCTTGCTCTTCTGCTGATAATCCGTTTGGATCGCCTGGATTAGCTTCTAGTTCAGCAACAACAACACTTTCGTTGTTCATTGTTGTTTCTTCGCTCACAATTAAACCCTCCGTATATTATTTTTCTATTTTCTTACTAAAGAACTTGCCATCTGGGTAGCTTAATACAAAAGCACCTGTTGATGACCACGCTTGTAGTAATGAACCATCTTTTTGTAATGGGCTAAAGAACTCGATTGGAGTATAGTTGCCCTTTTCAATATTATATGTAAACCATCTTGTTAGAGGATACATATAATCCATACCATACATCAATTTTGCATATGCATAGATTGAAGATAAATATGGCCAATCTCCACCATTGTGATAATAATAAGGCAATGATGACTTTTGAACGATATCTTGAACATTCTTATAGAATGGATAAACAGCAAGAGTACCAAAATCTCCAGCTACTTGTTCTTTATTGTTCTTACTTTCTAGCCACTTTTCCATATTTTCAAGCATTCTTCTTGCTCTCTTTTCATCAGCAACTCCAAATAGAGCTGCAACAACGGTATCTATAGATAGGTTGTCTTCTGTGAAGTTTTCAGACTTATAGTTGATATACCAGCCCTTTTCTTCATCCCAAAGCAAATCATTAATGCTCTTTTTAACCTTTTCATGCATCTTAGCATACTTTTGAGATAATTCTTCGTTAGATAGCTTATAAATCTCGCTCAAGCAGTATAAAGCTCTGCAGTATAGAACTTCATCGTATGTACAATATGTTGATCTAAATACGTTATCGCACCAGTCTCTTCTGTTGAACATACCGCCCTTTAGTAATAAGCCTGTAGATTCTTCTACTTCTTCATATAATCTATCTAAAACTAATCTTGCACTATCTAGAACTGTTCCGCATGCAACATTTCCGTTTAGGATAGATTTATCATTTGTATGAGCGATGTAATCATATATCATCATTACAAAGAATGATGGTGAATCATAGTGATTTCCCCAGTAATTTTTGAAATTGAATTTAACAGCACTTGGGCACTCACCTTTTGAGTTAATACCGTTTGCAAGTGTTATAATTTCATTTCTAACTAACTGTGGTTGAACTGGCAAAACAGATAAAACTGTCCAGTATGCATCTCTATAATATGTTCTTGCTGGGAATTGATATACAATGCCTGCTAAGAATCCTTTGAATTTATTTAATTCTTTGTAGTTAGATAAAGATGTATTTAGAAGTGATTTGTAATAAGCATTTAAGAATTCGTCTTTTAATTCAACTGGGCACTTTAGAGAATCAATATACGCATCTGTATCTTTAATTGCATTATCGAAGTTCTTTAGAGCCTCTTTAACATCGCAGAATGTGAAATCTGTTCTTGTCCCAGCAGAAATTACGAATCTATATACTTTTTCTTCACCCTTGGCAATTTTTGAGCCATAACCAAATTGGTTAACAAATCCTCTTTCTGATTCAAGCGCAATTGGCTCTGTAGAGATAGCGATATCTAAATAGAAGTCACCAAGAACGTCTCCTCTAATATAACCTGAGCCATCTTCTTGGATAGTTAAGCCGTTTCTTTTTGATCTACAGAAACCTGCAAGCAAAGTTGCAATAGTCTTTGGAGATAATCTATTTGCAAGAAGTTGTTCAACATATGAAGAATAGTTAATACCAAAATTGTTAACTACTCTAAAGTCAATATCTCTTTTTGCTTTAACTTTGTTTTGAACATAGATGCAATTGCTCTTTTGATCTAAAAATTGCAAAATCTCAATATCAAAATCTTTTGTAGAAAAAGATGTAACTTGCTTCTTTCCAACCATCTCAACATGCTTTTGTGCATTCCAATCAAAAGCTACGCCATCTACGCTGATTAAGTTATAGTATGCTGAAAATACTGAGAACTTATTCATAACAGCATATTTTGGAATAGCTCCCTTGCCATTAAATTGTGCTGTGATTAAATTATTAGCTACATCATAATTAGTATCATTATGAAATGCTTCATCTACGATAATTTTTCCATCTTTATAACTAACGCTCATATCTCACCTATTTATTGCTAGATTTAGCTTCTTCAGCCTTTCTCTTATCTAATTCTTTAATGAATAAGTCTTCATCAAGTGGCAATGTAATTTCCTTGCCTAACCAAGAAGATAGGTGAATTGCGTTTGAGAATGTTAGTCCGTTTAGTCCTTCTTCGTATCTTCCAATCAATTCTTTTTCATTACCCAAAATTACATTTGAGAAGTTTCTAATAACATCTGGGTGTTGCATACCTCTGTTTTTAATTAGCTTTTGGATAATTTCAAAGTATGAATACTTAACTGTTCTTGTTGTTGTTTTTGGTTTTCCCATGAACACTTTATTTGTTGCAGAAAATTCTGGTTCCATTATTTCGTTCTTTGTGAATTCCATCTTCATCATCCAATCGTTTGGACCAGAGATAACAATTTTACCGCCGTCTCCTGTGATTTCCAATCTATTTGTTCCTGGAGCATCATGAGTTGATGTAATAAATACACCTGTTGCACCATTTTCGAATTCGCAGCAAGCTGTAACATCGTTTTCTACGTTAATCTTTCTACCTACAGTTTTAGCTGTTGCCCAAACCTTTGTAATCTTTTGGCCAGCAAGCCATGTGAATAAGTCTAATTGGTGTGGATCTTGGTTGATAAGAACGCCACCGCCTTCTCCTGCCCAAGTGCCTCTCCAGCCTCCTTGATCATAGTAAGCTTGTGGTCTATACCAGTTTGTAATAATCCAAACAATTCTCTTTAGGTTTCCAAGTTCGCCAGATTCAATAATCTTTTTAGCTTCTCTATATGCCTTGTTTGTTCTTTGGTTTAATAAAAGAGCGCAAACTTGATTTGGCTTTGTCTTTGCAAATTCTGCTGTTTCTCTAACTGCTTTTGTGTAAACACCAGCTGGCTTATCACTCATAACATGAAGACCTGCCTCCAATGCTTTCTTTACTATTTCTGGGTGGAAATAGTGAGGAGTTTCTACCATAACAGCATCAATAAGACCGCTCTTTAGCATATCTTCATAATTAGAAAAGATTTCAACGCCTGCTAATCTTTTCTTTGCCCATTCGCGTCTTTCTTCGCTTTCATCACAAATTGCTGTTAAGACAGCATTTTTATCAAATCCATCGTAGATAAATTGAGCATATAAATGTCCTTGCTTACCTACACCAATAATTCCATATCTAACCTTTTCCATAATTACTCCTTATTTCTTGTTAACTTCAGCGTATGCTTTGTCTAATAATTTCTTTAGTCCTTGATATTGCCATGTAACAATAGTTGGTCTATCTACCTTTTGCCACTTCTTGATTCCCATGCCTTTATCAATTCTTCTAAATACTTTATGCCAGTATCTTACGTATGGAACAATCCATGTAATCCAGAAGAAGCAGTTGAATATAATCTTAGCTTCAGCATATTTTCCTGTGTGTGGTTCCAAAGTCATGAAGCCATCATATTTTCTATTTACGATTAAGTCGTGAATCATATTTTCATATCCGCCTTCACCAAGTCCGATTGGAACTTCAACCTTTTCTGGTGAACAATCCTTGATATGATAATAAACAACCTTATCTTTTAACATTTCATATGCTTGAGGTGCATTACAATTGCATTGAATAAAGTTTGAAGCATCAAATGCTAATTGGAATTGAGGATCGTTGATTGCATCATAAATCTTCAATACTCTTTCTGGTGTATCACCATAAATCTTCTTTTCATTTTCATGAAGAAGAATTACATCTGTTCCCTTAACTACTTCCAAGAATCCCTTTAACTTCTTAACAACTACTGGGAAATATTCGTCGTAGTTTCCTTTTGGATCAACATGGAATGAGAACATTCTGATATATTTACAATTCATAATTTTGCAGATCTTAACTAATTCTTCTAGCTTCTTTAATTGAACTGCATATGCTTCATCATCATATAAATCAATCTTACCAATAGGTGAACCAATTGAAGAGAACTTAACGCCATATTCATCAAGTATTGGCTTAATTTCCTTTTCGAATTCTTCTGCTGTATATGTAGAGATATTTCTACCATTTACAACTCTTGGGCAAAGATATTCTTCGCCAAATGATTTAATCAATTCGCATTGCTTTCTTAAATCTGAACTTGCTTCATCATAAAATCCTGAAATTTTAACCATAAAATCCTCCAATTACTTATCTTGCTTTTCTTTATCAATTTTTTCTTTTAATAGTTCTGCATATTCTTCATCATCAAATGGAATTTTAATTTCCTCATTTTCCCATGAAGACATATTTAGTGCATTAATCAAAGTTAATGCTTTAATTCCCTCTTCAAGTGGTGCAATTAACAAATCCTTGTTTTTGTTTTCAACAGCTGCTACAAAATTTTCAATGATATTGCATTGTTGACCACGTATTGCATCTTTAATAGCATTTTTTAGTCCATACCAATAATGATATGTTTTGCCAGTTTTGTCTTTCTTGTTACCATAATCGCGCTTTGCTCTTTGGTTTACTTCTGGCTCACTCATCTTATTTAGTCTATATTTCATTGTCTTAGAATAAATTGTGATGATACCTTTATCCCCTGCGATTTCCAATCTATTTACTCCTGGGATTTCATGTGTTGATGCTGTGAACACACAATCAAATCCATCAAATCTCATAATGGCAGTCACATCGTTTTCTGTTGTAATTCTTCTGCCCTTTGTTTGATTGTATGATTTTATAAGTGCTGGCATACCACATAGCCATTGCAATAAATCTAATTGGTGAACGCATTGGTTAATTAAAGTTCCGCCACCTTCTCCAGACCAGCTAGCTCTCCATCCTCCCATGTTGTAATAGAATTGCGCTCTATACCAATCTGTGATTGTGAAATTCACTCTTTGGATTTTACCTATTGCACCAGTTGCTATTAACTCTCTTGCCTTTTGATACATTCTATTTGTTCTTTGATTGTACATCATTGAACAAATCAAATTAGAATCCTTTGCTTTTGCTAACAACTTATTTGCTTCTTTAGTTGTCACAGATATAGGCTTTTCACATAAGATGTTAATTCCCTTATCCAAGCACTTCAACGCAATATCTACGTGAGAATAATGTGGAGTAGCAATTACCACGCCATCTAGCTTTTCCGCTTTTAACATCTCGTCTACATCATAATAAGCTTTTGCTTTAAGCTTTTTTGCTATCATGTTGGCCTTTTGAGTATCTAAGTCACATATTGCAACAAGGTTTGCGCCCTTGACACGCTTTGCTAAATTGTAAGCATGTTTTGAACCCATTCTACCAACACCGACTACTGCTACGTTTATCATATATACCCCTTATTTGTTTGTTCCCAACTTGTTTAGAATTGATCTTGCAACAAGTGGTAAATTTGTTGTTATGTTTCCATCGATTACTGGCACTAATCTTAATAGTGCTTCGATATCGTCAACCGTAAATACACTTAGCTTTAAATCTACGGCTTTGCAAGCTTCTATAAATCTTGCATTTACTCTATGGTAATTTAGGTTTATACCTTTGAAATGAGGATTATTGTAGCTATCTATTCTTTCTTTGATGGCCTTTGCATTCTTTGCCTTATATTTGATGCCTTTAATTCTATTAAACCAAGCTTCGCCACAGTCTATAATTTTGTAGTCTGACTCGCTTACGCAACCAGTGAATATTAATTGGTTTTCAACGCCCATTGACTTTGCAAGCTTAATTACATCGCCAATAATGCCGTGTGTCTTTAAATCGCAATTAACTTTCATTCCCTTTTCTTTTACAAGTTTGAATACTTCTCTTAAACGAATCTTCTTGTAATAAGTAAATGGAGCTGGCCAGTGGCTGATATACAAAACGCCGAACATTTTGTAGATATCTACCTCAATTGCATCTGCATCAAAGATGTCTGTATGGTTCAAGTATTTGTTTGAATTTCTACCTGAATTAAATGAACCACCATGTGCTGTTATCATAATCCCTTTTTACCTCTTTTTACTATATATATCGGGCTTAGAATTGCTATATCGCAATCATTGCCATCAACTGCACCATATAATTCAACTCTTATGTTCTTACAATCTAAATCAACTGGGATTTCAATTTCTTCTCCTTCCCACTTTTTAGCCAAGAACATCTTTCCATTTTTGTATATTCTCAAGCCTTTAACTTCAACGTCGAATCTCTTTTTGTAATCACTAGATACGTGAGCTTGCAACTTTATTGTTGCTTGCTTTGCTAAGATTTCATCGCCAAAGAAAAACTCTTTATCATCAACTAAGATACTGGCAACAACATTAACTCCCATTGCAAGATATGTATGTCTATCTCTTATTGCTTGCAAGATGTTTTCTGGAGTTAATGGCAATTCATCATCCAACCCTACATATGTATACGCATAAGCTGGGCCATCTTCATCTGGTTCATGCCAATCATATCCATAAACTGGAGCAATCTTATACCCTTCATTTATAAGATTTGACCATTCTTTTTTAGCAAGTTTTGTATCTTCTGCTAAAGATGGATTGTAATGAGACCAAACTTCATATGCATCTACATTATTCCAATCCTTTAGCTTATACAAGAATCTACACTCAGAACAAAATGGTGTCCCAGGTCTTTTTGGATGAGCAACAGTAACTATATCTCCGCTCTTTCTTGCTGCTGCCATTTTCTCGTCTATGTTATCAAGGTTTATCGAACGCCAATCAACTGTAGAATGACCGCCACTTACAACTATATGGCCCCAAAATGTTGTCCATTCTATTCCTGGAACAACGACAAGTCCAACCTTCTTGCCCTTTTCTGCAACTGCATTGCAAGAAGTTGTTGTATTGTGATCTGTTACAACGATTGCGTCGTAATTTCTCTTCTTTCCTCTTTTTGCTAGCTCTTCTGGATCCATAATTCCATCAGATGCTATTGTATGTGTATGTAATTCAACTCTATACCATTTCATTATCGCCATCTCCTGATACAACAATGTGGATAGATAACTTATCTGTCAAAACAGCATTTAAAGACGCTGTAATAGACCATCTGCCTTCGTAGATAGGCGTATTTTTAAATCCTGGAGTTGATTGGCCATTTGACACTTGCAAGATTTGATGTGGATCATGCTTATGTTTTGTGCCAACAAACTCTATAGGGCTATCTACAGACCACGATACATGATTTGCAAGAGGCATATGCTTTAGCAAGTCTTCATCCGTATATTTAGACAAAGACCAATCTGCTTTAACTAATGCTTCTTTCATCATTTTTAATCCAGCGACGTTATCTTCCAAATACTTTGGAGTGTATGAACAATCGAAGATTAATTTATCGTATGGCTTATCTACCAAGAAATCCCCAGATAGATGCTTTTTGGTATCAGCGCTTGTTATATCCCAATTAAATTCCGCTATTTTAGTCATTCTTATTTCTTAATGTCTGGAACCTCACTTAGGTCGACTTTTCTGCCTCCGTCTCTTCTTGACATTTCTGCAGCTGTTACAATTCTATGGCTTTCGATTGTATCTTGAATCCATGTGTATTGACCGTTAGGATCTAATTCGCCTCTAACTAAATCGATAGTTGCTGCGATAACGCCTTGGTCTCCACCAAAGTGTCCTTTAATAACAGGGATTAAATTTACAACGATTTTCTTTTCTTTCTTACCAAATAATTGAAGTCTTAGAACTGAACCGCTATCATCGGCAATCAAGATACCTTTTGAGCCTCTTATTTCTGTATGACGATGGTCATGTTCATTAAATGCGTTAACGTTTAATTGAACCTGTATTCCGTTTTCCATTTCCATATTTACAGTTTGGCAATCTACAACGTTGTTATCGCACTTAAATACGCATCTTGACCATAACTTACCCTTTTCGTCATTCTTTAACTTGTCTAAAATGTCATTTGGGTCATTTGAAATACAGAAAGCATATGGCTTCCATTTATATTTTTTCTTTTCCTTTCCGAAGAACTTTTTCTTTCTTCCGATATATTGATATGTTGCTTCAAAATTACAGGTATCTTTATGTGGGCAATCAAAGCATGTATCTGTTGCGCCTTCTGGTTCATTACCTGGTTTGAAATAAGTTAATGCTCCATATGATGAAACGCTCTTTGCCTTAGAGCCTGCATACCAATACATTAAGTCCATGTCATGGCAGCATTTTGCAAGAAGAAGTGGAGATGTTTCTTCCTCTCTTCTCCAATTGCCTCTAACGTATGAGTGGCAATAGTGCCAGTAAGCAACGTCTTCATCATGGTTAATTAAAATAATCTTTCCTAAAACTCCAGAATCGATTATTTCCTTAATTCTTTTGTAGTAATGTGCATATCTTAAAACGTGGCAAACTAAAACCTTGCAGCCTTGCTTTCTTGCGTATTCTTCCATCTCAAGACATTGATTAATATCTGGAGATAGAGGCTTTTCTATCATTAGGTTGTATCCTAACTTCAATGCCTTCATAGCATGGCCATAATGGTCTTTATCTTGTGTAGCAATAACCATAGTATCTGCAACCTTACCAAGACCAAAGAATTTTTCTTCGTCTGTAAAGCACATTTCATCTGGAACGCCCCAAGCCTTTTTTACCTTGTCTATCTTTTCTTGATATTTATCACAGATAGCAACAATTTTTACACCTGGTGTGTTTGCTAAATGGCCACCATAGTTTTTACCACGATTGCCTAATCCTAAAATTACAACTTTTACTTCTTTTACCTTTTCCATAAATTACCCTATTTTGAATTAAACTCCTGAGTAAGCTGAGAATCCACCATCAATTGGTACTACGATTCCAGTTACAAATGATGCTGCATCATTATCTGTTAACCACATAATTGTGCCTAACAATTCTTCTGGCTTACCAAATCTTCTCATTGGTGTTCCTGCCAAAATCTTTTCTGTTCTTGGAGTTGGTGTGCCATCAGCATTGAATAATAATGCCTTATTTTGGTTTGTTACGAAGAATCCTGGAGCGATAGCATTTACTCTGATTCCTGCGTTTGCAAAGTGAACAGCAAGCCATGCTGTAAAGTTAGATACGGCTGCCTTTGCACCAGAATATGCTGGTATTTTTGTTAGTGGTCTAAATGCATTCATTGAAGAAATGTTAATAATGTTACCACCAGTTTTAATCATATCTTTTGCAAATACTTGTGTTGTTAAGAATGTTGCTGTGAAGTTTAGTTTGAATACGAAGTCTACTCCGTTTTCATCTAAATCGAAGAAAGAAACCTTAGCTTCATCATCAATATCTTCTGGGAAGAAATATTCACTTGTTGTAGTTCCCTTTGGATGATTACCACCTGCACCATTTACTAAGATTGTGCATGGTCCTAAATCTGCAACGATTGCATCATGAGCTGCTTGGATAGATTTTTTATCTAGACAGTTAATTGAATAAGCTTTTGCGATACCGCCATTTTTAGCGATTTCATCACAAACTGCTTGAGCTGCTTCTACACGTAAATCTGTAACAGCAACCTTAGCACCTAATTTTGCATACTCTTTAGCGATAGTGCTACATAAAACTCCACCGCCACCTGTAATTACGACAACTTGTCCTTCCATTTTTTGTCCCATTTTCTAAACTCCTTATTTATCTGCCTTTTCTACGGCTTCAATTAAGCCTTGTAAATACATTGCACCTAGTGCTCTATCATAAAGGCCATATCCTGGTCTTCCTGTTTCGCCCCAAATCATTCTTCCATGATCTGGTCTTACATATCCGTCAAAGCCATCATCATGAAGAGCTTTAACAATTGCATACATATCTAAGCTTCCCTTTGAAGATAAGTGTCCACTTTCTTCGAAGCAATGATCGCCTGTGATTTTGATATTTCTCAAATGTACAAATGGCATTCTGCCTTTGCATGTATGAATCATATGAACGATATCGTTTGTAGAAGATACACCTAAAGATCCTGTGCAAAGTGTAATACCATTTGCTGGAGAATCAACAAGCTTTAAGAATCTCTTTAAATTCTCTTCGCAAGTAATAACTCTTGGTAATCCAAAGATTCCCCATGGTGGATCGTCTGGGTGAATGGCCATTTTAATGCCAGCCTCTTCCGCAACTGGAATAATTTCTTTTAAGAATACTTCCATGTTCTTCCATAGTTTTTCTTCATCAATATCTTTGTATTGGTTTAATAATTCTTTTAAGCCTTCCTTTGTGTAGCTTGAATCCCAACCTGGAAGAGATAATTCACTTGTTAGTGGATTCATTGCTAAAACTGTAGCATGGTCATAAGCAAGAGCCGTTGAACCATCTGTTAATTCTTTTGCAAGGTTACTTCTTAACCAATCAAATACTGGCATGAAGTTATAGCAAATACACTTAACTCCAGCTTTTCCTAATCTTCTAATGTTTTCTTTGTATACTTCGATTAACTTTGGAGCATTAGCGTTTCCAAGTTTAATATCTTCGTGTACTGGAACTGATTCAACAACTTCAAATGTTAATCCAGCATCGTTACATTGCTTTTTCATCTTTAGAATGTTTTCCATTGGCCATACTTCACCAACAGGAACATCATAGATTGCAGATACAATTCCCTCTACTGCTGGAATTTGTCTAATGTAGTCTAAAGTGATTTTGTCGTTTTCTCCGTACCAACGGAATGTCATCTTAAAACTCATATCTATCTCTCCTCAATAATCTTTTTTGCGTTTGTATAACATAATGCCTTAGCAACGTCGATTGCTAAATCATCTGCCTCTTTAATAATTCCACCTAAAAAGTCGCAAACGATTTGTCTATAGTAGTCATGTCTTACATAAGATAAGAAACTTCTTGAATCTGTAAGCATACCAACTAAAGCTTTAATGTGTGAAAGCTCTGTTAATTTTTCTAGAGTTTCATACATACCGCGCTTGTGGTCGCAGAACCACCAACTGATTCCTAAGTGAACGTTTCTAAATGCTCCAATCATTGTAATTAGTGTGTAATACATTGATGGGTTTAGTGTGTATATAATTGTCTCTGGAAGCGCCTTATTTGAATTTAGCGCATCGATTATATTTCTTATGTAGTTAATTGGAATAACTTCTCCTACGCAGTCAAAGCCTGCATCTTTTCCAAGTATTTCAAACATTTCACTATTTGAATTTCTTGTTACTGCTAAGTGTAATTGCATAACCATCTTTCTATCTGTGTATGCTTTTCCTAAGAATAGATACATGTATCCCAAAAATCCGTTATATTGCTCTTGAGACACTTCTTTTCCTTGAAGCAATAACTTAAATGTTTCATCTGCTTCTGATTTTTGTGCAATTCTTGTTGGGAATCCTTGAATACCAACATCTGAGAATTTACATCCCATTGATACAAAGAAGTTCATTCTTGCAAGTATTGCTTTTTGAAGTGTTTCTATATCTTGAATCTTAATTCCACTTGCATGGCTTAATTGACACATGTAAATTGGATAATTTTTATCTTGAGCCAACAAGATGTTGTCTACTCTAAAAGATGGCACTACTTTAACGTTAAATGTCTTGTCATCTTGTAAAAGCTTATGATATTCAAGTGAATCGATTGGATCATCTGTTGTTGCGATATATTCAACATTTGCCATCTTTATAAGCTTTCTTGGAGATAATTGTTCATCCTTAATTTTTGCATTTGCTTTTTCCCAAATAGCTTTTGCATTTTCTGGCTTTAGAGGAAGAGTGATATTAAAGAACATCTCAAGCTCTAGCGCTACCCAATCTTGAATAGGATTACCATATGCTGTAGATACTGTTTCGATGAATTTAGTGAATTTTTCTTCCCAAGTGCTTCCACCTGTAATATATCTTTCTTCAACGCCGTTAGCTCTCATTAAACGCCATTTATAATGGTCGCCAGCAAGCCACATTTCACCAATGTTATCAAATACTTTATCTTCGTAAATTTCTTTTGGAGATAAGTGACAATGATAATCGATAATTGGCAAGTCCTTAACTTGCTTATATAAATCTTCAGCAAACTTGCTCTTTAGAAGATTGACTGGTCTATCTTTGAACTCTGCCACTGCCATCTCCTCCTACAAGTTTCATAACTTCATCTACACTTGTGATGTTGAAGTCGCCTTCTATTGTATGCTTTAGACAAGATGCAGCAATTGCATATTCGATTGTTTCTTGTTCTGAAAGCTTATTTACAAGGCCATAGATTAAACCAGCACCGAAGCTATCTCCGCCGCCTACTCTATCTACGATTTGAATTGTGTACTTTTTAGACTTATATGATTTTTCTTTTGTGATTAAAATTCCTGACCAATTGTTAACTGATGCAGAAATAGATTCTCTTAGTGTAAATGCTACGTATTTAATATTTGGGAATTTAGCCATTAACTTATGACCAATTTCTTCGTAGCCATCAGCAGATAAAACGCCTGCTGTAATATTTGAGCCACTTGCTTCGATTCCAAATACATCTTTAGAATCTTCTTCGTTTGAAATTAGAACGTCTACATAATTTACAAGTTCGCTCATAACTTCATTCGCTCTTTGCTTTGTCCAAAGCTTCTTTCTATAGTTAAGATCGCAAGATACTGTAATGCCCTTTAATTTTGCTGCTCTTAAAATCTTTCTCATGCATTCAATAGCATTTTCAGATAAAGCTGGAGTGATACCTGTCCAGTGTAACCATGTAACTCCATTTAATAAATCGTCTGTATCGATTTCATCTGCCTTCATTTGAGATACTGCTGAGTTTGCTCTATCATAAATGACATTTGAACCTCTTTGTGAACATCCCTTTTCGCAGAAGTAGATACCCATTCTATCTCCGCCACGGATAATCTTTGTTGTATCTACGCCAAATCCTCTTAATTGATTTACACACTTATCTGCTAAAGCGTTCTTAGGAAGCTTAGTAAAATAAACAGCATCTTCGCCAAATTGTGCTAAAGATACTGCTACGTTTGCTTCGCCGCCACCAAATACTACTTCTAGTGTGTCAGCTTGCATCAATCTCTTATATCCAAGAGGTTGCAATCTCATCATAATTTCGCCAACTGTTAAAATCTTGCCCATCTTATTTATTCCCCTTAACTGCTTTTACTTTATTTACGAATTCTCTTGAAATATCTTCAACAGCTTTATAATCTCCGCTCTTTGCGCCCTTTGTAATAAATGAACCAGCGCCTACTGCATAAGCACCAGCTTTGAACCATTCTTCAACGTTTTCTAAGCTAACGCCACCTGTTGGCATAATGTTAGCTTGAGGAAGAGGTCCCTTTAGAGCCTTTAATCCCTTTGGAGTTGCAACATCGCCTGGGAATAGCTTTAGAATATCTACGCCATATTCAAGCGCTGTAATTGCTTCTGTTGGAGTAAAGATACCACTCATTACTGCAACACCATATCTATTGCAAAGTTTGATTGTCTCAACATTTAATGCTGGAGATACAACAAATTGAGCACCAGCTAAAATTGCTGCTCTTGCTGTTTCTGGATCTAGAACTGTACCAGCTCCAACTATCATATCTGTGCCCTTGTATTTTTCAACTAAAGTCTTTATGATTTGGTCTGCATTTGGAACTGTGAAAGTAACTTCCATGATTTTAATTCCACCTGCATAACATGATTCAACTGTTTTGATTGCTTGTTCTACGCTATCGCCTCTTATAACGACAACAACGCCTTCTTGCTTAACTGCTTGATAAATTTCAAACTTCTTCATATATGTGCTCCTAAATTATATTCACGTTATCGGGGTGTTAAATAATTATTTATAATACGCATTGCGCCCCTATGTAATTAATTATAATTTAAAGAATATCTATTTACAATGCTAATTTTTATCAATATTATGGACAAAACGGATATGATTTTGTATAATAGTTTTACAAATCAAAAAGAGGGATAACTATGCCAATAATTAATTATATCGGAAGAAACATGAAAACATATGACGTCTCAGTTCACCAACATGACTACTGGGAAATCATATATTGTACAAACGGTAACGGAACTATTAAGATTAAGGGTGGACAAGACATTCAATACGCAAAAAATCAAGTCGTTATAATACCACCAAAAACTATTCACTCAAACACATCACAAAATGGGTTTAAAAACATCCACATGACTGTTGCAAATTGGAACCCAGCATTTAAAAATGCTGTTCTTATAAACGACAACGAAAAATGTGATTTATTCTCTATTTTGAATATGTGTTTAAGATACTTCAATCTTGAAGATATGGGACACTCAGATATCATTATGTCATTTACAGAATTGATCCTATCTATGCTTATGGCATTTAGTGATTCAATTCAAGCGTCACACCATATTGAAGCAATTGCAAATATCATCCTTGAGAACTTCTCTGACCCACAATTTGATCTAGAAGATGTATATGATAAGTTCGATTTATCTAAGGATTATATTAGGCGTCAATTTATTAAAGAAAAAGGTATTTCACCACTACAATTTTTGTCTAATACAAGAATCAACTTCGCTCAAAAGTTGCTTTTATCTAAAGATGTAAACAATTACAAGATTTACGAAATTGCTGAAATGTGTGGATTTACTGATCAGTTATATTTCTCAAGAGTATTCAAAAAAATAACTGGAGTATCTCCAAAAGAATTCACAGAATCTCCAAAGATTCAAAATTATAATAGTATCGATTAATTATAACGTACACGCATATAAGAAGGGAGCTGCAATCGCAACTCCCTACACTTTTCTTTAATTACTTATTTATGCTTCAAGATAGCTAATAGTTGTAATGTTTTCTGTCTTATCACTGAACAACCATGTTCTTGTTGAGCAAGATAATTTAATTGCAACTTGACCACTTCCAAATGTTCTAGCTTTTAATCCATCTTCTGTGTCGACTGGATCTGTTAGTGTGAAGTTAGAATGGAATGTTGTAACTGAATTGTACTTAACATTGAATCCTGGATTAGATTCTGGAATATAGCAAGAAACCTTACCCTTACCACTCATAGTGATTTCTGTAGGCATTGTTGTTGTTGTAAAGAATGCTTGCATTGCAGCTGAAATCTTAACTGTTCCAGTTACTGCACCATTAAAGCTTACATCACCTGTAATACCTTGAGATGTTGCGCTTAGATCTACAGCTTGAGATTCTCTAATAGATGTGCCATATCCAGTGTTGTATGTTGTAATCTTTTGAGCGTTAGCTCCAACTAATACAAGTTCTGCGCCGTGTTGTTCAACAGCTACTTCGGCTAAAGCCTTCTTTGGAAGCTTTAGAGTTAGAATCTTTGTTGAGAAAGATGGAATAGCATCATCAAGTACTGTAGCTGCCAATGGTTTAATCCATAATGTTCCATCTGGATCTAGATAGTGATGAAGTTGATAGTCTGGTTCTGTTAAATTATTCTCTTCACTAATTTGAACAGAAGTTACTTCATCTGTGAATGTTATGTATGCTGCACCTGCAGTCCATGTAACATTTAATTTAGAAACATTGGCGATATTATATTCGCCTGTACCTACTGAGTACTTTTCCCCGTCAGGATATCCTGTTCTTGTATCTTTACAAGCTACAAGTCCTACTATTGCTAAAGAAGCAATAATACCTATTACTAATATAATACTAACTAGCCTTTTCATCTTGTACTTACCTCCTAGTACTTTACTAAAATAGTCTTTATTTCATATGGACCAAAGTCTAGATTTGATGTTGTTAACTTAACAGGATCTTGCTCTATTAGATTCGTTAAGAACACCTCTTTGGCCTTTACTCCTATTCTTAATTTGCACGAGGTTGGCATACCATACCTCTCATACAATCTTATCACAAATCCGTCTCCAGTTGAAGAAGGCTTGATTGTCTCAACGATTACGTTAGAGTTATCTACATCTACAATATCCCCTATATCTACAAGATAATCGCTAACTAAAAGTGGATAATTAAAACAATAAGATTGTTTTACTAAGTCGCTTTCTTCCCATGAGCCTACGTGTGGATATAGCGCGTAAGCAAAGTAATGCTTACCCATATCACAAGTTGGGTCTGGAGATTTTGGACTTCTTAGAAGATTTAGAGAAATTAGTCCTTCTTTTACTCTATGACCATATTTACAATTATTGATTAATCCTAATCCATATCCATCGCCGTCGATATTTACAAACTTATGAGCACAGATTTCAAATTGCGCCTTCTCTATAGATGTATCATCATGAGTTGATCTATCTACGTTTCCGAACTGGATGTCACAGTTTACTTTATCATTAAAGAACGTTGGTTTAAATTCAGCTCTAAGCATCTTAAAATCTTCATGCCAATCTACGATTGTCTCAAATGTGACAAGCTTTGAATCAATACCAATCTTTATCTTTTGAACAAGCAAACTCTTGTTATATTTATATGTGTTTTCTCTTACTGCTTCAGGCCCATCAATATATGAATTGAAATTAACCAACTTGAATTCTTCTGTCTTTAATTTTCTATAGTCATCTCTTATATCCCAAGCATTGTAATAAAGCTTTGGGTCAGAAAATACTACGAGTTTATTCATAAACTCGCCACATAGTTCTTTTTGCTCTTCTTTATCATATAGCGAGCAAATTGAACCATCCATATTGAATCCAACTTTTATCTTTGGTGTTGAGATAAAATCATCGCCATATTTCAAGCCCTCAAATTCCCCTGCTGGAGATAAAGCAGCGGCAGAATACTTATTTACTTCTGCTTTATACCAAGTATCCTCAACTTTTACATATTCTTGTCTTTCAAAATCTATTGGATTAATAACAGCAAGTGTTTGCTTTGTTGCAACTTTTGCCAAGATGAAGTTTTGCATTTCTGCAACTTCTTTTTCAAGGATTTGATATCTTGCCACAGATTCGTCGTATACACGCTTGATAGAAGATCCTGGGATAATATCATGGAATTGATACAAAAGCACTTCCTTCCAGATTTTATCAATCTTTTCTTGATCAAATGGAATTCTATTAATTTGAGCAACCGTAGTTAGCCACTCAAGTGTGTGCAAATCGTTCTCAAGCTTTCTATTGTAATATTTATTCTTCGCTTGAGAAGTATAAGTACCTTGGTGCTTTTCAAGATATAGTTCGCCATCATATGTTGGAATAACTTCTGCATATTCTTGCTCTAGATCTTTAAACAGCTCCTCAGCTCCACGTCTAACAATTTTATTTAGACCATAATTTTCTTCTTGTCTATCCAAAAAGCTAATTTGAGCTTCACCTGGGCCACCACCACCATCGCCCACTCCATAGATAAGCAAAGCTTTGCCAATCTTGTCTTTTTGTGGATTTCCTTTATTGCTTTTTACTACAGCCATTGGAGATGCAGTTGAGTTATAATCGCCTTGAGGTGCCATATGAGATAGAACTTCTGTTCCATCTATTCCCTTCCACATAAATGTCTTATATGGGAATTTATTATGTGTATTCCATGTAAGCTTAATTGTCATGAAATAATCTTTACCGCATTTCTTTATAATTTGAGGCAACGATGCTGGATATCCAAATACATCTGGAAGCCATACCATCTTTGATGTTTTTCCAAATTCATCTATAAAGAACTTCTCGCCATATAGGAATTGTCTTATGATTGATTCGCCAGATGGGATATTACAATCGTTTTCCGTCCACATTCCACCTTGAAGCTCAATTCTTCCTGCAGCGACGGCTTGTTTGAATCTTTCATAAAGCTCTGGCTCTTCTTCTTTTACCCATTGCATAAGTTGAGCTTGAGATGCCCCAAATACATATTTATCGTTCTTTTCAATATTATGAAGAGCTGTTGCATATGTTCTTACGCCCTTTCTTTTTGTCTCTCTAATTGGCCAAAGCCAAGCAAGGTCAATATGAGCATGACCGATTGCTGTATATTCAGTTGCTTTATAGTCAATTGGTTTTGAGATAACTTCTTTTAGAAGTTCGTGCGCTTTTAGATATTCTTTTTTAGAATATAGCTTATAACTTGCATTTAGTGCTAATTGGATCTCTTTTAATCTATCTTCTTTTAGAAGTTCATTTTCCTTATATGTAAGCATCAACATAAATAGTTGTAGATAATCATAATAATAAGTTAGAACTTCATCATTGCAAATCGCGATATCTTTTCTAGCAAGCGAAACTTTAACGCCTTGTTTTTTACGCTTACCATTAAAGCCAGCATCAACAAGTAAATCTACATTTTCTCCGCCTTGAGCATTTTGGAATAGTTCTACTACTTGTTTCCCTTTCCTTGATTGAACAAGATCAATACCCGTTAAAACTTGTGTAATACCTTGAGTTGCTTTTCCATCAATATATACAACACCTTCGCCTTCAATGTTAATTAAAGCAACTACGTGCTTGCCCTTTGCACTATCTGGAACCTTCCCTTTGAATTTAAACCAAGCGCAATCAAAATCTGAGCCCCAAACCATTCCGTTTTGGAACTTATAGAATTCTGCCTCGTTTAATCTTTCTTTTTTTATTGGTTCTTTAGATAATGCAGCTTCGCAATCTAATTCTGCAATCTTTTTGTAAATGTTTTTTCTAATTCCAAGCAACCTAATAACATGTTGCGGATAAAGAGCCGTTCTTTCAACCATATTTTACCTCGTATAATTTAATTTTAAGTAGATTTCACGATTTGTCAATATGCGTGCGCTACTATATAGGCGCGTTAAAATATTAAATATTGACTTATACTAAAACTTGACTATATACTTGAATATATATAATTTAAAACTATTAAAAGGGTGAATTATGGCTAAAAAAGATTTAAAGAAAGAAGAACTAGACGATGAAATCTTAGACGAAGAAGAATTCATTGATGAAGATGAAGAAGTCATCGACGATGAAGAAGTTTTAGACGACGAAGATTTCGAAGAAGAAGACGAAAAGCCTTCTAAAAAAGCAAAAGCTCCAAAGAAAGCAAAGAAAGGCAAAATGAAGAAAGGTACAAAAATTGCTATTATTACATCAAGCGTTGTTGCTGGTGTTGCTGCAATTGTTTTAGTTGCCCTATTTGTAATCCTACCAATGTTAGGATTTAATCTATTTGCTAAGAGCCAAAGCGGAGACGTTGCAGATTCTGTTGATTTCAGCAAAAAGGTAGCTGGATACAAAACAAATCCAACAGCTTGTGAATCTAAAACAAAGATTCAAGCCGCACTAGTATTTGATGCAGACGATTTAGAAGATTTATACAATTCTTCAAAGGACAAAAATTTAATCGCAGCTCAAATGATGTTTGCTGCTACAAAGAATTTGGCAACAGCTCATCAATATTCATATTTTAAGAACCAAATTGGTACAACCAATTTAGGAGAAAAATCTGGTACTTTAATCGTTCAAAGAATGAGAAGACAAAACCAAGAAATCAAAGATGATACAACATTAAAGCTTCCATACAACCACAACTTTGGGGCTTTAGAAGTTGCCGCCGTATCAGGTGAAGGAAAAGTTGCTATAAGATACATTAAAGATGAAGCTATCTATAGAATTAAGAGTAGCTCAATTACTTATGATTCAACTACAGGTTTCTTATCTTGTGATAAATGGGCAAAAGGTCCAAATTATGGAAAGGCTGAAACAGTTGCTGATTCTGCAAACATCAAAGAAGCAAGAATCAACTATTTATCTTTAGTTGATGGTATGACAAACGATTATGATGCAGATACAAATGCAGATATTACAAGTCCAAAGGCAATATTTAAGAAATCTTCAGCAAAGATTGAAGACAAAGGTGATTATTACGAAATCTTTGTAGAAGTTGATCCATCAGTTGCTAATAGCGATGGCGATACAATGAGTTACTTCAACGAAGATAACGGAACATCAACAGCAAATATTTCAAAGTGCGAAATCACATACCAAGTTTGGAAATGTGGTTTACCAAAGGAATATAAGATTGATGAAACATGGAGCGGTAAGATTCAAATGTACCAAGGCGAAGCAAATGCTAAATCTGAATGCAAATACAGCTACAAAGATGCAGATTGCAATGACGATTCAGTAACAGAAGCTATTTGGAAAGCTCTATAATATAAAACGAATCATGAAGGAGACGGCAAAGCCGTCTTCTTTTTTTGCAATGAAATATGGAGGTCCGAGGGCCTCCATACTTCGAAAATAATTTAGGTTTACAACGAATTAATCGATTAAATCTTTTTTAGTTTATACATTACAAATGTATATATGCCACTTATTACCATACCTACAATTACCATTACAGATTGATTCAATCCGCTTCCTAATATGTTTGTAATTACAGATATTAAAATACAGATAACAAATGGGATTGCTGTCATCTTCATATACTTAGCCATAAGAGCTACTAATAATCCGCCGAAGATTGCTGGGATTACATATGGAGATACAGGCTTCACTGCTTCAACAATGCTTTCTTGAAGTAGTGCTAGTGGTATTAATCCAATAAGGATTATTACTGTTGTTACAATACTTGATACAGCAATTGAAATAGTTGTTATTATTTCTTGTTCTTCTGAACCTTGTTGACACTTTGTAATGTTTTGAGCGTTGATTGCACATGGTAATTTTAAATTACTAATATTTCCTGTAATAAAAGATAGATATTGTCCGCCGGTGCCTAGAAGTGGCGCATAAGATATAGCTTCAACAAAACCTACGATAAAATATGCTCCAACGATTGCTGGTAATGTCTTTAAGAATAGTGACCAATCTGGAGTAACTTTTGCTTCTAAGCAAAATAGGATAGGAACAAGTAATATAAGGCCAAGAGTTATCAAGGTAAAGATACGGCCAATATTATGCATTTGGTTGTTATGTTCTTCTCTAGTTTCTGCAACTTTAAATAAATTCTTCATATTGACCTCCTTTTTAAGCAAATAATCCTGTGCATGCATATGCTATGGCCATTGAGCCTACCATTGCCAAAGGCAATGCATAGTTTTCAATCCACTTTTGTTTACCAAACTTTAGAAGCACGCCGCAAAGAGCCATTATTACTACACTTGCAGCCCATGCTATCAAAGTAACTTCGCCAAATGTTGTGATTCCAGCAGCATCCGTTTTTGGATCGCCTAAAGCGAAGAATGCATTTACTACTATTGCTGATGTCATACCAGCTAACATACCGCCCATTAAAGCTCCTGTTACTGCATTCATAGCTTTTTCATTTTTCTCTTGTAATGTTGCTAATGTGTTTTGATATTTCTTATAGAAAATAGCATTGAATATCGGACCTGAAATAATACCAACTGTCATTAGAGTTAAAGCTGTAGCAATTAGCACCATTTGATTATCTGCAGCTCCGCCTTCAGAAAATACTATTTGTTGTGCATATATCTCATATTGCAAAGCGCCAATTACACTCAATCTTATCCAAGATATTGCCATACCAACGAATGTCATCAAAATACCTACACCAATTACTATTGGAATTGATGGAACAATTGAGAATATTGCGCTAGATTTAACTGCTTGCATTATTATGTCTTTAGACATACCTATTGCTTTGCCTCTTTTTATAGCTTTAATTAGGAACGCTATACTCATAGCCAAAACTGCTACAACTATTACAGCGCCTATTATCCATACTGAAACTAAACTTTGTGGCATATTCCCTCCTAGCAACTCTTTATAAGTCTTATATAGAATGATGTAGCTCTTTCTACAACTTCTAATCTGATTCTTTCGTCATTTCCGTGAATTCCTGCCCTTTCTTGATTTGTTAAATCGCAAGCAGAAAAACGGTATACCTTGTCAGAAATTCTTCCGTAATGTCTACTATCTGAACAAGCTAGCATTACATATGGGATAACAACTGATCCATCCCATGTAGATACAATTGCTGCTCCAATCTTGTCCCAAGCGTCTCCTGAAGATTGAGATACAATAGATGGATTAGAGCCATTAATAACAGAAAGTTCAATATTATCGTTATTAATTGTTTTCTTTAAATATGCAATTGTGCTATCTATGCTTTCATCTAAGTTAATACGTATATTTGAAACCATTGTCGCTTCAGGTGGGATAACGTTTTCCGTGTTAGATCCCTTGAATTGAGTAAATGCAACTGTTGTTCTTAAAAGCGCATTTATCTCGCCTCCAATTAGTTTTCCTGCAAGTCCAAGTAAAGGCTTAAATAACCAAAGATTTGCAAGCACCATTCTTAAAGCCCAAACCTTTGAATACCTTCCTATCTCATCCAATAACTCCAAAGTTGCTTTAGATAAGTGCATCTTAAATGGATGTTTTTCTATTCTAATGCATGCATTAGAAAGAGTTGGAATTGGAGTATTTTTCTTTGGAGCTGAAGCGTGACCGCCTGCAGATTTAACCGTATACTTTAGATTTAATATTCCTTTTTCTGCGATGCCAACAACAGCGCACTTTTCATCTACACCCGGGAATACTTTTTGAACAACGGCTCCGCCTTCGTCTAAAACCATTCCAAGTTCAATATTGTTTTCTTCAAAATATTTAACAATATTTGATGCACCCTCATTATTTACTTCTTCGCCGCCTGAGAATGCAAGATAGATATCGCTATTTGGAACAAATCCTTGTGCAATTAATGTATCTGCTGCAAATAAAGCTGCGTTGAAAGTAACTTTTGTATCTACAGCACCTCTTCCCCATAGTTCACCATTTTCAATAATTGCATCAAATGCAGGCTTTGACCATTCTTGTTCATCGACTGGAACTACATCATAATGTGCCATCAAAACTGTTGGCTTTTCATGGCTCTTTCCTTCCCATTTAAATAGAAGTGCACGTCCATCAAATGTTTTAAGTGTGCAAGCCTTATAAACATTTGGATATAACTTTGGTAATAGATTTACTAATTTTTCAAATTCTTTATCGTCTTCAAGCGATGTGTCTCTAAAAGAAACAGTTTTGCATCTAATTAATTCTTGTAAATTAGAAACATTCTTTTGTTTATCAAAGACAATCTCTTCTGTATTTTTTACATAGTTATGCTTTTTTGGTTTGAACATAGCTGTTCTAATCAAAACAACAGCTATTATGCCTAAAAGGCATACCCCAATCGCTATTAACAAGTAAATCCACCACTCCATAACTTATACCTCTATTTCATCTAGTTCTTTCATCCAAAGCGATGATTTAGCATCTGATGGCATTCTCCAATCCCCTCTTGGAGATAAAACAACAGATCCTACCTTTGGCCCATCTGGAAGACAAGAACGTTTGAATTGTTGATTAAAGAATCTCCAATAGAAGTTTCTTAACCATTTATATATAATTTCTTTATCGTAAACATTTTTAAATGTATTAATTGCAAGCGCGTATACTTTCTTAGGCGCAAATCCCCAACGAATTATGTAATACAAGAAGAAATCGTGTAATTCGTATGGCCCAACCAAATCCTCTGTCTTTTGGCTTATTTTGCCATCCTTTGCTGGAAGTAGCTCTGGAGATACTGGAGTATCCAAAATATCATATAACGATTTAGCGATATCCTCGTTTCCACAAGTATCCGCATAATATTTAACAATATATCTAACTAGAGTTTTTGGGATAGATGCGTTTACTGCATACATTGACATGTGATCACCATTGTATGTTGCCCAGCCCAATGCAAGTTCAGATAGATCTCCTGTACCTAAAACAATTCCGCCTTCTTTATTTGCTATATCCATTAAAACTTGAGTTCTTTCTCTTGCTTGACCATTTTCGAAAGTTACATCAAACTTTTCCATCGATTGATCGATATCAATAAAGTGTTGTTTTACAGCATTGGATATATTTATATCCATAAATGATGTCTCTAGAGCATTTGCAAGAATTTCGGCGTTAGATTTTGTACGCTTCGTCGTACCAAAACATGGCATTGTTATTGCGATGATATCTTTTCTATCTCTGCCCAATAAATCCATCGCCTTTGCTGCAACTAAGATTGCAAGTGCACTATCCAATCCACCAGATAATCCAACTACGACCTTCTTGCAATTGATATGCTCTATACGCTTCTTTAATCCGTTTGCTTGCATAGTAAGGATTAAATCGCATCTTTCATCACGCTTTTTGTCGTCATGAGGTACGAATGGAAATCTAGCCAATCTTTGTTGCAAAATTGTATCCTCAATCTTTTGTTCAAAATCTATATATTGAATGTTTTGAGTAACAACTTGTGTAGTATTCTTTCTTTGTCTTTCGTGTGTAATTTGCTCTAAATCTATTTCGCCTACTATTTGTTTATTTTCAAATAGCTTTGTTTCTTTTATTATTCTTCCCTCTGAAGCAATTATATTGTGTCCTGAAAATACTAAATCTTGAGTAGATTCTCCATCGCCTGCTGATGCATACACATAGCCACAATCTAATCTTCCAGATTGATTTAAAACTAAATCTCTTCTATATTCACTCTTCCCAATTACTTCATTTGAAGCAGAAAGGTTTGCAATAATTGTTGCTCCAGCTTGTGCTAAATATGAAGACGGAGGAATAGCAACCCATAAATCTTCACAGATTTCTACGCCGAATTTAAATTCCTTCTTTAATTTATCTCTAAACAAAAGATTTGTACCAAATGGAACATTGAATGTTCCAATCTCTATATCTGAAGATACAATGCCTTGTCCAGATACAAAATGTCTTACTTCGTAGAATTCGTTGTAATTTGGAATATTTATCTTTGGAACAACGCCTAAAATCTTTCCGTTAAATAAAACTACAGCGCAGTTGTATAATTTCTCATCCTTTCTTAAAGGAGCACCTATTATAACAACCATGTTTTTATATCTTGTGTATTTAGCAATTTCTATAATTTCATCTTCTACTTTTTGAAGTAATAAATCTTGTAAGAATAAATCATGACAGGTATAACCTGTTAAACATAATTCATTTAATGTTAAAAGTTTTACATCTCGATTAAATGCTAAATCTATTTGCTTTATAATTTCAGCTTTATTTGCTTCAATATCTGCAACCGTAACCTTTATAGTTCCAGCTGCGACTCTTACTAAACCAGAGATAGGTCTATCTTCAGCAAATTCTGATCTTATTTCATTTATATAATCTTTTGTTGCTTTTAAACTTTTTGTATATGCAAGTTCAGTAACATTTGCCTTATTCTTTTCTAGTATTTTTAAATATGCATATGGATCATTGAAAATGTTCAAAAGAACATTTGAATACTTCTCACTTGGCGTATCCCCATCTAAGTATCTGCAAATAGTAGTTTCACCCCAGCCAAGAAGCATTGACAAAGGCTTTTTGCCTATGCCATATGATACTAAAATTTGCTCTATTTGTTCTTTTGTTACTATTTTTTGCATATATTTCACGCGTCAATATAACTATTTATAATATATTACAAGTTTATAATAACATTTTTTAGTATCATTTTCAACAATATTATGAAATAAATAGTATCATTTATATGCAAAATAATAACATTCTTTACAAATTCCACATATTTTAGTATATTAATACCAGAAATCATTCGAGGTGAAGTATGGACGATAAAACCTTAAAGACACTACTTAATGCTCAACAAGGTGAATTAGACGCTGTTTTAATGTATCAAAAAATAGCAAAGAAAATTAAAGATGATGAAATAAAAGCAGTTATTTTAGACGCTGCAAAAGATGAAGGATGTCACGCTTCTGTATTTCATAAACTAACAGGGGTTGTATTAAAGCCAAAATCTCTACAAGCAAATGCTGTAGTGTTTTTAATGACAATACTTGGTAAAAAGCTAGTATTTAAAACAATATCTAAATTTGAATATAACGCAGGAAAATCTTATGAACCATTAATTAAAGACTTCCCTGAAGTTGAATCAGTATTAAAAGATGAGATAAAACACGGTGATCATATGCTGGAGTTATCTAAAAAGTTCTAGATATGAAATAAGCGAGCTTTTCAGCTCGCTTAATTTTTCTTATTTTGTTTCGCTATTAAGCTTCTTTTGGATATACGCTAACTTGCTTCTTATCCTTGCCCTTTCTTTCGAACTTAACAACGCCATCGATAAGAGCAAATAGTGTGTCATCTCCACCGATACCTACATTGTTACCTGGATGATACTTTGTTCCTCTTTGTCTTACTAGGATGTTGCCAGCTAGAACTGGTTGGCCATCAGACTTCTTTGGTCCAAGTCTCTTAGCTTCAGAATCTCTACCGTTCTTTGTGCTTCCTACACCTTTCTTATGAGCAAATAATTGAATATTAATAAACATATTATTTTTCCTCCAATTTTACGTACTTAGAAAAGCCATCTTCTAAATCTTTAATTCCTGCTACCATAGTTTCAAGAATCATATCGCATTCATGTCTTTTCTCTTTATCCAAGTCGCCTACGATTTCAAATTTTAAATATCCTTGATCGTCGTTTTTTGTGCTATTTAATTTTACTTTTGCTACATTCAATAATCCTAACATTGCTGTTTGTGTTATTGATGATACACTTGCACATACTATATCTTCGCCGTTTCTTGCATATCCAGTATGGCCTTTGCACTCAACTTGAATAATGCTATTGTGTTGTCTTTTAATTGTAATTGTTGTCATTATTTGATTTCTGTAATCTTTAATGCTGTGAATGGTTGTCTATGACCTTGACGCTTACGCTCATTCTTCTTAGCCTTGTACTTGAAAATTACAATTTTCTTAGCCTTGTCTTGAGCTACAACTTCAGCCTTTACAGATGCCTTAGCTGCGTCCTTACCACACTTAATCTTACCTTCATCATTAAGCATAACAACTTCTAAATCAACGACATCACCAACATTAGCTTCTAGCTTTTCAACCTTGATAATATCATCTTTAGCAACTTTGTATTGCTTATTACCTGTTGTAACGATTGCGTACATGTTAATACCTCCTCTCTCCAGTCTCGCTGTTAAGGTGTTTCATGCGAAAACTTCAGACCTTCTCCACGCGGCTCAGTGTCTATAATACACAAAACAAATAAAGTGTGTCAAACGAAATATAATAAATAAATATTTATATAATAATGCGTTAGAATAGCAACTTTGCAGTATCTGGCAAATCGATAATAGTTGCGTTAGTTGCTTGAATTTTATACTTTTCTATATGCAAACTTTGAGATGGAACTAAATAAATTCTCTTATCTTTCCAAATCGTTTCGCATTCTTTTTCTAATAATTTATACGCAAACACCTTATTAAATACAGATGTAGCAACCTCAATAATTACAGTAGTATTCATTGGATTTTTGAATATTGTATTCAAATCTTGCTTTAATTTTGTAACTACATGCTCATCTGAAAATACATATCCATCGCCATGACAATATGGACAAGGTTGTAACATTACATCGCCAAGCATTGAAGATGTCTTCTTTCTTGTAATTTCAACTAATCCAAGTGGAGTTATATCAATAAGCGTTGTTTTAATTCTATCTTTTGCAAGCTCTTCTTTTAATATAGCCATAACAGTATCGATTTGTTCTTGCTTATCCATATCGATAAAGTCTACAACTATAATTCCACCCAAATTTCTTAATCTTAATTGTCTTGCAATTTCCTTTGCTGCAATCTTGTTTGTTTCAAAGATTGTTTCAGATAATTGCTTTTGTCCTACGTATTTTCCTGTATTTACGTCTATAACCGTTAAAGCTTCCGTTCTATCTATAACTAAGTATGCGCCATTAGACATCTCTACTTTCTTTTGAAGCAAAGCGTCAATTTGAGAATTCAAATTGTATGCATAAACAATGTTTTCTGTATGGTTATATAATTTGAATAGATTTGGATTTTCTTCAACTACGTGTGGGAATGTAGCTTTTAATTCCTCATACACCTTTTCGCTATCTACAACGATTTCACAAACATCGCTTCGAAGCATATCTCTAACGGCTCTAATTGCTAAAGATTCGTCTTTATAAATTAAAGCTGGAGCTGATGAATGATTGTATGTATCTTGGATTTTTGCCCAGATAGATTCTAGCTCTTGCGCGTCGCTTAAAATTTCTTCTTTAGTACAATCTGTAGATTGTGTTCTTAAAATATATCCGTGACCTGGTTTTCTTATACTTTCTACATAATCAACAAGCTCTTTGACTTGTTCTGTATCTTCAAGCTTTCTTGAAACACCCACATAATCTATTTGAGGCATCAAGATTAATCCACGAGATGGAAGAGATATATTCATTGAAATTCTAGCGCCCTTGTTGCCAAATTGATCTTTAACAACTTGCACTAATATTTCATCCCCAACTTTTACGTTTAACTTACCATTTGTTTCTTTAATAGAACCATCTTCGTCTATCATATCGCCTGCATATAAGAAAGCGTTTTTCTCAAGACCAATGTTTACAAAAGCTGATGCCATGCCTGGTAATACATTCATGACTTTACCTTTGTAGATATTGCCTACTATTCTTTCTGTGCTTTCTCTTTCAACCCAAAACTCAACTAATTTGCCATCTTCTACGATGCAAACGCGAGTGTTAGCTGGGTGTGAAGCGATAATAATTTGTTTCATAGTTTTAGATAATCGTCTACTCCTACAAATTTTCCATCTAATTGAACGAACTGAGCAAGTCTAGTTATGTCGTTCATAGTCGTTTCAATATTATACTCTTTAATAAGGTGCTTTACAAAGGAATCTATTCTCAAGTTTGTATTTCCTGTAGCACTTCTTATCCAAAGATTTTTACCATCAACAAATATGCTAAATAGCATACCTCTAATATCTTTTTGTATGATTTCTCCCTTTTTCGTTAGGTCAATCATATAAGAATCTTTGTCCATTATTTCTTCAATTTCAACAGGCACAATATTTTTGCACTTAACAAGAAAATCTGAAGCTGTGACATTGCCTGCAAGATTTGGATTCTTTGGTTTTGCAACAGCAGATACTGCTCTTAAATCTTGTGGTACATTTTCATTAAATCTTTCCAAAAATTCTTCTGGAGTTATATTGTTACAATCAACAGAATAATATTCTGCAACAGATTGAGTTCCAAGAGGAATTGGAGTTGTTGCATATGTTAACATATGCTTTACGAAACCTTGCGAATAATTAACATCTATTTTTGCACGTTTCAAGGTTCTATGCAACACGTCCATTGTATCTAAGTGTGACACATAAGAAAAGTCGCCTGCTTTTACATGCTTAATTACTATAATCATTCAAAGCACCTCCCGAGTTTTGAGGCACCGCAGCCGTTACATTTACCCATGCAATTTGGAGTTGTGACTCCCTCATATGCCAAATGCTTTTCTTTCAATAAATATGCCTTTGTTACGCCATTATCTATTACATCCCAAGGTAAAACTTTATCTTCTGGAATTGCACCAGTGTAATCGTCCATATTTATGCCGCATTCTTTAAATGCTTCCATCCATTTATCAAAGTCAAAACATTCGCTCCAACTATCAAATACGCAGCCCTTTTCATAAGCTTTAATGATTGCTGGCATCAACTTTTCATCGCCTCTTGCAAATACAGCCTCTAAATATGACGTCTTTGCATCGTGCCAGTTATATCTTACGTTTTTAATTCTTAAGGCTTCTTGCAAATATTTTTGCTTTGCTTCCATTTCTTCTAAAGTAATTTGCTTTTCCCATTGGAATGGAGTTAGAGGCTTTGGAATAAATACTGAAGTTGAAACTGTTATATTTATAATCTTTGATGTTCCGCTCTTTTTGTGAAGCCATAGAACCTCTTTTGCAATCTTAGCAATGCCGTCTAAGTCTTCATTTGTTTCTGTTGGAAGACCAATCATAAAATACAATTTAACGTTTTTAACGTTATTCTTCATCGCACCTTCAATTGCCGATGTAATATTTTCTTCAGAAATATTCTTGTTTATTACGTTTCTTAATCTTTGAGTTCCAGCCTCTGGAGCAAATGTTAAAGAAGCCCCATTTAGCTCTTCATATATCTCAGCTTCAAATGAGTCCAATCTTAGAGATGGGACAGCCAATTTAACCTTTCTTTCATCTGCCTCTTTTTTAATCCTATCCACAAGCTCTTTTAGTCCTGAATAGTCAGATGTAGACAAAGAAGATAAGCTCAATTCTTCATATCCAGTTGAATCCATTAAACGCTTTGCATATTCAACTAAAGTATCCACCTTTCTTTCCCTTATTGGTCTATAGTAGAAACATGCTTGGCAGAATCTACAACCGTTTGCGCATCCTCTAAATAATTCAATCGTTGATCTATCATGAACAATTGCACAATTTGGAACCAAAATCTTTGTTGGGAAATATGCTTTATCTAAATCTTGAATAATTGCCCTTTTTGTTTTATTCTTAAATCTTGGTACATATAAACCATCGACTTTATCTACGGCAATCTTTAAGAATTCTTCTTTTGTTAAATGTTGATCTTTAAGCTCTTTATGTAATTCAACAATTTGCTTTAAATTAACTTCTCCATCTCCAACTAATATTGCATCAAAAAAGTCAGCATATGGCATAGGATTTACAGAGCAAGGGCCTCCAGCTACAATTAGTGGGAATTCTTCTCCTCTATCTTTTGCATAATATGGAATGTTTGCTAAATCAAACATGTACGCAATATTTGTATATTGAAGCTCGAATTGAACAGAAAAACCAATTAAATCAAATTCTTTTAAATCTTTCTTTGTCTCTATTGAAAATAGAGGCATATTCTTTTCTTTTAATAATTTTGCTAAATCCAAATCTGGAGCAAAGCATCTTTCGCATACGACATCATCCATGTCATTAAGCATATGGTATAAGATTCTTATACCAATATTCGACATACCTATTTCGTATTTGTCGCTAAAGCACATACAAACTCTTTCTTTGCATTGCTTTTGCATGTCTGGCAAATTGAATTCTCCGCCAACGTATCTTGCCGGTCTTTCAACTTGCAACAAAATGTCTTTTAACTCATTTGTCATCTATACGTCCATTGCCAACGATGCAGCTCCAACTATCCCTGCATTGTTTTCAAGTACAGGTCTTTTCACTAAAACCGTTGGCTCAAAATTATTTTTCTTTAGAAAATCATTTAGTTTAGCATCCACTGCTTTCACGAAATTTAGTCCTTCTTTAGCAACTCCTCCGCCCAAGATAAACATCTCCGGATGAAATATTTGGGTTAAGTTAATAAGGCCACAAACTACATAATCAATGTATTCGTTCATTAAATTTTGTGAGACACTATCTCCTCTTCTTGCTCCTTCAAAACAAGAATGAGCTGACGCTCTACCATATTGAGATACTATTTTACTTAGCACCCCATTTGGATTTTGCATAACTGCTTGCTCTGTTCTTCTTGTTAAAGCTTTAGCTGATGCATACACTTCCCAGCATCCTCTATTTCCGCAGCTACACATCTCCCCATCAAACTTTATAACCATGTGCCCGCATTCTGAACCTGTCCCGTGCGCGCCCCTATAAAGCTTATTGTCCAAAATTATCCCAGAACCTATACCAGTTCCAAGTGTTATCAAAATTGCGTTCTTTGCGCCTTTAGCGCCGCCAAATTTCCATTCAGCAAGCATAGCACAGTCGGCATCGTTCCCAATTACTATTTTTGATGTAGTATATTCTTTGAATATCTCTTTAAGTTCTACATCTTTCCATTTAAGATTTGTTGCATTAACAACAACCCCATTATTATCTACAACGCCAGGAACACCTACGCCTATGCCTTCAATATTTTCTAATTGGATGTCGTTTGCATGAAGAAGTTTTTCAATGTTTGCAAAAATCTCTTTAACAAAATCTTGTGGCTCCCTTGGTGATCTTGTCTTAAAAGAAGACATTGCAACCACGCGTCCAAGCTTGCTTACAATACCTATCTTTGTATTAGTTCCACCAATATCTACGCCAACAAACATCTTATTTTAAATTTACGACATTCAATAGATTTGCTAATTGATCTCTGTGCTCAATAAAGTACATACCACCATTAACAATTATGTTTTCTGGATTTTCTGCACGTGCTACCATCAATCCTACATCATTTGCAATATATTCACAAAGCCCATTTATTCTTGATGAACCGCCGCAAAGAAGAATACCATTTGCAGTAACTTCATCAACTAGATTTTCTGGAGTTTGAGATAGAATTGACAAGATAGTTGTACAAATCTTTGCAACATATGGCTCTAGAGCTTTTTTAATCTCTGAAGAATGGATTTGAATTTGAGTTTGTGTTCCAGCGCCAATTTCTGTTACGACTTCATTTACAGCAAAGTTTTCACTATCTGATAAAGTTGCCAATTGCTTTTTCAATTTCTCAACCCTCTCTGGAGCTAATCTACAACGCTTTTCATCCAAAATGTAATCCATAATTGCTTGGTTGAATGAATTACCACCAATGTTCAAAGAACATCCTGCAACAATACCTTGTCTATTTACTATTGCCACTTCTGTTTTTGATGCACCAATATCTACGATACAACGAGCGCTTCCATCGGCAACAGCTGCATATGCAGCAAGTGGTGATTCTAAAATTACTACTTCTGAAACACCAGCTTGAGTTAGCACCTTTTCTATATCGTGTTTTTCTGTATTTGTTAAACCGCAAGATACACAAGCAATTGCTTTTATCTTTGGTCTAAATAATGATTCGCCAGCAATCTTATTTAAAAAAGCTCTATACATCAATACGGCAGCACGTTCATGATAGATTGTTCCTTCCTTGATTGGATAAATTGCTTGTTCATTTGGTCTTTGTTGACCAATGTAACTTGCAACACCTCTACCAACTTCAATAAGGTTTATTTTGTTGTTTTTGTTTTCGATAAATACCAATGAGGCATCTTTTAAAACAAAGCCCTTTCCTTGTTGCGAAATTGTTGTAAACTTGCTCCCAATATCTATTACTAGTTGAATGCTTCTCATTATATGACTCCTAGCTTTTTTAATTCCTCTTTTAATCTTTCAACAGGAAGCCCCATAATATTTGAATAACTTCCTTCATATCCCTTTACCATATCTCCATCTTGGATTCCATAAGCGCCTGCTTTATCTAGTGGCTTTTTGTCGTAAACGTATTTTACGATTTCATCATCTGTTAATTTACGAAATTCTATTTTTGCTTCATCAACAAACACATGTCTTTCGCCCTTATATGCAATACATACGCCAGTAAATACGTGATGTATTGTTCCAGATAGTGCATGTAAAGTTTCTATTGCTTTTTCTATTGTGTGTGGTTTTCCATACAATTTTCCATTCAACCACACTATTGTATCTGCACTAATAATTAGCGCATCTTTATATTTTTCATCCAAGTTGTTTAACTTCTTTAGAGCAAGCTCTTTCACAAGTTCAATAGGATTATCTTCTTTAACATCCTCATCAACATCTTGTGGCATGATATCAAAGACATCAAATATTTCTTTTAAAAGTTCCTTTCTTCTTGGAGATTGAGATGCGAGGATTATTTGCATTATTCTGCGCTTCCCCAAGCACCGCTTGCATCCTTTTTGAATTTTTCTTTCAAAATTTCTACTGCTTTTTGCTTGTTTTCTTCTTTTTGAGTAGCAAGTCCACCCATCGCATACCAAAAAGCAGATCTTTCTGTTTCCCCTTCTTCAAATAAAACCTTTGCTCTTGTAAAATATCCTTTTGGAGAACCAAGCAAAGAGATTCTATCTGTATATGCTTCTTCAAGTGCTTTATCTTGTTTTGCTTTAGCAATTTCAATAATTTCTTTTGTTGCCTTATCTGAGCCAAGCTTTGAAGCTTTCTTGTAATATTCTAGAGCCTTTGTTGCATCTTGCTTTACGCATTTTCCGTCTTTATATAAAGTTCCTAGAACTTCGTTAGCAACAGCTGACCCCATATCTGCATAATTTTTTAATTCTTTTAGGTGTGTTTCTTCATCTTTATCTAAATCTAGTTTCGCAATTTCTGCCATACCATCAATAGAACCGTTTTGAGCAGCTTGTTCGTATTCTTCTCTTGCTCCTACTTCATCGGCGCCAATTCCATAATATGGGTCATATATTTGTCCAAGTTTTATTGTTGCTGGGAAATATGAATAAGATGCATACCCATAAAGTTCAATTGCCTTTTCGTAATCTTGATCAACGCCCAAGCCGTATTCAAAACACATACCTGCAAAATAGTTGGCTTCTTGAATACCACCATTTACAGCGTCTCTACAAACATCTAATGCTGATTTATAGCTTTGCTTACAGCCAAGTCCATAAATATATGCATTGGCAATATCTAGTACTGCCTTTTTATAGCCAAGTTCATAGGCTTTTTCATAATATTCAAAACTCTTATAGAAATCTTGTTCGCAGCCTCTTCCTTCATCGTATAGAGTTGCTAGCGCATAATATGCAAGCGCATAGTCGCCTTCTTTTGCTGATTCTAAATATTTGAAAGCCTCTACATCTTTTTGAGGATTGTTTTCTTTTAAAAGTCTTACAGCTAAAGCATATTGAGCTGGAGCATAATTAGAATTTGCAGAATCTTTATATAACGCAATAATTTGCGTTTTCATCTCGTCCGCTTTTTTAACATCTTGCGCATCATTGCTCTTTTTTAATTTATTTGCTTGTTTTTCTAACAAGAATGCATATTCATATTTTGCTGGGCCAAAATTGTTATTTGAAGCTTTTTGTACATACTCTAAAGCTTGTGCTTCGTCTTTCTCAACGCCAAATAAACCCTTTCTATAGATGAAGCCTAATGCAAATGAAGAATAATCATCATTAAGTTCACTAGCTTTTTGGAAATAAGAAACTACCTTCTCATCGTTCTTTTCAACGCCAAGTCCAAGAGCATATGTATAAGCAAGATAAGCATAGCCATCAGCATTTTGAGCTTTGGCAGCTTTTACAAAACAATTATGAGCCTTTTTGTAATCAACATCAACGCCAAGGCCGCTCAAATAAATACGTCCTAGTTTTACTTGTGCTTCCGCATTTCCTTGATTTGCTTCAAATTCGATATTTTTAATCCCCATATAACCACCTAAAATATATTACGAGTTTATTTTAACACGCGTATAAAATAAATGCAACGCACACAAAAAGAGGATGCAATATTTGCATCCTCTTTCCGCCCTTATCACATACAAATTTTTATAGTATTTGTAAGTTTTTCTTGTAAGCTCTCTTGAATTCACTTACTGCTGTTAAAGCATCTTTAATTTCAAGAGAATAATCGCCATCGCCTTCAACTTTCATGATAACGCTATCACCTAAAACGTCACATAGAATTGTTGTTACGCATCCGCTCATACTTCTATCTAAGCTTTCTGCAATTCTAACGATAACACCTATCTTCATAATTGCATCTACATCTTCAGCAGATAGCATATCTTTATATTTCATAAGCTCTGCCATATTGATTTCGCCCTTTCTATGAAGTGATGCAACAAATGCACTCATAACTAAGTCTTTATGAGAAATTCCATATAGGTTAGAGTTCAAAATGATATATGCTGAATGGAATTGGTGTTCATAATACTTAATGCGAGTACCTGTATCATGTAAAAGCGCTGCAACTCTTAATACTTTGACATATTGTCTTGGCAATTTGTGAAGTACTTTTAATTGCTTATATAGTTGCATAGATAATTCATAAACATGCTCAGCATGTTCAATATTTGCATTAAAGAAATTCAACAATGAATAAATGCTATGTCCAACAACATCGTTAATTGGTTTTTCATTAGTTGATGGAACTGCATATTTGAACATTGCACCTTCTCTTAAACCACAACCAGAAATAACGATTTCATCAAACTTGCACTTCTTCATAATTGCACTAACTACTGAAAGTGCAGCTGGGAAGATATCTGCTCTAACCGATGATAATCCTTTAATCTTCATTGTGCTAGAAAGTTCTAGTGTTCTTATGTTGTTGAAAATGCTATCAAATTCTTGAGCTGGGATTTGATAATTATGTGCCATTGATAATGGATATTTCTTCAACATTCTAGAGATCTTACCAATGTTTCTGAATGAACCACCTACACCGATAAGTTTTGTATCTGGTGCGATTTCATTTAACCATGGTAATTTTTCTAATTCTTGAAGCACATATTTTTCCATAGCTTGAGATCTTTCAAGTGGAGTTGCTCCTGAATTTTTAAACATATCTGTAATTACAACAGCGCCAAGTGGCAATGTTGTAAATTGTAATAGATTTTTTCTGTTGTAGTAAATGAATTGTGTGCTACCGCCGCCGATATCCACAATTAAACCTCTTGGAATATCCAATGAGTTAATAACACCTTGGTAAACAAGCTTAGCTTCTTCTTCATATTCCAAAACTTTTAACTTGATTCCTGTACAAGATTCAATTTCATCTAAAAAACCTCTTTGGTTTTTAGCTTTTCTAACTGCTTCTGTAGCATAAGCATAAACACGTTCAATTTTGTTCGCATCGCAAAGTCTTGAGAACATCTTTAGAGTCTTTACAGTTTGCGCAATTCTAGCTGGTTGAATGAAACCATCTTCTTCCATATCTTGCGCTAATCTTAAAGTCTCTTTTAGTTGATCTTCAACTTGGAAAAATCCGTTCTCTAAAATATCTACGATAACCAAACGTGCTGAATTCGAGCCTACATCAATAATTGCTATTTTTTCCATATCTACCGTTCACCTTTAGAAATTAATTTACTTTATTATTTTAACACACAAACAAGCGTATGTCCATATACGCTTTTTTATATAAAAATAGATTAGTTAGTTTTGGCCTTTCAATTTGGCCGCGAATTTTATCAAATAGTCTTTTATAATGTCCATAACTTTATAGTAGTCATTTATGTCCTTCATAAGCCATGGATCTGGGATAAATACATCCTCTCCTGTTGCAACTTCAGATAATGTCTTAAATTTCTTTTGAAACATTAGTGGAGTAAATACCTTATTTGCGTTGTTCATCCCAATAATTAAATCTGCTTCTTTAAAGTCTTTCCAAGCCAACCACTTAAAGCGAGGTTTATGGCTATAGATTTCTTCTTCCGAAAAGCCTTCACGCTTTAGAGCCAACACTGCTTTTGGATGAATTTTGAATGACTGATTTAGAACAGCAGCAGAAGATACTTTCTCTATTGATAGAGAAAGCTTTTCATCTTCTTTTATCATTCTACTAAATAGCATCTCGCAGTATGGACTTCTACAGATGTTTGATGAACATACGAACAAGATCTTCATATTTTTACGTAACCTTCAAGCTCTTTTTCCATATCGTCAAAAAAGCCTCTAATTAATTGTTCGTCTTTATCTGAGCATCTTTCAGCAACGCAGAATTTCATATTCCCTTCTCTTGTTACACAAGTGAATTGGAAATATGGCTTATATTTAACAGCACCTGTCATTATACAATCATAGAAATGACATCCATCAAAATCTACGTCTTCTGCTTTTAAAATACCTAAATTACTCATTTGAATTAATGGATTATCATATCCAAGTTTTATTGCAAAAGTTGCAAGACAATCAATCCAAAATACTTTATATGCAAGTCCTAATAAAGGAAGGCCATAAAGTCCAGTAACACTATCTTGTTTTTGCTTTAAAGTCTGCTCTTGAACTCGAGCTAAAGTATCTTCAAATGTGCCACCTATTCCTTCACTTAATTTACATGGCATAAATGCTGTCATATTTGTAACACCAATAGTGTCTCCATTCTTCATATGACGTCTTAAATCCATCATTGAAGTAATGTTTAATGGCTCATCGTTTTTGCATCCGATTTCCTTAACCAAAGCTCTAAAGTATGCTGTAAGCATAACGTCGTTAATTGAGGCGCCTGTTGCCTTACCTTTTGCCTTAGCTTTTTCAAACAATTCTTTTGGAATCATCTTCATGATAAGACGCTTTTTACAATCTTTATCATCTGTAAATCTAAACGTTGTTTTTATACCAGATTTTGTAGGATTGCTATATAATTTTTTTGCTTTTTTAGCAGCCTCTTCTTCCATGTTGTCGTATAGTTGAGAAAGATCTCTTGGACCTTGTTTGAAAACGACTTTGTCTATATTTCCATCTCTCTTAAAAGCATTATAATATTCTACAATTTTAAACATACAATATTTATAATCACTACCATCGAAACATTGGTGATTAACTATTGTAGCAAAAGAACACTTACCTTTTGATTTAAATACCTTACATTTGAATTGAAGCTTATTGTTATTATCTACTTCACCCATCAAAAACTCAGTTGTAGCAGCTTCCAAATCTTCAACTTCTTCAAAATCTGCCATCTCTTCAAGAGTATAATCATCTCTTATCTTCCAATATGGTCTTATCCAATTAGGTTTATATTGAGAATGTAAAGCTGGAACTTTATCTACTACAGCCTTAACAGACTTTCTAATAATATCTATATCTAATTCACCATCATAAAAAATTGCATAGTTCATCATTCTATCATAAAAGTTTGACAAAAAATATTGGGTTTTGTCCCAAAGTTGTGCCTTCATTTTAGAAGTATTCATAGTTAATCTCCTTCTAGCTTTTTCGTATATATTAAAGAATATACATTAATTTAACTTAAAGATTCAATATATATTTTTACTTTTTCTTTATCTTCTTCTTTTAACGATAAATACTTTTGTTCTACAAATAGCAAATCTTCAGTTTTTTCATTAGCATCAAAACCTAATAGCTCATCAATTGTGCAATTAAAAAATGACGCTAACTTAATCAAACCATCTGGTAGCGGCAACCTTCCGCCTCTTTCCCACGCGGAAATGTTACTCTGACCCAATTGAGTCATTTCACCCAATTCTTCCTGGCTAAGGCCGCGTGCCTTCCTTAGCGCTCTTAATCTCTCGCCGAACATATATTCTCCCTATGCTTGTTCGTAATTTTGTAATCATTTTAACACAATTTTATAAAAATGTTTGATTTTATTATTGACAAATACTCTAAGTAGGGTTAAAATGTAACCATGAATACCCGAGTTAGAGTATTTAGATGAACAAAAATGTCTCCCTATGGCTTGTCATGGTGGTTATTTAGTAGTTTTCCTCTACAGAAACCATGACAAGTTTTTTTAGACAAAATGAATAATAATATATATAAAAATTTATTCTTGATATTAATTGTTCTATTTTTAGGTGTGTTAACCATATCTATATTCTTGATTGCATGCGACAGGAACATCGCAAGCGCAGAAGATGAAATCTTAACCGCAAACGATACAATCCCCGTTTCTTTAGCAAACACATATTACATAACATATGTTTTAGATGGAGGTACAAATAGCCCATCTAATCCAACATCTGTTCAATCTACAGATAGCGCATTTTATCTACAACCTGCTACAAAAGCTGGATATAAATTTTTAGGATGGTTTAAAGATTCTGGATATTCTAACTACATAGACAAAGTAAAGCCAGCAACTTTATCTGGCAATTTAACTTTGTATGCACAATTTACTCCATATATTTCACTTCCAGTAAAATATTTGTATACAGACTTTTATAATGCTATTGACGATACGGTTTCATATATAAATTGTTATTATAATTTTTATTCATATTATTATGAGAATCTAGATTCTGTCTCTACGATGGTCTCAGGACATTCAAGTTACACGATTTATACATCATCAAATGTAGCTTTAGATGTCAAGCAAGACGAGATTGGATATTTTACAACCTCATCTTCTGGTGTTCCATCGTTTATTCGGGTAGCTTCAGATCCGTTCTTTACTATTAGTTATAACTGTTTCGGCGGCGCTCTTCCTATGTCGCCAACTCCCTATGCTTATTACTATAAAAGAGCGGATCTGGGCTTAAATACAGTAACCCCCACTAAAGATAATGCAAAATTCATGGGCTGGTATTTAGATGAAGAATATACACAAACTCCATATACATCTTCATTCACGCCACATGACATAACACTATATGCAAAATGGAGCCCAATATATTCTATTAATGCAACTTACAAATATACTGATTTTTTTGAAGTATATGAAGATATAGTTTTAACCATAGATTATTATGAAGATGAATACGACTATTACTATTCAAACAATTTCAATGATTTATCTTCATATCACACAGATTATGAATATCATGTATACAACACAAATGGAGAAATTATCCCATATTACGAAAATGACGGCAAAATCGCCTCTATAAAGTCGTATGGAGTCCCTTCATATATAAAATATGAAACGCCAACAATTTATTCAATATCTTACGCATTAGAAACCGATGTATATTTACACGATGGCGATAAGCTGTTTAATTACTACACAAAAAGAGCTGATCTTCTTGAAAACGATGTAGAGCCCTTAAAAGATGGGTATATGTTTGCTGGTTGGTATTTAGATGAAGAATGCACTCAAACTGTTTATTCTTCCTCTTTTGTGGCTTCCGATATAACATTCTTTCCAAGTTGGCAAGAGATGCTATATTTGGATGTATATTTCTTTGATGTAGACAAAGATACACCTCAATACATCTTTCTTGGTTCTATGCCTTACTATATTGACTCGCTAAACGAATACTTCCTTGGCGACATGCAAGATGATACAAAGCAACTTCCCTACTATTTTAAACAAACAGGATCAACTTCTTATAAAGCTTATTCAAGCGATAATGAAGAAATTCAAGTTTACACAAACGATGGAATGTTATATGCCCACACTGACAAACAAATATCTTATATAAGAATCTACTTACATTACAATGTAAACTTCTATGTTAATGGAAACCTAGTTTTTGTTTCAAAAGGTGCAAAAGGCGAGCCAATTGATATACCAAACTTTATATCTGGATATATTGGGAAAAACCATAATGCTATTCGTGTTGGCTCACTAACTTTGGGAAAAGAATATGCCCTATACATAATGAAAGGATGGTCAAAAACAGATTCTAGCGATATTACTTGGTTAGATCAAGAAGAAGTTCCGCTAATAGAAAATGACGCCACCTATGATGCTATAGCTGGAGATAACTATAACTTAGACTTATACGCATACATGACATTCTATGGGAAGGTAAATGCTATAAATAGCGATATTGATTATGATGCTTTTATAGCAGCTGATAATGGCCTTGTTACAAGCGCATCGAAATACACTTTAGATGAATTAATGATGGAACATGTAACAGAAATTAGTAGCGATGCTCAAAAATCTAACTTCGAAAAAGTCTTGAAATACTTCAAACTAGATTCTTTAGGCAAGAATTCTTTTGGTTTATTAAATAAAATACTAAATGGCGATATTATTTCTTTTGACGATATATGGAGTTCTCTTGTTGGGAAAATAATAATTATCGCTGGTGGAATAATAGCTCTTGCTATAATTGTTCTAAATATATATAACTTTGCAATTGCAATGTCAAAAATCCAAGCCAATTCGTAATTGCTAATACGACCAAAATATTATATACTTTATACGCGCGGAGAGCTGTCCGAGTGGTCGATGGTGCAGCACTCGAAATGCTGTGTACGAGCAATCGTACCGCGAGTTCAAATCTCGCGCTCTCCGCCATTAGGGTCTCAAGCGCACTACTGGTTAGTATACAAAACTTTTTTCGATGAGATTATTTATTGTTCACAAAATAATTATTTTTTATATATCAAGAGAAACAATAAATTGTTTAACCTCAGATTCTTTTATGTAACCTGCCATATAGATTGGCATATAAAAAATACCTTTTTTCGCTAAAGTGTTCCCCGCATAAAGCACAATTGCATTTGCCAGCGTTTTTGAATACTTGGCGTTTAATTTATCTAAAGCTTTGTGTGTTTGATATCCTTTCCCCGATTTAACCTCAATTGGCACAATTGAACCATCTATTTCGGCAAGAAAATCTATTTCTCCAACATCAGAACTTTTATAATAATATGGAATTACGTTATTTGCATATAGTTCTTGAGCTACATAATTTTCAAACAATGCCCCGTTGTTATACTCGTTGTTTGTATCTGCCATTATTTCCTCTCTTACAAAAAATGGATAGCACGAAGTTAATAATCCGACATCTGATAAGAATAATTTGAATGAATTTTTATCTTTTGAAATAACCAATGGGCTCTTAGCTTCATTCGCAATATACACAGGATAGGCGACCCCAGCATCTTTTAACCATAAAAAACTGTTCTCATATCTTTCAAATCTTAGTTCTTTATTTAGATATGTGAATATAAACTTTTGGTTCTGCTTATTTAATTGAGAAGGTATATTGTCATATATAGAAATAATTCTTAACTTTCTATCATTAGATTCATATTTAGAAAAATCTGCTTTATATGAATTAATAATACTCTTTTGCTCTTTATCTACTTCATACAAATTTTTTGTGTCTAAAAATTTCTGAACAGCAGCAGGCATTCCTCCTACTATCAAATATAGATAAAACAAGTGCATCATTTTATCATGGATAATTTTGTCGACTTCTTTTTTCTCATTGAAACAATTGTGCACATATTCTACAGTTTCTTCTTTCATTCCAACAGCAATAATGAATTCATTAAAAGTCATAGGATACATTCTAATTGTTTTCATGTATCCAACAGGGACTGATTTAATCCCTTTTAATTCCACCCCTAATAAAGAGCCACTAAGAATATATCTGTAACTACCTTCATCAACCAAAAACTTAATCTTAGTTATTATTTCAGGAAATTCTTGTATTTCATCGAAGAATATAATTGACTCCCCCCTTGTAAGCGGAGTTGGGGCTAATAACTCTAGTTTTGAAATTATATCTTGCACATCGTTTAGATTTTTAATTTGTTCTAATATGTCTGGACGATCCAAAAAATTAATTTCATAATATGAAATATTATTATTTTGTAACGCGTTTCTTAAACTATATGTTTTACCTACCTGCCTAGCTCCTTCTACAAGTAATGCAGATTTATCTTTATTAGTAATCCATTCATTTAAAACATTTTCAACGAATCTTTTCATTTTAAGTTCTCCTTTGCAACCATATAATACATCATTTTGCAGTAAATTTCAATAAAACGGGTCAAATTGTCCCGAATATTTCAATAAAAACGGGTCAAATTGTCCCGCTTTTCGCATTTTCTTTTCTTAATCATCTGTTTAACTGCATTAAACATGCAAAACTTTCCATAAAAAACCTCCAAAGTTTTTACTTTTTCAAGTGTCCACTTTGGAGGTATCGTATCAAATTGTAAGTTATTCTTTATTTTGCTTGCTCTTTTAAAGCAACGCCTAGTCCTGCACATCTTGCATTTAACCATGCAGCTAGATATGTAGCAGCTTGCTTTTGAGTTCTAAAATATCCAGCAATTGGTTGCATGTTGATATCTACTCTTTCTCTTCCGCTTATAATTGCATCCCACTTTTCAAAGTTCTCTGCAAATGCATCAACATATTTATCAGATAGAGTATTAACCATATTAACAGCGCCACTAAATACTCCTGTTCTTTCAGCTTCTACGAATCTATCGTTAACCATTTGCCAGAACCATGCTTGATTTGTATAAACAACGAACCAAGGATTGTTTGTATTTGCAGCATACAAGAATTCTGTATTTGTAAACTCAAAATCTTCTGGAGAAATAACAGCATCCACTGTGAAATGATTGTTTTCAACCTTTCCTTCTTGGATAAGTTTATCCTTATCTTTTAAACCACCCTTTGTAGCAGGTACACGACCACCATCGTTTGGATTGTATCCCATTGAATAGTCAAAATCCCATGGCGCAACATAAGTAAGCTTTTTGTTCCCTTCTTCACTCATATCTAAAGAGAAATTAAATGATGAGAAACTAATATCATAATCTTGGCAAATTTCATGTAATATATACATGTTTATTAAGCTCTTTGTATCTACGACTTTTTCAATAGCTTCTTGTGCAGATTTAATTGAAGCATCTTCAACATAATCCCCATCTCCATTAATTGTGTGATATGGGCTAGATGTGTGATCTACATTAGTTGCATCATATAAAACGTTCCAAATGTTTTGAACACACTTTTGAGCAAATGCGCGTTGTGCTTCTTGAACAGCTTCTACAACATCTGGATCTTCCTCGTCATTTGCATATAGATCGTTTGTAATTGAGAATCCCTTTGAGCTTCTGCCATTTGTTGTAGCATTAAATGTAGTTCCATCAAGATGGCTTATTGTATCGTAATTAATCGTAAATTGTTGCATTGGAGCTTCATTGAAATAATATCCGTCATATTCAAGCATATATCCCGTCTTTACGCTTGTTGTCTTTTCTGCCTCTGGAATATTTACTCTATTTGAATCAACTTGTTGTTGTTCTACTGCAACATATAAGCCTTCATATGCGCCATTCATATAAACTTTTACTAATCTAAAGTCTGTACAATAATATCCTTCTGATTCAAGTAAAGAATTACCGATGTATGCAGCTACGCTATTTCTCAACATACTTGTATCTTTATATTCAGCAAGCAATACCCAGCTCTTTAGTTTTACACCATTATTTAAACCAACAAGTGATTGCTTTTCTGAGAACTTAATTCTAATAGGCTTTTTAGGATATGTAGATGTATAGTTACCTCTAACTTTAACTTTACCCTCGACATTGTCTAAATTGAACTCGCCTGCCTTAGAAACGCTTATTGTTGCTTTGACATAGTCATAAACTTTTACTTCACCTGCAAGTCCTTTGTGTTCATCAGGAATTACTAAAGATGAATCAGAAATTGAGATACCATTTTTTGTATTAATGCTAATCTCTGGCAATTCCTCATCTACAAAATACTCATGTAGTTTGATTGTTGTTTGGAAATCATCTGTGCTTGAACAAGCACTGAAAACCAAAAGCGTCGCAATTAATATTGCAACTAAAATAATAAATAGTTTTCGCATACTTATAACCCCTCCACTTAAAAACTATTTTTGTATGGCTCGTGTTTTAGAAATAATGGGATGACCTTATGTAGCAATTAAAATAAACAATTCTTTTCAACTTGGCTCTACTTATAGACATTTGTTTATTAAATTTAGGGCACCTCTTGTTAATAAAATAACAATCGCATATTAAAAATAACTATAAAGAACTATATAGAATGTATATTTCTCGTAAAATATATTGTGATTAATATAAACAATCTTTATTTTATTCAGATTGCTATTTCACAAAAAGGCTACATTGAATAACACCTTATTTGATGGTAATATTATTATGCAAACGACTAAAGATTTTTACTGGAGGATTATATGGCAAATTTCAAATCAATTAAACCTGTAGACAATTTCTACCAAAACAATTTATTCTTTCCAATGCCAACTGTTATCATAACAACACTTTGTGACGATGGCATGACAACATGCGGAAGCTATTCTCTTGTATTCCCTTATTACATTGCTGGGAAAGACTATTATGCAATGCTTTTAGAATGCAGAAATTCATCAAATACCGCACAAAACATTCTTAAGAATGGCAAGTGCGCTTTGAACTTCATCAAAGACGATAGAAAATATTTCAAAGAAGCAGTAAGATTAGGTTTCCCTGGAAAGACTCCAAAAGAAAAGATGGAGAATTGCAATTTTGAATTGATTAAAGGCGAAGCTGAAGGTGAAAGACCATTGATTCTAAAGGATGCTTATCAAGTAATCGAATGTACATGGGATGATAGCCTTGATGATGGATATAAAGCAAAAGAAAAAATTGGCCAATTAGAAGGAGTTGAAGGACCATATAATAACTTCAATGGAATCACATCAAAGTTTGGATGCCACTTCATATTAAAAATAGACAAGATTTTAATGGAAGAAAAATATGCAAATAATCTAAAAAATGGACTAAAAGCTACATCATTCCCTAACGTTCCAGTAGATTATGGATATCATGATAGCAAGAACTTTTGGTATAAAAAATTCAAGGGCATATTACCAACATCTGAAGCAATCGCAGCATCTAACGCTTGCGATGTAGATAGCGTAATGTATTGTGCCGAAAGATTAGATACAAAAGTGAAATTCACAAAAGAAGCTTGCGAATTATATGTAAAAATTCCAAGGCCATTTATGAAAGCTGCACTTCTTCAAATTGCGGAAATTGCAGAACAAAATGGAATCGAAGTTATAGACAAAGCTGCAGCTTTAAAAATTGCAGAAATTCGAAAGAAAAAGAAATAGGATTTAATCAATAATAGAATCTTGTATCTATTGTGTAATAATCAAAAACACCCTTTTTGCAAGTTGGGCCTTCAGGTGCATTTTGTAGCCTTGCATATACTTGTATTGGGTATTCATACCCAAAGTTGCCCCATCTTACAAGCGAATTAGATTTTCTATTATAAAAATCATGGTCAAAGCAAGTATTCCAATTTGACTCCCCAATACCTTTTCCTGTCCATGTTTTTGCATCATATGAATATGTCTCTAAATTGCTTCCTTCCCATAAATCCCAATTCTCACCTTCTGAGCAAATATCTGAAAGCTTTATAATGAACAAGTCTTTATAAACATTCTTGCCTGCATTTGGCCATATACCGTGACTTCCATTTGCAATAAAGCCAAATGGGTGTGTTTCTTCAAATCTTGGAAGCTCATTCCAAGGGATATATAATCTTTCGCTATGAATACCATATTGAGCAAATATAGGCGTTATGCTTAAAACTCCAGAATTTTCTTCAACTAAAAGTCTAACAATCACATGCTCCCAATCACCAATATGGTTTCCAAACTCCATACCTAATACTTCTTTTGCTTTGTTGTAAGGGAAATAAATGTAATAGCATAAATCAATATATTTATATTCTTTTTCTACTATAAAGCCATAGGCTTTCATGTTATCTTTATCGCCGAAGAAATATTCTTCTTTATATGTTGGAGAATCCACGCCTTCAACTACTCCCATATACCCATATGGCGATAGTTCTCTCTTTAAATGTTGCAAAGCAAATTCAACAGAAGATGCATAATATTTTTCATTTTCATCCCACCATAGCCTTGGAGCATATGTTTTTAATAACTCTGCTTTTGTATTATCTGAAAGATCTGGAATAGTTACGCTTTTTGTATCGATTCTAAATACCTTCATTGAGCCTACTTTTCCAGAAAAGTTCCCTTGATAATATATATTCGTTTGTTTCCCTTTAAAATCTTTCTTTTCGAAAATAGAAACGCCATATCCACCATCAACATACACGTCAACAACCTTTTGATTTATATCGCTATATTCTCCGACTTCGTATTTTTCGTATGTAGTATTTGCACTAAACAAAGCGCATGGCGAATCAATTGAAGAATAATCTTTTTCAAATTGAGCGATTGCTCTTATCTTTTTAGCATAAATTGGAACAGATTCTTGGTAAGAAACAAAATTACAAAACCAACAGAAAAACTTATAACCATCTTTTTCAACTTTTGGGAAAGTATATAAAGAAAACGCCTCAATATACTTCACTTCTTTTTCTGGCATGCCATTAGCACCATTATATTCAATGGTTAATTCACAAAGTTCTCCTTCTTTTATAAGCTGATCTGCATGAGTTGGCGAATAAACATACCCAAGATTTAGAGCAAGCATTAAAGATATAGCAATTACAATTGCCATAATGACAAACGCCAAAACGATAACCCAAACTTTCTTGCTAGTCCTAACCATTCCCCTCAACCTTTAAAGCGATTATAAAAATGTCTTGGGTGCTTCTTCTAGCCTGAAATTAATACTATTTTTATAAATTCGCCTTTTCTATTATAGCACTAATGCGACAAGATTTATTTTAATCTTGTAAAAGCATACATTTTTTACTATCATATAACTAATAAAATCAAGAGGTTATTTATGGGAAAAGATCTAAGAATTGGATTAATCGGACCTGGTCATATTGCAAATAAGATGGCCTCAACAATAAAGAATTTGCCAGGTTTTTGTAATTATGCAGTAGCATCACGTTCAAAAGAAAAAGCTGATGCTTTTAAAGAAAAATATGGTTTTCAAAAAGCATACTATTCATATGAAGATATGTTAAAAGATGAAAATGTAGATTTGGTATACATCTCTACTCCTCATTCTGTGCATTTAGAACAAATGGAATTATGCTTGAAATATAAAAAACCAGTTTTATGTGAAAAAGCATTAACGACGTCTCTTAAAGATACTGAAAGTATATATAAAAAATTTGAGGAAGCTGGCGTATTTATATCAGAAGCTTTATGGACAAGCTTTATGCCATCAAGACAATATATCCACCATATGCTTTATGAAAAGAAAAAAATTGGAAACATTCAATCTATGACAGCAAAATTTATGGTTCCGCTTATGCATAAAGAAAGAGTTACATCACGTGCTCTAGGCGGTGGCGTTTTGATGGATATAGGAATCTACCCTGTATCTTTTGTATTTAGAACGCTAGGTTTTGATTATGATTCTTACGACATAAATAACATCACATATAAAAACGGCGTAGATATAAAAGAAGATTTAACTTTCAATTATAAAAATGGCGTTAAAGGCATCTGCAAAGTCGATGGCACAACAAAACTTACCCTTACGGTTAAAATTCAGGGCGATAAAGGCACAATGAACATAGATATGGTAAATTGTCCAAACGTCATCACAACGTTCAATAAATGCAAGATTTTGACTTCATGCAAAATAACTAAGCCAAAATACGGCGGATTTGAATATGAACTTATTGCTTGCAAGAAAGCTTTAGAAGATGGAAAACTTGAATGCAACGAATGGACCCATCAAAATTCAATCGCATTTGCAAAGATTATAGAAGATCTGTTTAATTGTGAAGAAGCTACAAAGTAAAAAAAATACCTCCCAAACGGGAGATAATTTATTGCTATTCTATCTCTTATAGAGTTACTGCGTATTTTGTTTCTTCATTTAATGTGTCCATATATTCTTCACCTATATCATAGATACATGGCTTTTGATCTTTTGGAACATTGAAGAATCTTCTATATTCATCAATAAACTCTTTTTGTGTTTGTTGTTGCATATAAATTGTGTTTTCTTTTGTAGATAATCCTTCTTTTGGATATACAGGATCTAGAACTATTACAGATGCAACCTTTCTCCATCCTAGAAGTTTTCTTAATCCCTTTGCTGGCGCCCATCTAATAAATACTGGAACAACTGGAACATTTTCTTTTACAGCATATGTAAAAGCTCCTCTTTTTAAAGGACGTGGCTTTTCATAATGCATCCACATAGCTTTTTCAGCATAGAATTGAATAACGTTTCCTTTTTGAATTAATTCGTGGAAAGCTTTGTTCATGTTTTTAACTGCAGATAATTTTTCTGCAAGTGGCAATATACCACCAGCTCTTAAAACGTGTCCACCAAAGCCAGATTTATTATTATGAGGCGCAACTGTTAGATAAACTTTCTTTGTATCACCAATTGCATGTCTTAACATTAAACTATCCAAGTATGAACAGTGATTCATAACAGTAAAATAGCCTTTCTTTTTTAAGTCCTTTAGTTTTTTCTTTCCGTAATATTTAGCGCCAAATGCAACTTTAGTTGCTAGTGCACCTAGAAGGAACATTAGCGATCTATAAAAACAACTAGAAATTTTAAATCCTAAATTCTTTGGGATATATTCGTAATTTTCGTCAACTGGAATTGTGTGGTCAAAGTTATATGGAGTTGTATACTCGTCAAATTTGCCTTGATATTCTAGTTCTTCATGTTCTTTATCCCAGTTAATTTTCATTATTAAATAAGTCCTTGCTTTTTCAATTCTGATTCAATTACTTGTGAAATCTTTTCTACACCATTTGGCATGTTTTGGAAATATTTCATATTTTCTTTATATTCATCAAGTGTTTCTGGGCAATCTATGATATGCTCAACAACTTTTTGAATTTGCCAATCTCTAAATACGCCCATACCACACTTCTTATCTTTAACAAATAATTGATAAGCAGCTTTTTCCATTGGTTGAGGTAATAGGTTTGCGATAAATGGTGTACCAACTAAACAGCAATCCAAAAGTGTATTTGGGCCTGCCTTTGTGATAACCAAATCGCAAGCTTTATAATATTCATAAATCTTTGGTGTAAATTCAAGGATTCTAAAGTCAATATTTGTTCTTCCTTTCTTTTCAAGCTTTGCCTTTTTCTTTAAGAAGTAGTAATGCTTTTTAATATTTTTACCTGCAAGGTAAATAATTGTTATATCTTTCTTTGTCCAAAGTAAATGTCTACAGAAATCCTTAGAACGACCTACTGCGTATGCTCCATCTGCTATAAGAACTGTAAATTTATCTTGTGGAAGATTATATTTATCTCTTAATTCTTCTTTTGTAGCTGTACAATCTACAACTTCCTTTCTCTTGCTAAATCCAACGTTTATAACTCTTTCTGGATCAAATTTTCTCTTGTTAATAGCTTCTTGTCTTGCTGTTTCGTTATTAACTAAGAATAAGCCTTCTCTTCCATCCCACCACATATGAACATTGTTATCTGGGTTATATGTAATGACGATACAATTTGGATCGTGCTTCATTTTATATCTAACAGCAACATAAGTTACAAAATAGTGAGTGCTTATAATTACTGCTGGTTTTTCTTCTTCGAAGTGTTTCATAATAGCGTGATATGCTACATAGAAAATTGAGTGATGAAGTGCTGCTAAAGATTCAATACCGCCAATTACATCAAAAAACCAGAACATGAATGTTCCAAATAATGGATGCTTAACGCAGTTAGCACACTCTCTTGTAATAAATTTTTCGTAGATTTTAGCTGACGTATTATGTCGCATTATAAAATCTTCTTTTATATCTAGAACATCCGCATACTTTTGTAATCCTTCTTTAATAGATTGCATAGAAGTAATATGCCCCATACCTGACTCGATATACGTTAATAGTACTTTTGGCTTTTGCTCCATTTAAAATCTCCTTTGCTTAACCCCATTTAGCCTATACCATTATAACACATTATATAAATAATGCATTCGTTTAAAATGAAATACATTGCAGATAATAAAACCTACAATGTATCCCTTGGTCATATCGGAGCATAATTATGAAAGAAATAAATTATGTCAAAACTGTATGCAATCTAAAACCAACATTATTACAAAGCCTAGGCAAAATGCCCAAACTCCATAATGATTATGACCTTCACTTGTCATTTCTGGAATCATTTCTTCTGCAACCACATATATCATACAGCCAGCCGCAAAAGCTAATGCCCACGGCATTATACCTTGTATTTGCATAGCTAAAAACAATCCAATAACTGCAGCAATTGGTTCAACCGCCCCAGATAACATCCCAAACAAAAACGCCTTAGGAGATGAACCTGTTTCCCCTTTAATTGGCAAAGATACAACCGTTCCTTCTGGAATGTTTTGTATACCAATTCCTACTGCCAATAATAATGCACCCATTAATAAAGATGCGTTATTTGCTTGAGATAGCGCAACGCCAAAAGCTATACCAACAGATAGTCCCTCTGGGATATTATGAATTGTAACAGCCAAAAACATCTTAGATGTTTTAGAAAGTTTTCTTGAAGATAGACCTTCTTCTTTATTAACATTTGCGTGGAAATGAGGAACAAGCTTATCTATTAACCATAAAAACGCTGCTCCCAAAATAATAGATATAGATACAATTACCCAAGCTGGCAGATATGTAACATTAGATTCAAGAGCTGGCTTTATTAAAGAAAAGAAAGATGCAGAAAACATTACACCCCCAGCAAATCATATGAATATCTTATTCATATTTGGAGATACTTCTTTCTTTACAAAAAATACCAATAATGCACCCAATGTTGTACATATAAATATCAAAGATATACCAATTATTGGATATGCTATATCTACCATTTTATTTCCATCCTAAAAGTGTCTTTTTAGCAGCTTGCTTTTCAAAAGATGTTACTCTATATCCGGTTGGATCTAAAGCTGCTTTAAAATCATCCTCTATAAGATTTGCTTCAGTAATTACAACTACTTTATTTGTAATATGTGAAGCTTTTGCTTTTTTTACTACAAAGCTTTCCTTGATTTTTGATTCGACGTGCATTTCACACATCCCACACATCATTCCATCAATACCTATGATATATTTATTCATATCCCACCTTTATTTTTTTGCTACAATTGAAAACCATGCCTTCCCTTGAGCTTTATTTACTACTACTTCACTAAATCCTGCATCTTTTAAAATGCATTCTAGTTCAACAATCTTATATACCTTTAATCCTTCTATCATTTCTTCGTATTTCAAACTTGATTTATCTTCTCCTTCAAGTTCATTTACAATAAGAAAATAACCATTATCATTTAATATCTCAAAAATGTTTTTGAAACATTTGTCAATATTTGGCCAAAAATAAATTGTTTCAAACGCTGTAACTAGATCAAATTTATTCTTAGGCAAATCAAGCTTTGATACATCACCTTGTTTAATTTCGCAACGAGACATGTTCTTTTTATTAAATTCTTTTGCTTTTTCAACAGAAAGTGGCGAATAATCTACACCAACTATTCTTGCTTTTGAGTATTTGTTTAATAGCGCATCAATATTTCTGCCACCGCCACAGCCAAGTTCTGCAATATTAAAAAACTCCCTATTTGGAAGAGTTGATATTCCAAAGTCAGAAAGCTTAGCGTGTCCCATGTTCATTCCTTTAAGCATCATCTTGCCTAAAAATCCATTTGGCTTTCTTGTTTGATTCATGTATTTTTTAATAAGTCCCATTTTCTTTATCCTCTATTTTGTGAAATTTATTTCATATTCATATTTAGTTTATCACTAATATTAAAAAATGTATACAGGTTAAAGTTAAATAATAAAGAAATAGCAAGCACACTAATGCTCGCTATCTCTGTTTTTTGTGTTTGGCTTAAGTTATATATTTTTTGACTGTTTCTTTTTTTGAGCTGCCATGCAGGCTGCGCAATGAGCGCAATCTCCTCCGCAATCACAAGAACATTTGCCTTGTTTCTTTTTAATTATTGATGCTGTTATTACACCTATAACTATTGCGGCGCACGCAACTATTAGTATTATTTCTAAAACACCCATTAGTTCAACCTCTTTGCTGCCATTTTGTTTCTCCAGATGATGCATCCTACTACACCTGCACATACTACTGCCCAGATGAAGATTGTCCACCACCAAGAACCTACTGTGTATATTATTGCTGCTACTACATATGATGCAACTAACCAGAATACTAACGTCCAGTGGTATGTTGACTTATTCCCTAATTCAGCTTTGGCTGTAGCTACTGCTGCAAAGCATGGGATAGTTGTCATGTTAAATGCGATAAACGCAATCAAACCTGGAATTGTTATACCTGTTGCTTGGATCATAGCTTGTACAGCATCGATACCATCTTCTGCATCAATTGCTAATTCACCAAAGTCTAGTCCAACTACTGCCATTAAGCATGCTGCCAATGTTGCGAATGTAGCAATAACGTTTTCCTTTGCGATTAAACCAGCAACAGCTGCTACTACAAATACCCAACCATATTGTCCTAATTGAGAACCAAATCCAAGTGGAGTAAAGATTGGTTGTACTAATTGAGCAATACCAGCTAAGATACTTTCATTTACTTGTTCGTCTTCTAGGAATGTCCAGTTGAAGCTGAAGTGTGTTAACGCCCAAATTACGATTGTTGATGCAAGGATAATTGTGAAAGCTTTCTTTACGAAGTGCTTTGTCTTATCCCAAAGGTGAGCCATCAAATTCTTAAATTGTGGCATATGGTATGTTGGCAATTCCATAATAAATGGAGGTGTTTCACCCTTTAGAGTTGTTGATCTCATTAACAATACGCATACGATAGCTGTAACAATACCTAATACATACATAGAGAATGTTATAACATCTGCATTACCTACTCCGAAGAATGCTACGATTGCACCTGCTACGGCTGTAAGAATTGGAAGTTTTGCTCCGCATGAGAAGAATGGGATAACTCTAACTGTTGCTGTTCTTTCTTTATCATCTGCCAAAGTTCTTGTATTTATCATAGCTGGAACTGAACATCCAAAGCCCATGATCATAGGCATAAATGCACGACCAGATAATCCAAATCTTCTGAACATTCTATCAAGAATGAATGCAATTCTTGCCATATATCCTGAATCTTCCAAAATTGAGAAGAATAAGAATAATACTAAGATTGGTGGTAAGAATGATAGAACTGCTGAAATACCATCAAATATACCGTTGTTAATTAACCCGATTGCCCATGGTGCCATGCCGCTTTCTTCTACAATGCCACCTAGCCATCCAAAGAATTCGCCGACGATTAAGTCGTTCCAAACGTTGTTAATCCAAACGCCCGGCGACATCACGGCTCCATCATAGAATGTAGCCAAGATTCTTACACCAAAGTTAATTGCTTCACCATCTTCATCTAATAAACCTAAATCTTCTAGTGATGGCAATGAGAAAATCTTACCTAAGTATAGTAAATCTTCACCGAATGTTAAGTGGAATATACCGAATAGTATTAGTAAGAAAATAGGAATACCCCACCACTTATGTGTCAATACTTTATCTGCTTTATCTGACTTAGACATCTGTGTCTTATCTTTAGACTTCTTAGATAGAACTGATGCGAAATTTGAAGATATGTATTTATATCTTGCATCTGCAACTAGTGCTTCAAAATCTGTTCCAAAGATATCATCGTTATAAGTCTTTTTGAAATCTTCAACCATTGGAAGAGTTTCTTTATGCATTTCAGCTTCAATTTCATCTTGTTCAACAAGCTTTACTGCATGGAATAATGGATTTGCTACATTTTGTCCTTTAAGAGCGATCTTAACATCTCCAATTAAATGACCAAGTGGTGATGTTTCAAGAACTGTTTGTCCTTCTCTAATCTTCTTGCTTTCATTGAAAGCTTTATCCATTAATTCTTTTAAACCAGTTTCTTTTAGAGCTGAAATTTCAACAACTGGAACGCCTAATCTTTCTTCCAAAAGTTTTGCGTTAATAGAATCGCCAGCTTTCTTTACAGCATCCATCATGTTTAAAGCAACAACGACTGGAACATCCATTTCTAATACTTGAGTTGTTAGATATAGGTTTCTTTCCAAGTTTGTAGCATCAACGATATTGATGACGCAATCTGGCTTTTCATCTAGAATGTAATTTCTTGCGATTACTTCTTCTGGTGTATATGGTGATAATGAATAAATACCTGGCAAATCGACAATTTGAACAGGTTCTGCACACTTTTTGTATACACCATCTCTCTTATCAACTGTAACGCCTGGCCAGTTACCAACGTGAGCTGTAGCACCAGTTAGAGAGTTAAACAATGTTGTCTTACCACAGTTTGGGTTTCCTGCTAATGCAAATCTCTTCATGCTTTTACCTCCACTGTAACACAAGCTGCTTCACTCTTTCTCAAAGTTAGCTCGTAGCCTCTCAAAGTGATTTCAATTGGATCACCTAGAGGAGCCTTCTTTCTTAAGAAAACTTCTGCACCTGGTGTAATTCCCATATCGAAAAGTCTTCTTTTAATTTTTCCTTCGCCTGCAACCATCTTTACGATGCCTGTTTCGCCTATAGAAAAATTATCCAATGTTTTTTCCATAATCTATATGCTCCTTTAATTTTTTTCCTATTAAGCAACGAAAATGTGCGTTGACAAATTTCCATCTAACGCAATTCTTCCATCTTTTATCTTGCAAACTACTGTTCCGCCTGAAGAACTTAAAACTGTTATTTCTCCGTTAATTGTTATACCTAAATTCTCTAAGTGCTTCTTCGTTTTCTCGTCTGCAGCTATTCTTACTATTTTCAACACCTTATTTGTTGGCGCTAATACTATTGGCATATTTCTAACCTTCCTAACACAAAATATATGAAACTTATTTCAATTTCACAACTATATACTATATTGTCGTAATCGTGTTGTCAAGCGAAATATGAATTATTTTTCACATTTTTCTAATATTCTATATTACATCTTGCTTTTAACGACCAATTCGGTATAATATAGACGTATGGACACAAGCATTAGACAACCTCAACAAGATAGAGCTATTAAAAAGAAAGAAGCAATAATCAATGCTGCTTATAAAGTATTTTCAGATGTTGGATATTACAACACCAATACTGCAGATATTGCAAAAGCTGCTGGAGTTTCTACTGGTATTGTATATAGTTACTTTAAAGACAAAAGAGACATCTTGTTTTATGTAATTAAAATATATATTGAAGATGTAAAAAAGCCACTATTTGATTTTATAGATTCTAACCAAGGTCCAATTAGTGCGCACGAACTTGCTAAATCTTTATTAACTATTACTATTAAGATTCACCACACTAATGCAAATCTTCATAACATTCTTCACTCGCTTGCTGATACTCACAACGATATCAATGAAGAATTTATGGAACTAGAAAAGCTACTTACTGAAGTTGGTGCTAAAAAGCTTGAAGAATTAGGTTTTAACAAAAACCACCTAACAGATAAAGTTCATTTAATTATGGATATTGTTCAATCTTATGCTCATGAATATCTATATGACAAACATGAATATATCGACTATGGATATATGAGCGAACTAGTTATATCTAGCATAGAACATATTTTAAATAATTAACCTTTATATTTATTTAGAACAATAGGAATCAATATGATTTCTAAGACATTTATGGCCGCGATAACAATTGCGGCTATTATCATTATTTTAGATTGTAGAATCGCCCCTATTCCCAATAAAATGCCAAAAACAATCGCAGCAATTATTGCTATAGCATCAATTGCCAAAATAGTTAAAATCGAGATACGTAATACAAATTTAGCCTTATCTTCCCTCATGTCACCAATAAATCTCCAATTTTTCTATATCTTCTTTTTTAGTATACCCTGCAAACATTCCATCTCCAGAATCATATGCTTCATATTTAACTTCAATAAAATAATTGCGACGCACATACAATCCATGAAGAACGGCTGTTGTGAATAAATACGCATTGTTAGCAAGCGTTCCATTGCTTGGCCAAAGTCCTGCCATACCACCAATTAGCAATAAATTATATTCACCAATTGTATTAACATCCATTATTGAATAGTTATCTACAAAATCTATATAGCCATAATTATCATAGCCACCAACTATACCACCTATATAGCCCATAGATCTAGAATCTTCAACGCTTATTTCTACATCACCACACGATGCACATTCTTTATATGTTGGTAATTCATCTTGATAATACCTATCGCCAATGGCTGAGATTCCACCTAGCACAAATACAGTATATTTTGCATTGCAAATAATCTTCCCTGTATTTTTACAATGTTCAATTAGCTTTGTATTTGTACAAGCAATACCACCGATTCGCGAATATACTCCAGATTCGTTTATAGCATCTATTTCCAATTCTCCATTATTTTGGCAATTCTTTATTGTCCCATAGTTTTCAACAGCAATTGATGATACTAATAAATCGCAATTGTATGCATTTGATGTTTGTATAACCTTTCCATTATTAATTGCGTTTTCAATACTTCCTTGATTTAAATAAGAAACATTTGCGCCGTTTACTTCTGAAAGATTCACATTACAATCAATAGTTATATATTCAATTGTTGATTTGTTATTAGCAACAGCACCATACACAACATCATTATTGCCATTTCCAATAACATCAATATTTCCTTTTAAATTAACATTTGAAATATTTCCCTCATTCGTAATAGCCAAAGTTGAAAAATATATCATGCCAGATGAAGCGCTTCCTGTATATTTCATCGATCCATTAATTTCTATATTGACGCTATTAATAGATCCTTTTAGATTTGACGATATAAGACCAAATTCAACATTTGATTCAACATTTGCTTTTATATTTATATTCAAGTTCTTAATCGTTCCAGATAGAGATTTAAACATCGATGCTTGTTGATTAGAAATTGTTATAGTGTGTCCATTGCCATCTATAACTCCACCGAATTCTTCAAACGATATTTCATCAACATCTATATCCTTATTTAAAACGATATATGCATTATCATTTATTGCTTGTTTCAATTGGCTATATGAAACGACCCGATATGGTCTTTCTTCGCTTCCATTTCCTAAGTAATTGATATATACAGCAAGGCCAGAAAATACAATTGCTACAATTAAAAATACTGCCATGAAAGCTACTGCCATCTTTAATAAGTTTTTGTCTAGCGGTTGCTTTGGCATAACTATCTTTGTTTCGGTTGCTTTTACTTCTTTAGATTGTTTAATAGATTCAATAAGCTTTATATTTTCTATTTGTCTATTTGTCTTTGAAGCTTTAGCATATACACTTTCCAATCTTGATGCTTGATTTAATATAGCTAGCATTTCAAGTGGATGAATTATATTATCTTTACCTGCATATATACGCAACATTCTCCCTGCTTTTTGTTTGAAAAGCGTATACATCTCTAAATTTTCTTCAACACGTGTATAGGTTGAGATACTTAATAATCTATCTTCATATTTTGCAATAATTTTCTTTGCATTATACAAATAACAAAGAGATAGTATTGGGAATCTGCCAAAAGATATGTTTAACACAGCGCCCTTACTTACGTGTGTTTCAAAGCTTTTTATATCATCTGCCTTAATGGCATTAAATATTTCGCTTTCAATATCTTCTAACATTATTTTTTAATCTTCACTCCTCTTTCATTTGCCCATTTATCTAGAATTGAGAAGATATATTCTTCATTAACGTCTTCTTTTTCTACAACGCTCTTTAAAAGCGTATTTGTAGATTTAAATGTCGCACATAGTTCTTCAACGGAACCATGCTCATCTTTAATTTGTTTTGCCAAAACTTCAGAATCTTTTTTAATAGCATCTACCTTTCTTGAAGTTTCATTTAAAGATTGCGCAACATCTTTATTAATGAAATCACTAACTTTTTGAACATTGTTATTGTATGAATCAAGAGCTCTTTCTAAATCTTTAACGTTATAGTTTATTTTCTTTTCTTCAATTAATGTATCTAGTCTTCTCATTTGCTCTTGAGTTTTTGTTTCTATTTCATTTAGAGCAGCAATTTTAGATTCAAATGCAGATAGATTAGAAGAAATCTTTGATACATCAGAAATGTATTTTGAACTGCTCTTCAAAAACTCATCGATAGCCGATGCCAAATCTTGCGACTTTTTAGACTGAGTCGCTAAGTTATCATAGATTTGATTTAATTTTGTTTTCGCATCTCCATTGAATGCTTGAGAAAGCTTATCTAGATCAGCTTCCATTGAAGAATATGTATCTGCAAGCTCATGTAACGATGTTTGTATAGGACTCAATAGATCTCTATACCCTTTAAATGCGCTAATTAAAGATTGTACTTCGTTATTTTCCATACTTTGTTCTCCTCTTATTTATGCTATTAATAATTTTGTTTTGGTCATTTTTTAATTTTTCTAAATCTTCTTTTAATGTATCTAGAATTAATTGTCTTGCAATATCGTTATCTTTTACCTCATCGAAAAATTCAACGATGTCATATTCTAGATTTGAACCATTGGTTTCACAGGCATCTATTAAATCAATAAGCTTTTCATCATGAGATATTCTAAATTGCTCTTTTGCATCGTTTAAAAGACCAGCTTTCCAAAGCTCAACACCTGCTTCTCTATTTTTATCTTTTGATACATACTTTTCGTATATATCTATCTTTGCTCCTTGTAAACGCGCATCGTCTTTATCTAATCTATCTAAAAGCACTCTTGCGTTATCATATTGCTCACGCTTAATAAATTCTTCTATACGCTCTATTATTTCGTCTCTATCTAAATCAACTTTACTTGCAATAGATTCCAATAAATCAAACGCTGCTTTATTTCCTAAGCTTTCAAAATTTTGATTAAAGAAATCTTTGAATAATTCAATTTGCTTTTTCTCGATTACAAATAGATTTTGTTTTGCACGAGTAAGACCTACATAGAATAGGTTGAAATAATATCTATAAACAGAATTTTCTTCTGCCTTTTTCTTGCTTATTATTGTTCTTCTTAAAACATCCCACTTTTGATAATTATCTGAAAGGATGTCTAAAAGTATTACAAAGTTTCTTTCAAGCCCTTTGATTTCAGATATGGTTAATATTTCCTGCTTTGGAAGAATCTTTCTTAATTCTTGTTTCTTTTCTTTTGAACCAACAACTATTGATACATCTGAATATGCTTTATTCTTTATTGTTTCTTGGAAATTTCCATCATTTACATATATAACTTTTGCAAGCATATCGTCATCAACGCTCTTTCCTCTAAGCACAAAACTATGCGTTCCAAACTGTTCTATATTTAATTCGCTCAAATTATCTACTATCTTTTCTATCTTTTTTGAGTTTCTATAATTGTTCTTAAGCTCAGTAACATTTATATAGTTATTCTCAAACATTAACCTCTTTAGATATGCAAATGAAAAATATGCAGGGTTAATCATTTGTAGCGCATCACCAACACAGAACATCTTATATGATATAGACTTGAACATATTTAAATTGATTTGAGTAAAGTCTTGAACCTCATCTAAAACACAAAGTGAATATTTATCTATTGAGTTTGCTTTAGAAAGTATATATCTTGACGCAATATTATTATCTATAATGCCTTTTTGCTCTTGGTATTTTTGATAATCTTTAGCAATCATATAGATTATTGTTGCTTCTTGTTTTGTAAAGCTTTCTTTTCTTAAATCTATATATTCATCCAAAGATATAATATCTAAAGTGCCATCTTTTGCATACCCAAAGATAAGCCCGTATATTTCTTTATATATAACTTCATATGAGATATGGGATATCTTGTCTATATTGCTCTTTAGATTATAATTTTTGATGTTTTTTAAATATGTATTGACAAATTCTTTCTCGTTATCGAATTCCTTATTGCTTTTTTGAATGCTATTATATAGATCTTCAATAAGCATATAATCAACTTTTGTTTCCAAATATGTAGACATCTCTTGAAGTGCTTTAATGATGTTTTCTTCAGCATCAACATCTAGCCAAATACCCAATCTATTTTCTATAGCAACCTTTTTGTTCTTGCCAATAAATTGAACTTTTTTATCTTTAAGCTTTTGAGCAAAATCTTTAATGTTGCTATTAAATAACGATACTTTGTTTTTAGTATCCTGTAATAGCGCATGTGAATAAGTGCTGTATAGAATCTTTCCTCTATATCTTCTTGCAGCTGCATAAACTATTCTGTCTATACATATATTAGTCTTTCCGCTTCCAGCAACACCTTGGATAATTATGTTATCGTTTTCTTTTGTAACTAATTCTTCTTGTTCTTTATTTAAAAGTGGCAAGTTAACCTTATCTTCATTAGATAAAATATATAACTTTGAAAAAGCTTCCTTTTCTAAATCTTTGATCTTCTTTATAGATATTGAGATATTTTCTTTTTGGATAGCACGAACTAATCTTCTATCTTCGTTTTTGATTTCATCTTTTGTTATGAATTTATAAAAAACGATATCTGCATCTTTACATTTTTGATTCAAAACGGCTTTCCCGAACTTGAAAAAGATAGAGTTTTGCCCTTCCATCAATGTAATGATATATGCATCATTTAAATCAACTTGCTTTTTATCTAGCGAAAGTAAAATCCCATCAGATATTTTCTCTAAGAATCTGTCTACGCCTTTTAGCCCTTTTGTTTGTTTTATAAAAAGCTCGGTTTTGAAAATTCTAGATTGATCTGAAAGAATAGTTAAATTTGAATCTATATTTAAATTGATTACGCTATTTAATTCCATTAACTAAAATCTCACTATCTATTTCGCTAAGTTTATCCATAAACACGTCACTAATATTATATTTCTTTTGCGTGCGCGTTTCAAATAGCTCATTTTTAGTTAAATCATACACTCTTACTGTAGCTTGCAATAATTTTTTATCTTTTCTAATTTTTGAGATATCATCATTTATCTTTTTAGCATAATAATCTTGAACTTTTTTAGAAATAAGTTCTAATGCTCGTTGCTTGTTTTGCAATTGAGATCTTTCATCTTGGCACTGAACAACTATTCCCGTCTCTTTATGCGTCATTCTAACGGCCGTTTCTACTTTATTAATATTTTGTCCGCCTGCGCCAGATGAGTGGAAATAATCGACCTTTAAATCCCTTAGAGATACTGTATAGTCGTTTACATCTTTATAAGGCAATACTAATACCTGCACTTGTGCTTCTTTATGATTCAAATAGATATGGGTTCCCATCTCAACTTTATACAAAGAATATATCGATGCTCCAAATACAATCAATTTGTCTTTTTGTAAATCCACATTATATTCATTAGATTTAAAATAATTGAAATATGAAGAAAGTACAAAGTTTGCTGCTTCCTTATCTTTAGAGTAAACCTCAATGACTATACCATCGTATTCATCATGTCTTCCCTTTAAAAGTTCTTTATTTATATCTTGAATTATTAAATCTCTATCTTTTTCATCTGAAAATTCTAAATACGTATTGTATAAATCTACTATTGGCTTTATATCAGATAATTCTTTTAAATACTTTTTTGAAAAGTTATAATCCACATTAAATTCAGGATATTCCATAAGCGTTGTAAGTTTATCAAAACGTTCTTTATAACTTTTACATATCCTTAATGTGTTATTTGAATCCACTATTTAACCACCAAAATTAATCTTGCTGTAAATATTCCGTTTGCTAAAGAATAATCGCAAAGTCCATTATATTGTTGTGCAAGTTCATAAATATTCTTTGTACCAATACCACTTGGATTTGCCTTTTGGGAAATTGGGAATGGTCCATCAAATTTAACATCATTGTTTGCAGAATTTTCTATTAATATTCTTAGGGTTCCATTCTCAAATGCAGTTTGCACATTAATGAACTTTGTTATTGTTTCATCCTTTATTCTTTCACATGCTTCTATAGCGTTTTCAATTAGGTTTGCATAAAGTGACGCAAGTTTTAAATCATCAATGTTTAGTTCATCTGGAATATCCGCATGGCACTCTACCTTAATGCCAGCCTTTTCTGCTCTTTGAATATACGAAGAAAGCAAACAGTTAACTGTATAGTTTTTACAGTATTGCTTAATTGTCATGCTATCTATAATGGCACCATGCTCTTGAAGATAATTTAAAGCTTTATCGTATTGCTTATTATTTAAAAAATCTACAAGCAAAGTATCATGATGACGCATATCGTGCTTAATCTTTCTTGTGTTATTAATTAAGACTTCTTGCGCTTCGATTTGTGACTTCCAATACTCTGTCTTCATTTCAGCTTCTCTCATTTCTGATTTTGCTTTTTGCCATTCGACAATTCTTGTAAATATAGCAACAAGTGCGATGTATGTTACACCATATGTAACGATTGCACAAATCATTACGTTAGTAAACAATTTAACATCTGTTCTTAAAGCTAAAACTACTGGGAAATATTGGATAGATAAGAACAATATAGTAAATGCTAAACTAACTAAAGTTAAACCTATCCATCCATAAATTAAATTGTAACTATTAACAAATGTTCTAAATCTCTTTTTCAAATAGAATTTATATACAAGATATGTAGCTAAATAACTCAATGCTCTAGACCCAGCATCTGCCCATTCGTTCCCGCCAAACATAGCACTGAAACTTTTGCCAACAAACATAATAATCAAGAATGCATTAGCTTGAGTTACTAATTCAAATGTGATTTTATACCATGGATCTTTCGTAAAAAATGCCATAACAGCAATTAAAGCGGCCAAAGATACTGTTGCTATAACAGAATAATAAATTCTTATATCAGTAATGTACATTGAAGACATAAGACCTGCGACTAAGCTTACTGAGAACCCTATAATAGCAGCTGGCCAAATTTGCTTTTTAGGACGGCGAGATTCGCTAACACACCATACAAGCCCTATTGCACCCGCGATTGTTACTATAAATAAGAATACTCTTGAAGCTTGTATCATGATTGCTTTTTGAAAGTATACTCCATGAATAAGTGTTTAACTTTATTGTAAGTGTTTTTAGAAATTGGAATATCCACATCGCAAATACTCATTCCATATGATGACATAGTCTTAACATGGTCCATATTTACAATGTATCCACTATGTGGTCTTAGGAATTGACTGTATTTGCTTAGCTCATCCCAAAGTTCATTCGTTTTTAAACGAATCTTCAAAACTTCCCCATTATCAAGGTGCACATATTGATAGTGGCCAGAAGATTCTGAATAACAGAATGAATCTAACATAATCTTTTTAACGCCATCGCTTGTGCTTTTAATTATGTATAAATCTTTAGGCATTGTCTTTATGACTCTATTCATTGCCTCTTTTAATTCATCAAATGAATATGGCTTAACAAGGTAATGATCCGCATGAACAGCAAATGCATCTACTGCGTATTCTCTAGATGTTGTTGTAAAGAATAATTTTGAATTCTTATTGAAGCTCTTAGCAATTTTAGCTACATCAATACCATTTGTATCGCCCATTAAAACATCTAATATGTAAAGATCAAAGACTGTACCATCTTTAATAGTATTAATCAATTTCTTTGGATCTGAATAAAGCTCTATGTTTGCTTCTTCATTTACTCCAGCAAAAAATTGAGCAACCATCTTTTGCGAATTCATTAATTCTTTTTGTTCATCATCACAAATAGCTATTCTAATCATATTTACCTTTCCTTAAACGCTATTATTATAAATATTTTAATTATTATATGTCAATAATCAATTGCCAAAAAACGCCCGTCTATTGCCAACTAATATAACATATTAAATATTAATATTTAATGCGACCTTAAACCAAAGTTAGACCTTTAAACAAAAATAATTACCCAATTGTATATCAATATGTGGTATTATTATTTCGCGAGGTAAAATATGGATAATATTAAGTCATTTGAATTAGATCACGACACATTAACACCTGGCTTTTATTGCTTAGGCGAAGCTCATAACGTATATACATACGATTTAAGATTCAAATACCCAAATGGTGGGGATTATTTATCTTATGCAGCTATACACTCTATTGAGCATTTATTTGCAACGGTTATAAGAAACAGTCGCATTAAAGATGATGTTGTATATTTTGGGCCAATGGGCTGCAGAACTGGCTGCTATTTGCTTTTGTTCGGAATAAAGGAAGAAGAAGCAAAGCAAGTTACAATTGAATGCTTTGAAAAGTGCTTAGAATTAGATTATGTTCCTGGATCAGAGAAAAAGCAATGCGGAAACTATAAAGAACATGATTTGCAAGGCGCTAAAAAAGCAATCATAGAATATCTTGAAATATTAAAGAAATAAATACATATTTAAGATAAACAAAGGGGCTGTTAAGAAATAAATTCTTAGCAGCTCTATTTTTTTGCAGTTTACGAAATCCTTAACAACTTGTTGTTA
>SVHF01000030.1 GCA_015055975.1 Clostridiales bacterium | reverse complement strand
TAACAACAAGTTGTTAAGGATTTCGTAAACTGCAAAAAAATAGAGCTGCTAAGAATTTATTTCTTAACAGCCCCTTTAGATTTTATATCTTCCTGTAATTATAAGGTTTTGTTTGGTTCTACATATGGCAACATGCTTATTTCTAAATTGCCGTTTCTGATTCTTAGCTCATCAATAAATGATTTTTCTTGCTTTTGATCTTTAAGAACTACTCTATAAGATAGCTTGAACATTGATCCCATACCTGTTGTTTTAACTTCTACAAGTTCGTTTTCTTTTAGATATTCAGAAAATGCACTTTCAAATACATCGCTATAATCTAAAGATTCTGGAATTGTTATTTTTAATAGCTTTTCTCCAGAGAACTTCTTATTCTTGAAGATTGCAAAAGAGCTTAATACTACATACATAATAGCTACGACGAGTGTTGCAATGACTGCATATGTTAGATATCCAAGCCCAAAGATTAAACCAGAAATTACCGAGCCTAGAAGAACTACCATCTCTTCTGCTGTACCATTAACTGATCTAAATCTAATTAAACCAAGCGCTACGGCAAGTGTTGCTATTCTAGAAACTGTTGTCGTTGTTGTGCTCAAAAATGCTCCAAGCAAGCAAATTGCTACACTAACTATCATTGGCATTATTGATGACGTAATAAAAACGCCCTTTGATGCTCTTAATTTTCTAGAAACTATAAACGAATAGATAACTCCTGTTGCCAAGGCAACTGCAGCCATAACAAATACCATTAAAATCGTTGTTCCATCTTGAAATACTGAATCAAACATAATCTCTCTCCTTATGCTAATGCTTGTAAACAATGAATTTGTTGTTTATATGCAGTGCCATATTTAGAAAAACTAGATTTCTTAATATTGCCTGCATCTAATATATGTGTTAACCAAAGAGGAATAGATCCATGCACTTTTATCTCCAAAATTGCCTCTCCTTCTTTTAATAAAGAAGTTCCTTCCATTGATGTTGTTAGATTTAAGTCGTGTAATCTATATCTTGGGTTGTAATCTATTGTTAATCTCAAATCTCCATTTGGTTCATAATAAGCTACTCTATCGTAAATGATTAAGCATGCTGGAATTAAAGTTTTGTAATAATCTCTAAAATATGAAATCTCTTTAGCGATTTGGCCATTTACACACAATTCTTCGTCTCTATTAAAAAATGCATTTACATCATTTTCTGTTGATTTGATTCTTCTTTTATATACGACTTTGTCATATTTTCTTTTCAATTCTAGAAATACTGGGCTGTTTTCTTTTGCAAGTCCATAAGATCTTAATCTGATCTTTTCTTTATATCCAAAATCTTCAATAGAATCTCTAATCAATCTTGAATCTGGTGTATCGTAATACAATGAAGCAATTGAAGTCTTTCCATATTCATCCACTTCCATATGATTAACAAGCATTTTTCTTAAGAATTCAACTTGCTCTTTTGAAAGAATATATTTAAGTTCATATCTTTGCATTACATCGATCATTTTTTTCGCTCCTTTTCGACTTTTGTCACTATCAATATATCGAGCGAATTTAAATTTTAATTAAATAAGAGCAACAATTTTAAAAATTTTGCTGCTCTTTCTTTTCTATAAGAAAAGGTGCTCGAATCGAACACCTTTTTTTGAATTATTTCATCATTTCTGTTATATATGCTTGTATCATCTTGTAAGCTTTTTTACTCTCTGGGAACATTGTGTAATATAAAGGATAAATATGGAACATCTTTTCGTGAGAAATAACTCTAACGTCTATCCCCTCATCCTTCATCTTCTTTTCAATTGTTCTTGTATCATCTAGAAGGATTTCATCCGCCCCAACTGTCATTAATGTTGGAGGAAATCCTTTATAGTCACCAAATACTGGAGATACTAATGGATCTTTTCTGTCGGCATTTCCACACCAAGAATACATATCACTCTTTAGAAGTCTATCTCTCATTTCTTCTGAAAGTTCAGCCTTCTTCTTTCCAAACATTGGGTCAACGTGATAATTCAATTCATAGCTCTTTCCTGATGCCGTCATATCTGCCCAAGGGGAAATTAAATATAAAGCTCTTGGAAGTTCTGCGCCTTCATCTCTCAATCTAAGCATAATGCTTAACGTTAGGTTTGCGCCAGCTGAGTCGCCTCCAACTATGATATCTTTTGGCTTATATCCCATATCTATAACATCTTTCCAAAAAGCGTATGCTTGATTATGTTGAACTGGATATAATGCTTCTGGGGCTAATGTGTAATCTAACAAGAAAACTTGTGCACCGCCTGCTGCTTTAGAATAATCGCAAGCTTGATCTCTATATGCTTTTGAAAGCCCTGCTGTATAACCACCACCATGGATGTATAGAACTAGCTTTCCATTATCTTCGCCAATTTTTTTAATTCTTTCAAACTTAATTCCGCTCTTTGAAGTCTCTACAGATCTTTCATATCCCTTTGGAACTGTTTCTCTAAAGTCTGAAACCATTTCTGTAACTTCGGCAAAAGATTTGCCTCCATCTGGGTTCATGTTGAACATTCCCCAAACTACGTGTCTTCCTAATCTTGCTCTTAGTGATACCATAATTTTCTCCTTTTGTCGCTTATAGAATAATTATACTAAAAATAAATATATTGTTTCAATAATGCCTAAAATACAAGATAATTTGGCAAAAGAAAACGACCTTTTTCAAGGTCGTATTTTTCTTATTTGTACATTCTCTTATGAGCTTCTTCTGATTTTTCCTTGCGCTTAACGCTTGGCTTTTTGTACTCTTGGCGAGATTTGATTTCTTTAATAACACCATCACGAGCAATCTTTCTCTTGAATCTCTTGATAGCACTATCTAGGCTCTCGTTTTCTCCAACTTTAACTGTTGCCATATCCTTATTTCGCCTCCTTCCCAGCTCATTGGGTCGTAATTTGTTGTATAAATACTTTAATTTATATAAATATATTTTGTCAAATATTTTTTACTTTATAATTTTATCGCTTTTACTTTATTGCTTATTATTATCTTTGCACTTCGTGTCCTCTATAACAACACAATTGACTTTCCCAGAAAGTGCCGTGCATGCATCAATCGCCATGACCTCTGTTTTTATATATGGCTTATAATTTGCGCCTTCTCCGTATTCTTTATACCTTATTGGATCTTCTTCGTGCCAAAAGGAAGAACAATGCCAATGCCCACAAACTATAGTTTTATCTAACGAAACGTTCAAGCGAACGAGATAGCCCATATATGTGGCATTTTCTCTAATTTCGTTAATATCGATTAATTCAAAAAACTATTGAATCATCTATTTCTATACAAATGATTTCTTTTATCATATGTTTAACGACTGCAATTGAAAGATGGACTCCTTTTATTGTAAAATCCATGTCTTTTGTTGCGCGATTAGTTGCCCCAACCATTGAAGCAACCAAAACCCCGCCTTTTAAAATAATATTATTTTTGTACTTGCTTAGCGAAACTCGCTCTAAAAACCTATCTATAAAAAATTGTTTAAGTAAAATTTGTGCACTTATGTTGTTATTCTTTGCAATATTATTAATTAAATCCTTTAATTGTCTAGATGTTTTCACTGCAATAATACCTCTACTCTTTCTTTAATTTCTCGATATACGCTCAATTCGTTCGCATATGCCATAAGTTTTTCTAAATTCTTTTCTTTAGATAAAACATAATTCTTCAAAGATTCTATTTGCGCAAATTTATCTCCAGAATATTTTTTTGAAAACAAATCGCAAACCGTTCGATGAATGTCATGACATCTAATTTTATTCCCAAAAACCGAAACAATCTCACATACTCCTAAGTTATAAATATCTTCTGTCTCACGAGAAATTTGATTCCCCAAAAACAGTTTTTTTGAATTGTAATCTTTTGGCACCGTGCCATAAACAATTTCACTGTCTCTTGTTGTAAGGTTATGAAGATAAGCTGATGTGAACGCAGAATAAACTAAAACATTATTATTCTGTTGCAAAACAAATAAGTCATCAATAAGCTCTCCTTTTAATATATATATGCCTCTTTTAACACAATCTATAATGCCGTCTTCTACTGCATATTTTAAATAATCTCTACTAATGCCTTCTTTGTTAACATCTTTTGACAAAACATAACCATTATTTTGTTCCGCCAATTTAATAATTCTAGAATAGTCTTTCATGTTTCCTCCTTTGACTTTCATACCATATTTTAAGCAATTTATGGTATATTTGTCAAAGGATTGAGTTCACATGTATCTATTTACTCTCCTTTTTTTTAACAAGTATTCCGGAGAAACCGCTTTAAATGACAATGTTCCATCTTGACTTCTAAATACGATTCCCTCTCTTAAAACATCGTTATTTATTGTAGACTTGTTTGTTGCATATACTAAATAACGATTAGCTTATATTTTTTGTTGATTGTCTTTTGAGTTTATTTAAGTTATTGGTTTAGAACGAACCATACCTTATAGTTCGCGTTTAATCCATTCCATTAAAATATTAACTATATATTCTTTTTCTTTTTGGGTTAATTCTGTGCCTTTTGGAATATGATGCCATTTTTCTAAGCACCCTCTACAGCAACATGCGCAAGCGTGTTGTGCCTTAAATACAGGATGCCCTCTCATTGGCGTTTGCTTGCCGTCGTTTTCAATAACTGCTGGAGCTAGACGCTTTTCAACAAAGTCGAAGGCATGAAGCCTTATTGTCTCCATGCCCTTTTCTTGAATATATTTTCTATCTTTCTCGTCTAAGCGAAACTTCGCCCGAAAAGGCGAAGTCTGCAATCTGCTTAATATACTAAAGTCTTGCATTATGCGAACAATATCCCCATAAGAGCTTTTATGCCCTCATCTCCCAAAAATCCTTCTATTTCATAAACGGCAGGACCACAATATTGTTTTATATATCTTCCATCATATTCATAAATAATTGGGCCACAGAAACGTCTTAGATATTTTCCATCAAATTGCAAAAGTGTTGGCCCGCAAAATTGTTTAATATCTTTGCCATCTATAGTTAAAACGGTTGGTCCACAAAAACGACGAACTTCCCTTGAGTTATATGTATATAACGTTGGTCCACAAAACTGTCTTATTTCGCCGTTATTTATTTCGTATAATGTTTGTCCGCAAAATTGTCTTACTCTTGCCATATTATTCCTTACATCATTTCAGACATCTTAACTGGTCTGCCTCCTTTATATGACTTTGTTGCTGCTCTACCAATCAATACTGATTGAAGACCATCTTCGATGCCTGCTGGAACTTCTTTATCGTTTTCGATGCAATCAAAGAATTCTGTAATTTCTTTAGCATAAGCTTGCATATATCTTTCTAGGAAGAAATACAAAGGTTTTTCTTTTGTAACTCCATCAGCATTAGAAATAATAGCAGTAGATACTGTATCGTTTCCAATTTGAACTTGGCCTAGTGATCCAAACGCTTCAACTCTTTGGTCGTATCCATATGATGCACGTCTGCAGTTATCGATAACAGCTAAAGCACCATTAGATAACTTCATTGTAATAACAGCTGTATCGATATCCCCAGCTGTTGCAATTTCAGGATCTACCAATACTGCTCCCATAGCATAGATTTCTTCAACTTCTGCACCAGAGATGAATCTAACCATATCGAAATCATGGATAGTCATATCTAGGAAGATACCGCCAGAAACTTTAATGTAAGATACAGGTGGAGCGCCTGGGTCTCTTGAGCAAACCTTTAATACGTTTAGATCTCCAATCTTACCGCTCTTTACGGCCTCTTTTGCGGCCATAAAGTTGTGGTCGAATCTTCTGTTGAATCCAACTTGATATTTAATATTCTTGCCCTTTAGAGCTTCCTTAACCTTTAGAATGTTCTTTGGTTCTGGATCAACTGGCTTTTCGCAAAAGATGTGTTTGCCAGCTGCGATTGCTTCTAAAGATATTGGGCAGTGTGTATCTGTTGAAGAACAGATAAGTACGGCATCTATTTCTTTATCGTTTAAGATGTCCTTGTAATCTTTTGTGAAGTTTTGAACGCCAAGGCCCTTTGCCCAAGCGATTGTGTCGTCATTTAAAAATGGATCGGCAATTGTCTTTACTTGTGCGCACTTAACATACTTTTGAATAGATTCTGTATGAACCTTTCCGATACGTCCTGCGCCGATAATACCAACTTTTATCATAATCTATACCTCTTAAATTGTTCCGTCCCATGTAGAAACGTTTACTGACTTTGATTCGTGTTCGTCAAACCAGTGTGTTGTAACTGTCTTTGTTTCTGTGAAGAATCTATAGCTATCCTTTCCTAAGCAGTGTAAATCCCCAAAGAATGAATCTTTATGTCCTGTGAATGAGAATACTCCAACAGGAACTGGAATACCTACGTTAATACCAACTTGTCCGCCGTCTGTGTTTCTAGCAAATTCTCTAGCAAAATATCCACTTTGTGTGTAGATAACAGAACCATTAGCAAATGGGTTTGCATTCATTAAAGCTAAACCTTCTTCAAATGTCTTTACACGCTTGATGCATAGAACTGGTCCGAAGATTTCTCTTGTTCCTACACTCATTTCTGGAGTTACCTTATCTAGAATTGTAGGTCCAATATAGAATCCGTTTTCAAATCCTTCAACCTTGATTCCTCTACCATCTAGAACTAATTCAGCACCTTCATCAATTCCCTTTTGAATCCAATCTTCAACAGCTTTCTTGTGTTCTGGAGCATAAACTGGTCCAAGCTTTACTGATTTATCATATCCAGGACCAACCTTTAACCCTTGAGCTAATTCCTTAATCTTAGCAACTAACTTATCTGCAATACCTTCTTGAGCAACAACTACAGGAAGAGCCATACAACGTTGTCCAGCGCAACCAAATGATGCATTAATGATACCAGCTGCAGTTCTATCGATTGGAGCATCGTTTAATACTAAAGCATGGTTCTTTGCTTCGCAAAGACATTGAACACGCTTTCCATATTTTGCTGCTGTTTCATAGATATATTTACCAACTGATGTAGAACCTACGAATGTGATTCCTTTAACAAGTGGATTTCTAATTAATTCTTGTGTGTCGTTTCTATCGCAAGATACGATGTTAATAACACCATCTGGCATACCAGCTTCTTTGTAGATTTCAGCCATCTTCATAGATGTTAGTGGTGTTGCACCTGCGCACTTTAAAACGATTGTGTTACCACATGCTACGCAAACTGGAGTCATCCAACCAAATGGAATCATACCTGGGAAGTTAAATGGAACGATACCAACAAAAACACCCATGCTTTCTCTATATGTAACAGTGTCGTATCCTGTTGATGTATCCATTAAAGATTCACCCATCATAACTGATGGCATATTACAAGCAAGTTCTGTTCCTTCTTTAACCTTAGCGATATCGCCGGCTGCTTCTGTCCAGCTCTTTCCTTGTTCTTGGCAAACAGAATATGTTAATTCATCATATCTTTCCAAAACTAAGTCTCTAACTTTGTAAAGAATTTGAACTCTCTTTAAAATAGGCATTCTTGACCAAGTCTTATATGCTTCATTTGCATTTGAAATAACTTGAGCTACTTCTTCTGTTGTACATCTTGGTGTTTGAGCAATTTGCTCACCTGTATTTGGATTATATACTTTGTAATAGCTTGTTGTTTTTGATTCAACGAATTGATTATTTGTAAAATACTTTAAAGTCTCCATCTCTAACTCCTTATATCTTTGCTTTTTCTTTAATGTATGCCCTAGCCATTTTTGCGTATTTAAATGGGTTAGCAATTGCTGGGTCTTGTTCTGCTTCAACTAGCATCCAGCCTTCGTAATTATTTTTCTCCAATACATCAAATATTGGTCCAAAATCTATACATCCATCTCCTGGAACCGTAAATGCACCAAGTCTTACACCTTGTAAGAAGCTTAGATGCTCATCTTTAACCTTTTGAACGATTTGAGGTCTAATATCTTTTAAGTGAACATGCTTAATTCTTGTAGCATATTTCTTTAGAACTGCCATATAGTCTTCACCACAGTATGCCAAGTGGCCTGAATCGAATAACAAGAATACTGAATCTTTATCACAAAGTTCCATCATCTTATCGATTTCTTTAGCGGTTTGAACAACTGTTCCCATATGGTGATGGTAAACAAGAGTGATTCCATATTCTTTAGCAATTTGGCCAAGTCTAGATAGACCATCTGCAAATCTTTTCCACTCTTCGTCGTTCATAACATATTTTTTCTCAAAAACTGGAGTGTTCATTTGGCCTTGAATTGAATAGCTTTGCTCTGAAGCTCCAATTCTCTTTGCGCCAACTGCTTTAAGATATTCGCAATTTGCTCTAAAGTCTTTTTCTACCTCAGCAAAGTCTTTTGTTAAGATAAATGAAGAAAACCATCTATTGCAAATTTGCATGTTTCTTAAATCTAATGCTTCTTTCAAAACTACAGGATCTTTTGGATATTTGTTGCCAACTTCGCAACCTTCATATCCGGCTAGAGCCATTTCTGAAATGCATTGCTCAAATGTGTTCTCTGCTCCCAAATCTGGCATATCATCATTTGTCCAGGCAATTGGAGCGATTCCTAATTTAACTTTTGTACGGTCCATAATTTCGTCCTTTTTAATATTTTCTTGCAATTTTTACCATTGCGTCTTTTTCTTTCTTTGCAGCAAGTTCTTTATCGTCTCTTGGATTATCTGTACATCCAACTCTCCACCAAGCATCATAACCATGAGTCATTGACTTTGGTAATACCTTGATGTCTATAAGTGTTGAACATGTTTGCTTTAGAGAATCCTTGATTGCTGCTTCTAGTTCTTCTTCTGTCTTTGCTGTATAGCCCTTCAAGCCATAACCTTCTGCAATCTTTGCAAAGTCAGTGTGTAAGAATTCGCCTTCTCTTATTGGCTTATCTCCATCTCTATATCTAAATTCTGTACATAGAGCATCGATACCTTGTCCCATTTGAAGATTATTGATACATCCAAATGAGCCGTTATCGAATAGCATTATGTTGATCTTCTTTCTTTCTTGAACGGCTGTTACGAGCTCTGAGTGAAGCATATAGAATGAGCCATCACCAACAAATGCATAAACTTCTTTGTCTAAAGCAGCAAGCTTAGAGCCTAGTGCTCCTGCTATTTCATAACCCATACAAGAATAGCCATATTCCATGTTGTATGAATCTTTAGCATCTGTTGTCCACATTCTTTGTAAGCATCCAGGAAGCGATCCAGCTGAACCAACTAAAATAGCATCAGCTGGGATATTCTTTCTGATAATACCAATTGCTGTAGTTTGGCCAAGCTTAGCGCCTGTTGCTCTCATAAAGGCTTCACAAGCGTCTTTCATCATATTTGTATTCTCTGGGACATAGTTTGCATCAACTTTAATTGATGTTAATCTTTCCATTTCCTTATCCCAATCAGCTTTTGCTTTCTTTATTTCATCTTTATATGCTGACTTATAATCTAGCTTTTCCATTAACTTTTCTACAGTAACCTTTGCATCGGCAACAATTGGAGTTGCGTCTAACTTTTCAGCTTGGAATTGGTTAACGTTAATTGTTAATACTGGTGTTTCTGGATATAAGCTCTTTGAAGCTGTTGTGAAATCTGTAAATCTTGTTCCAATACCGATAATTAAATCTGCATCTTTTGCAATAACGTTAGCAGCAGAGTTTCCTGTAACTCCAAGACCACCAAGATTTAGTGGATGAGAAGATTCAATAGCACTCTTTCCTGCTTGAGTTTCTGCAAATGGAATATTATATTTTTCAGCAAAAGCCTTAACTGAAGCCCCTGCTTCTGAATATCTTACGCCACCGCCAACAATAATTAATGGCTTTTTAGCAGCCTTAATAACTTTAACTGCGGCAGCCAATTCTTCGTTTGATGGAAGTGTTCTTTTGATGACATGTACTCGTTTTTGTAAGAATGTTTCTGGGAAATCGTAGCATTCACCTTGTACATCTTGAGGCATAGCAATAGCCACCGCCCCAGTGTTTGCTGGATCTAGTAAAACTCGAATAGCATTTAGCATTGCGCTCATCAATTGTTCTGGTCTAGATACTCTATCAAAATATCTTGTAACCGCACGGAATGCATCGTTAGTTGTTGTTGATGCAGATGAAGCAATTTCCATTTGTTGTAAAACTGGATCTGGTTGACGTGTAGCAAATGTATCTCCCATAAATAAAAGTAGTGGGATATTATTTGCTGTAGCACATCCTGCTGCTGTTACCATGTTTGCTGCGCCAGGTCCTATTGATGAAAAACAAGGAATGATCTTTCTTCTATTTGCTTGCTTTGCATAGCTCATAGCAGCAAGTGCCATACCTTGTTCGTTTTTGCCCATCATTGTCTTTATTGAATTTTTGCCCATAGATAAAGCTTCGCCTATACCTACAACACAACCATGACCGAATATTGTGAATACGCTATCTAGAAGTTTGGTCTCTTTACCATCAAAACTTACATATTGATTGTCTAAAAATGTTATTAGCGCATCTCCGACACTCATGAATCTACTATTTGCCATAACTTCCCTCCTCAAGCCATTTATATCTTTCGTCGACAATTCTTGTCTTTTCCCAAGGATTGCCATCTAAATGTCTAATCATCCAGCAGCAGTACATTGGATATCCTGGTGCTGTTGTTTGTGCGTGAGTATGATTTGGTGGAATAAAGCAGCAAGAACCATCTTTAACAAAATATGGAGTCTCGCCAATAAAGCTTGCGCCAAATCCCTCAGGTCTTTCAAATTTATAGTAATAAACTTCTGGTTGTGGATGATAGTGTGGAACATATGACCACCATCTGCCTTGGCGACATAAAACTTCGCCTACAACCAAGTTTGAATATGGAGCTTTTGATTTATCAAAGATTGTGTTGATATCTCTTAGCATTGTGTTTTCTAACACATCTTTTCCTCCAACAGCATTAATAACATCTTCTTTTCTATATAGCTTTGCTGGGAATACTTTATCGTTTGTTGTTGATTGATAGATAAATTCACTATCTTCGATACAATCGATAATTATCTTTGTGCCCTTGCAAACATGAAGAGTTGTTGGATTATCTTTAAACACATTATATCTATCGTGAACCTCATCGATTCCTGGTGCTCTAAATCTAATCTTTCCGTTTGTTAGAAGAATTACTATTTCTTTATCTTCTCTAAAGAAGATTTTCTTTGTGCCGGCCTTTAGAGAAAATACAGATATATCCATTAGCATTTCCTTGCCAATGCCATCCATCTTGCATAATACCTTTTCTCCAGCCTTATTAAATTTTGGATATCTTATCATATTAACCCCTAGCTACCATTTCTCCGAATTCTGCTTTTTCTTTAGCGATAAATGCCTTTACTTCTTCAAGTGTTGGCATAAATAATGAACAACCATGAGCTGAAACTAGCATTGAAGCTGAAGCTGAGCCCATCTCTAAGCAATCCATAATATCCCATCCAGATAAAAGCCCATAGATGAATGATGAACCGTATCCATCTCCGCCACCAAACGACTTAAATGCTTTTACTGGGAATGGTTTAATTGAATAAGAATTACCATCAGCAGTATAAGCTGTTGACCCTTGTTTACCGTGCTTTATGATAACTATCTTATTTCCCTTTTCAATCCATTCTTTAGCACTTTCTGCATCGCTTCTGCCTGGAGCTGAAATTGCTTCTGTTAAATCGAACTCTTCTCGAGAACCCATAATCATATCTGAATTTGATGCAACGATTGAATAATAAACGGCTATTTCATCCTTGTTCTTCCAATTGTATGGTCTATAGTCAACATCGAAAATAACTTTAGTGTTTACTTTCTTTGCTAAATACATTGCCTTTAAACAAGCTTCTCTTGATGGAGATTGAGATAAAGCTGACCCAGAAATTAAAATTGCTTTTGTTGAAGCGATATATTCTTCATCTATTTCATCAACATTTAGCATTAAATCTGCAATACCATCTCTATACATCAAAATTGAACTTTCATCTTTAGATAGGATTTCAGTAAATGTAAGACCTAGCTTTTCGCCGCCTGTTGCTCTAAAGATGTGAGAAATGTCAATACCTTCTTTTTTGAAAAAGTTTGTTACATAATCTCCAAATTGATCGTCAGATACCTTTCCAATAAAGCCAACCTTTTTGCCAAGTCTTGCAAGTCCTACTGCAATGTTTGCAGGAGAGCCCCCAACGTACTTTCTAAAATCTGTAGATTCAGAAAGTGGTTTAAAGTAATCCAAAGGATTAAAGTCAATTGCTACTCTTCCGATAGGAACTAAATCTAATTTTCTTGTTTCATCAAAATCAATGTATTTCATAAGCACCCCTATTTATTGTTGAATACTAAAATATGTCTTTTTACGTTTTGATAAACACCTTCAACCATTTGTGAAGATAAGCTGAAGTAGTCTACTTTTTCGTTATTTTCTAAATAATTCTTTGAATATTTTGTTAATGCATCAAATGACGCTGTTGCAATATTTATCTTTCTAATGCCAAGCGATATGGCCTTTTTAAACATCTCATCTGTAATGCCTGTACCGCCATGTAAAACAAGTGGCTTTGTGCAAGTGTTATGGATTTCTTCTAAGATATCAAATCTAAGTTCTGGCAATACTGGATAATTTCCATGCGCATTTCCTATAGCTACAGCTAAACAATCAATACCTGTTCTATCGCAAAACTCTTTTGCAACCTTTGGATCTGTACACTTTATTTCATGGACCAAATTGTCCCCTTCAATTCCGCCAACAACTCCAAGCTCACTTTCAACGGTTGCTCCATACTTTTGAGCTAATGCTACTACTTTTTTAGTAATTTTAATATTTTCTTCAAAAGGAAGAAGCGAAGCATCAAGCATAACAGATGTAAATCCATAATCTAAAACTTTTTGAATGCATTCAAGTGTTAGGCCATGATCTAAATGAACTGCAACATCTACTTTTGCGTTCTTTGCTGCAGATACCATCATTGGACCCATAAGTTCAATTGGTGAATTTTTTAAACGTTTTTCAGCGATTTGAATAATAATTGGGGTATTTAATTCCTCGGCGGCTTTAATGGCCCCCATGACCATTTCCATATTTCCTACAGAAAAAGCACCTACTGCAAAATTGCCCTTTTCTGCGCTATCAATTAATTTTTGCATTGGAACTAACATACGCAAAACTCCATAATTTCCCTGTAAATATAATTTTATTTATTTATATTTATATAGTCAATGTGGAATTTTGTTTCTTTTATGGAGAAAATAGGAACTTTTTTGTTTAAAGACTCAAAAATAAAGAGGTGTATTTTTTTACACCTCTCAATAATTAACTATTATTTAGCACTTTTCGGTTCAGCCTCTTTTGGTTCCGCTTTTGTCTTTTCTTTAGCCTCTTTTTTTACTTCTTTTGGCTCATCTTTTTGCTCTTTGGTTGGCTCTTCTTTCTTGTCTATATTTTCTTGTTTTGCTGTTTCAATCTTTTTATCTACTTTTGCATTTTCCACCAACGCTACAACAAAAGAATCTGCATTTAGTGAAATTACACAAACACCTACCATTACTAAAGATACAAGTAGAGTTAATCCTATAATTGCATTGAAAATTAAACCAATTAGTACAGCAAGTCCTACAATCATTAAGATGATAACAAAATCACAAATTGCTAATTTGAACATGTTTCTAAAAGAAACAGCTTTCTTAAATTCAACTGCTTTCATGCCATGATTTACGTAAGATCCAAACAATGTCATTATGCTATATAGTGGCAAGAATAATACGGCTGCAATTATACCGCCCCATTCTGCTGCAGATGAAATCAATATAATTATTGCGATAAATATTGCAAGGATAATTGCATCGACAAAAGCATTTAGCAATACTTTGAAAATATTTCTTCTTTCAACGTCGCTACGCATCATAACCATCATCAATATAAACCCAACTAAAAGTCCAGCTATTTGAATGGCTATAAATCCACCTGCACCTTCTGCTAACATTTCCATAACACGAGTAAATCCCTCTTCAAACAAAGTTGGCTCTCCTGTTTCTAAAAATTGAGAAAATGCTTCTTTTATTGCATCAAAACCGATGCCTATTCTCTTAAAGAATAAATCAAATCCTAGCAATAACGCTAGATACATGAAACCTACTTCAATAAATACATATTTTAGGTTTCTCAAAAAATTGTTAAAACATGCTTTAAACATATGTGCCCTCTCTCTTTTTATGATTATATCAAACACCCCACTTGTTCTGTCTATGGATTATGTAAATTATTTGTTATAATCAAAAAGAGGGGGTTTTATGACATTTTTCGTGTTTATTCTTTGGTTTTTGCTATCTGAAGCAATTATTTTTGGAATTAGATTCCTTTTAAGAAAGAAGGAAATCCCTCTTGGTGGACAAATCGGAATAACTATTGGGGAATTTCTATTAGCAATAATCATGGCCTTTTTGCCAATGGCAGGCCCTATGGCTTTTAGGCCTATTCATCCTTTTATGATGGCTATGTATGTTGCTCTATTTATGGACTCTATTGCAAAAGCCATTATTTTAATTGTTAACAAATTTGGCAAGAATAAAAGATCTTGGGTATTTTTAACTGCAATCTCTTTAGTATTAGGAATTCTATTCCTAACATTTGGTATTGTAAACATGGAAATCGTAACACCAAAATATCATACTTATTCTTCTTCAAAATTACACAATGAATATAAAGTAGCGTTCGTTTGTGATGTGCACATAGGAAGTTCACAAGAAGTATCTACTACTATAAAAACTATTAATAAGATTAAAGCAGAAAATCCAGACTTTACTTTCCTTGGCGGAGATATAGTCGATGAATATACAAAAAAAGAAGATATGGAGCAAGCTTTGTCTGCTTTTAAAGAATTCTCAACTCCCGTATATTTTATATACGGAAACCATGACCCATTTGGAAGCTTCACAGAAGACGATTTAGTAGCAACTCTTCATGAAAACAATATTATTATCGTAAAAGATGAATATGTGGCTCTAGCTGACGATTTGACGCTTTTTGGAAGAGAAGATGCGTCATTTAAAGATAGAAAGCCAATCGATGAGCTTGTAAATCCATATCCAAACACTTATGTTGTGCTTGTGGACCATCAGCCAACTACTTTTAAAGATAATTGCAAGGCCGGAATTGATTTACAATTATCTGGACACGTTCATGCGGGCCAACTATTCCCTCTTTTAGAGTTTTATAGCATAATTGCTCAAACTTATGGTGAATACCATAACGATAACGCAACAATGTATGTAAGCGCAGGTGCCTCTGGCTGGAGAGAGCCTTTAAGAACAAGTAGGGCTTGCCACTTTGAAATTATTACCCTAAAACCTGCTAATTAGCTTTGTTGCACTTTTGTAACACTAGACAATATATAATATATTTGGAATTAAAATTGAGGTGAAATATGACAAACGCAGAAAAGAAAGCAGCTCACAAATGTAACATAAAGGATTTTATACAAAAATTTTCAGATCCTAAATATAAGAAAAACAATCGCAAACAATTAGACGAGGTTGTAGACTATTTAGCTAGATATGGCATGAATGGTTCAAAAGCTGAATGCTCTTTTGATGAACTACTTCTTACCGCGCAAAATCTGTTATTGTCACAAGCTGCCGAACAACACCTAGATGAATATAATACAAATCCATACAGCAATTTAGGAAACGTAAATATACAAGAAGAATATGAATTAAGAAAATTTATTTTATATCCTATTAGCACTATAAAAGAAAGATTTTATGATTATGATCCTTATAGACAACTAAAAGGCGAAACAGATCCTGACAAAATTAAATATTATAAGGATTTGCAAGCAAATGCTCATAGGATTTCAGGCTTGTTGAAAAAAGAAAATTACGAAGTAAACGAAGTTGAAAAAGCAAATTCTTATATAGAAGTTATGACTAGAATTCAAAAAAGACTTCCAGAAACAACAAAGTCTGTAGATCAAGCCCTAGATAATAATAGAGGTGGCGTTTTTGAAAGAATGTTTAGCACAACTTCTAAACAATATTCAAACTTCAAGGCGGCATTTAAAGATTTCCGTAATCCAAATAGCGTTTATCTTGGAGATAAGAACCACTTAGAAAGAGAAACTAAAGCATATCTTCATCATGTTATGCCATCTTATAAGGTAACCGATGATCTTCCAACACCAGAGCAATTTGCCGCTTTATCTGGGACACAAAAGGGCCGTGCGGCATTTTGTATTAATGTCTTAAGATCAATAAAGGAAACTCGCGAAATCGAGCCTTTAAAAGACAATGTAACAAAAGCACTAAAAGGTGAATTGAAAGAAGAGCAAATCATTATTGAAGGCGAGCAAGAAGAGCTTCATAGTAAAATTAATGACGATTTAAATAAGAACGCCGTTAAAGCTAATGATGTTATGGAAAAAGCAAATGATAAAGTCAAAGAAAAGAACTTAGACGATAGTTCGGATGACTTATCAGAATTATATGACGAATTAACTAAATAAAATCAATAAATAAACCTTCCAATGAAAAAAGGGGCTGTTAAAAAACTTAATATTTTTTAGCAGCTCTTTTTCTTTGCATAAAATAGGTTTTTTAACAA
>SVHF01000029.1 GCA_015055975.1 Clostridiales bacterium | reverse complement strand
ACTCAATAAATATACCATTATACGGACTTAACTTGTATACAAATACCTAAAACGGATTTAAATTAAATAATTAAACTGCACTTCACAAGAAGGTTATAGAATAGTAATTTATTGACTTTATGAGCACAAATATATAAAATATATTCATTGAGTTTCAAGAAGGATGTTTATGGAAGAAATTAAATCAACAAACTTTATAGAAGAAATCATCGAGAATGATTTACAAGAAGGGAAGACAAACGAAATAATCACTCGTTTCCCACCAGAACCAAATGGATATCTACATATTGGACATGCTAAATCTTTATGCATTAACTTTGGTGCAAAAGAAAAATATCATGGAAAATGTAATTTAAGATATGATGATACAAATCCATCTAAAGAAGATATCGAATATGTTAATTCAATTAAAGAAGATATCAAGTGGCTTGGTTTTGATTGGGATCAAGAATTGTATGCATCAGATTATTTTGATCAAATGTATGAATTCGCGGTTGATTTAATTAAGCGTGGCTTAGCTTATGTTTGCGATTATTCAGCAGAAGAAATCAAAGCAACAAGAGGAGATTTACAAACTCCAGGAAAAGAAAGCCCATGGAGAAATAGATCGGTTGAAGAAAACTTAAAGCTTTTCGAAGAAATGAAAGATGGCAAATATGCTGATGGAGAAAAGGTTTTAAGAGCAAAGATAGATATGGCATCTCCAAATATGAACATGAGAGATCCAGTTATCTACAGAATTTTAAGAGCAACTCACGAAAGAACAGGGGATAAATGGTGCATTTACCCAATGTATGACTTTGCTCATCCACTTGAAGATGCTATCGAAGGAATTACTCATAGTATTTGTACTCTTGAGTTTGAAGATCATAGACCACTTTACGATTGGGTAAAGATTAACTGTGGATTCAAAACAGGATATCCAAGACAAATCGAATTTGCAAGATTGAGCATGAAGAGAACAATCATGTCAAAGAGATATTTAAAGAAGCTTGTTGATCAAGGCGTAGTTTCTGGTTGGTCAGATCCAAGAATGCCAACATTATCTGGTATGAGAGAAAGAGGATATCCACCAAAGGCAATAAGAGCTTTCTGTGAAGCTATCGGTGTTTCTAAAGCAAACTCAGAAGTAGATGTTGCTTATCTTGAACACTTTGTTAGAGACAATCTAAATATGGAAGCAAATAGAGCAATGGTTGTTAAAGATCCAATCAAGCTTATCATTGCTAATGCTAAAGAAGATGAAGTTTACGATATCGAAAACAATCCAAATGAAGAAGAAAAGACATATCATAAAGTAACATTCTCAAATGAGTTATATATCGATAGAGAAGACTTTGCTGTAGTTCCACCTCCAAAGTACAAGAGACTTGTTCCAGGTGGCACTGTAAGATTAAAAGGTTCATATATTATTGAATACGTATCGCATAAATGTGATGAAAATGGAAACGTTACAGAAGTTACATGTAACTATATTCCAGAAACAATTTCAGGCCAAGCAAATGCTGGTATGAAGGTTAAAGGCGTTATTCAATGGGTTAATGCAAAAGATTGCGTAGATTTGACATTACATGATTATGACTACCTACTTCTTGATGGAGATGGAGATTTCGATCAAAGATTAACTCCAAATTCTCATAAGGTATATGAAAACGCAAAAGGTGAAGCAATCTTAAAAGACGCAAAGCCTTATGATAGATTCCAATTTATGAGAATAGGTTACTATAGTGCTGTTAAGACTTATGGAAAAGACGGCAAATATGAGTTTAACCAAATTACAGGATTAAAGGATAGCTATGGCAAATAATAGAATCAAGTTTAAAGAGTTTTCCCAAACATCTTTAGATTCTATTTCAAAATATAGCGCAAGGGAAGAAAAAGATTTATTGTTTTTCGACCCAGACAACATTACAGATTTTAAAGCAAACATAGGTAAGAGGAATGGTTCTTCTTACCTATTTGAATTTATTCAAACAATGTGGGGTAATGATGAAATCTATGAATACATCTTATCTCAAGATATAGATATTGATTTAACTCAATTTGGTGATGTTAAAGAAGGTAATATTCAAAAGCTTGGAATAAGTTATAAATACACAGAAAAGAAAGGCTTGTTTTCTAGATATCTATACAATGTTTATTTCGAATATAAAAATGAGCGCTATTATCTTTATGTAAAAACAATAGCGCCTAGACTTCCTAAAATTTTAAATACTATAAGAACTAATTAGTCTTTATAAATACTTTCACCAAATGTATCAATAGCAACAATACAAGGGAAGTTCTCAACTTCAATTCTTCTTATTGCTTCTGGGCCTAAATCATCAAAAGTTATAACCTTTGCAGATTTAATACTCTTTTGGTAAATAGCACCAGCTCCACCAATAGCAGCAAAATATACGCCGCCATTTCTTTTGAAAGCATCAATACAATCTTGAGAACGTTTGCCTTTACCAATTTGACCAGCAAGTCCCGTATCTAACATAAATGGAGTGTATTTATCCATTCTGCAAGAAGTGGTAGGTCCAGCTGATCCTATAACTTCGCCTTCCTTTGCAGGACATGGTCCCATGAAATATATTGTTTCGCCTTTGTATTCAAAAGCTTGATTGTTGTTTTGGATAGATTCAAACAATCTTTTATGGCCAGCATCTCTAAATACTAGCATTGGGCCAGTCAATAAAACCATATCTCCAACGTGAAGCTTTTTTAATTCATTTTTATCTAAAGGAAGATTTAATTTAATAGCGTCCATTTTCTATTCCCCCTTTACTGTAAATTCTGCACATCTAGAGCAGTGGCATAAAATGTTAACAGCAACTGGAAGTGAAGAGATATGAGTTTCATATGCTTCAATAAATAGTCCAAGAGCAGATGTCTTTCCACCAAAGCCTTGAGCTCCAATTCCTAAATCGTTAACCTTTGCTAATAATTCTTTTTCAAGTGCATCTAAATCTTGTCTATCGTTATTTGATCCAATCTTTCTAAATAGAGCATGCTTACTCATTTCGGCAGCCTTTTCAAATGTGCCACCAAGACCAACGCCTACAATTACTGGAGGACATGGGTTAGATGCTGCATCTTTAACTGTTTGAACGATTAATCTTTTTGCTTCTTCAAGTCCTTGAGCAGGGTTTAACATATACATCTTTGACATGTTTTCGCTGCCAAATCCCTTTAACATTACTTGTACTTTTACATCTTTTCCTTCAACTTGCTTTAAATGGATAACAGCTGGGGTATTTGTTTTTGTATTAACACGAGTAATAGGGTCTAAAACAGACTTTCTCAAATACGTATAGGCTTTTTCTACTTCTTTATCTATAGCTTTTTGAAGCGTTTCGCCAGATAAGAATACCTCATTTCCAACTTCAATAAAGCACACAACCATACCTGTATCTTGGCAAACTGGTCTATGTTCAGCTTTTGCTATGTCGAAATTATCTTTCATTACAGATAAAGCGAACTTTGTTGTTTTATTGTCTTCAATATCTAGAGCGTGAGATAGGGCATTGTAGCAGCTATCTTCTACTTCACAAGATATTTTGTCGATTTCTTCAGCGATACGCTGAGCAATTAATTTTGTTGAAATTTCTACCATAATTACCTCGTATCAATTCTAGCAAACTTTGTTTTACTAAACAACCGCTATATGCTAAAATATTATCTAATATAAGGTGCGCGTATGAAGTTTTGCAATATCGCAAGTGGGAGTAAAGGTAACGCTACTTTTGTCTCAACAAACGATACGTTAATCTTAATCGACGTTGGAATATCTTATAAGGCCTTAAAAAAGCAATGCAGTGAAGTAGGAATTGACCTTTCAAGATTGGATGCGGTACTAATAACACATGAGCATTCAGATCACGTTAAAGGTTTGAAAACTTTATCTCAAGAGCTTGATGTTCCAATCTATATGAACCCCCTAAGTTACAAAGAGGCTGTTAAAAATATGGGGGATATTTTGCATGTTCAAGAAGAAGAATTCATACATCCCATTACAATTAAAGATTTGCAAATAAGTGCATTTAGACATACCCACGATGCAAAATACACTCAAGGATTTTCTATAACAGATGGTGTTAAGAGTGTAGTTATGGCAACAGATTTAGGGAAGATGACAGATGGAATATATAAAAAGATGCAAAATGCAGATTTTCTATATATCGAATCTAATTATGATTTTGATTCTTTAATATCAGGTCCTTATCCACAGTTTTTAAAACAAAGAGTAGCAGGGCCACTTGGACACTTATCTAACAACGATTCTTCAGAAACTATTAAAAAGTTAGTATTAGAAGGTAAAGAAAGATTTATGCTTGCGCATTTAAGCGAAGTAAATAACACAAAAGAGATGGCAACAAACACACTTATTTCTAAATTGAAAGAAGTCGGTGCATCAAGAAAAGACATTGAGCTTTTTATTGCAGATCAACGTGTGCCATCAGAGGTTATCGATATATGAGTACATTATTTAAAAATAGACAAGATAGAACTTTATATGTTCACGATGGAGCAGCAAATTATATAGTTGCTTATGTTTTTCAAATAATATTGCAGTTTCTATTCTCAATCATAATAATTGCGACTATGTCACTAGATGAGAGAAGTGCGTTCTCAACAACAATTACTTACACAATAATTATTTGTATAGTTAACGAGTTATCTATAGCTCTAACGCCACTTTCTTATTCAAAGGTGTTGGGACAAAACTATTATAAAGACATGGGCTTTAAGAAAAAGATATCAATTTTAGATGTTGTCATGTTGATTGGTATGACTATCTTTTTAATTGTTGCTTTTTCTCCTATAGCTACTTGGGTTGCTGAAATATTTATAAAATCCGGATATGACCCAAATACATTGTCTAACATAGTTGTAGATAGCCCACTTACTTTATTTTTGACAATAATCTTTTTAGCTGTGCTTCCAGCTTTATGTGAGGAAGTATTGTATAGAGGAATGATTGCAAGAGCATTTTCTAGAAAGAGTTATATCTTTGCAATCTTTATGGGCGCATTTATGTTTGCGATAATGCATGGAAACCCAATTCAATTTGTCCATCAATTTATGTTAGGTATAGTTTGTAGCGTTGTATATTTTGCGACAGGTTCAATCTATGCATCAATTGTTGTTCACTTTACGAATAACACTATAGCTCTAGTTGGTGGATACATTACTTATTTACATCCATTTGAAATCCCACTATATGCAAACATTTTAATGGTTATATTTGGAATCATATTATTAACAATTTTGCTATACGTATTCGTAGTTTTCCATAACAAGGATGCTAAAATCGATGGAAAATTAAAGTCAATTAACGCAATATTTAAAAAGACTTTTGCTCAAAATAGACCGGATTATGCACAAGAAGATAAAACATTAGATATAGATAAACAAGTTGAAGAAACAGGGCTTGAAGAAATGAAAGAAATATATGCTCAAGAAGTAGATTTGAGATCTCAAGATGAAAAGCTTAAAGCTAAGCGTGCATTAATACTTGCAAACCTTCTAGCTATTGTCATGCTTGTTGTAAATACTGTCACGGGGTACATTGGATGAACATAAAAATAGTTTGTGTTGGAAAGCTTAAAGAGCAGTATTTTAAAGATGCAATAAAAGAGTATGAAAAAAGACTTTCTCGTTTTTGCAAATTTGAAATCATTGAAGTTAGTGAAGAGCTTGTAGATGCAAACTTGAAAAACCTTGATGTAGTTAAAGAAAAAGAAGGAGAAAGAATTCTTCAAAAAGCACAAGGATATATAATTGCGTTAGCTATTGATGGAAATAATATCTCATCTGAAGCTCATGCTGAAAAGATAAATGATTTAGCAACGCATGGAACATCGACAATAACATATATAATCGGAGGCTCTTATGGGCTTTCTAAAAAAGTACTAGATAAAGCAGATTATAAAATGAGCTTTGGAAAGTTAACATATCCTCATCAATTAATGAGAGTTGTGCTAGCAGAGCAAATATATAGAGCATATACAATACTTGAGGGGAGCTCATATCATAAATGATGGATAAAAAGTTTATGAAAGCAGCTATAAAACAAGCAATAATTGGTGCTGAAAAATATGACGAAGTGCCAATTGGAGCAGTCATTGTAAAAGATGGTAAGGTTATAGCAAGAGCTCACAATATGAAAGAAGAGAAAAATTGTGCAAACTATCATGCAGAGATGGTGGCTATAGAAAAGGCAACTAAGAAATTGAATTCTTGGAGACTGATTGGTTGCGATATGTATGTAACACTAGAGCCATGCCCAATGTGTGTAGGCGCATTAATCAACGCAAGAATAGACAACATTTATTTTGGAGCATACGACGAAAAAGCAGGTGCTCTTCAAAGTAAGTGTCAACTAATGGAAATGAAATTTAACCATAAAGCTAATTACGAAGGTGGCATTCTTGAAAAAGAGTGTGCAGATTTATTGAGTAATTACTTTAAGGGAAAGAGAGGCAAATAAATGATAATAGTAGGATTAGGAAACCCAGGTAAAAAGTACGAAAACACTCATCATAACGTTGGTTTTATGGCAATAGATAAACTAGCCGATGTGTTAAATGTTAAATTCAACAAAAAAGGATGTTCATCAGAATATGGATTCACAAGCGTAAATGGCGAACAAATCGTTCTTGCTAAACCTCAAACATTTATGAATCTATCTGGCGAAGCTGTTAAATCATTAATGTCTCATTTCAAAGAAGAAGCAGGAAACGTTCTTGTTATATTTGATGATATCGAAATTCCACTTGGTGCAATTAGAGTTAGAAAAGAAGGCTCTGGCGGTACTCATAATGGCATGAAGAATATCATAAATGAAGTTGGAACTAAAGATATTCCAAGAATTAGAATTGGACTTGGACAAGATAAGAGCATGGATTTAGCAGCATACGTTTTATCTCCAATATCTTCAAAAGATATGGAAATAGTTAATCAATCAATAGATAAAATTGTTGAAGGCATTGAAGGATATATTAAAGACAAAGATATAGAAAAATTGATGCAAAAAGTTAACGTGAAAGGATAATGGATTTAAAGTACTTAAATAACATATTATCATTAGACAACTTATCTCCTGAATTTAGCGATTTAAAAACAAAGATCCTTGAAAAAGACAGTTTATGCATCACGCTAAATGGTGGAGAAAGAGTTCATATCGCAGCAGCACTAGAAAAGAAGACTATTTATGTTGCTAAGGATTCTTATTCTGCATTAATGGCATATCAAAAACTCAAGACGTATTCAGAATCTGTATCGCTTTTACAGCCAAATGACGATCTATTATTCTTTAGGAAATCATTCCAAAAAAGTATTGCTGGAGATAGAATAAAGGCTCTATATAACTTTGCAAGCGGAGCATCAAGGATATTAGTTACATCACCACTAGCACTTTTACAATTCTTACCTAAAAAAGAAAGACTATTAAAATCCGTAAAGACATATAAAGTTAATGATGAAGTAGATATCTATAAGTTTATGGATACACTCGTTGAACTTGGCTATACAAAAGAAGATGCTTGTGAAGAAAAGAACACCTTTGCAAGCCATGGCGATATCATTGATGTATTTTTATCTTACATGACAATGCCAATTAGAATTTCTTTCTTTGGAGATACCATTGAAAACATTAAAACGTTTGATGTAGAAACAATGCTATCTTTAGGCGAGTTAGATAGTATTACCATTTATCCAAACAACGATTTGTTATATGAGATGAGCGAAGTTGAAAAAGGGATTTTGCTTGCAGAAAAAGAAATAAAGAAATTATCTATATCGGCAGCAGAACGTGCAACTCAAATTCTTAATGATATCAAAGAATTACAATCTGTAAGCCAACAACATCAATGGCTAATTCCATTTTTATCTTCAAAGAACGACTTGATATATGACTATCTAGAAGATGGCATTATGGTTTTAGATGAAGTAGATGGAATAAAAAGCTTAATTGTTAACCATCTAAAAGAGCATCAAGCTAGATGCCAAGAATTAATACAAAATGGTGAAATAACAAAAGCTCATATATCTTGTATATTGACTGAGGCAGATGTTGAAGAACACTTAGATAAAGTATTAAAGCTAGGATATTCAAATCTTGCTTCATCCTCAACATATCTAAAGCCTAAACAAATTCTAAAGCCATCGGTAAATAGAATTAACAATTACGTTCTTCATTACGATAAATTAATAACAGATTTGCCTCAATTCATTAATGGCGGATTGATGGTTGTTATTTGCCAAGCAACAAAAGATAGAGCAAAGGCACTTCAAAAAGCACTTCAAGATCAAGATATCCCATGTGCATATAAAGAAGAAATGCTTGAATATAAGCATGGAATATATGTTGTGCCAGAAGATATTTTAGAAGGATTTATTTATCCTAGTGCAAAGCTTGTTGTAATTGGCGTTGAAAATATAGTTAAGAATTCTCACAAAGAAGAAAAGGTTAGAAATAGAAAATCTGTTTTTGTAATGCCACAAGTTGGCGATTACGTAGTTCATGAATTCCATGGTATTGGTAAATGTTTGGGACTTGTGAGAATGAAGAACTTATCTGTTGAACAAGATTATGTTCTTATAGAATATAAAAATGGCGGTAAGCTTTACCTTCCAATATCTCAGATGAATAAATTGTCTAGATATTCTGGTTCAGATAAAGTGCCTCAACTATCATCTTTAGGCGGACACGACTTTGCAAGATTAAAAGAAAACGTTAAAAAGTCACTAAAGCAAATGGCAATAGACCTTGTTGATTTGTATTCAAAGAGAATGAATCAAAAAGGATTTAAATACTCTGAAGATGATGCTTTGATGAAAGAGTTTGAAGATGGCTTTGAATATACACCAACAATTGATCAAGAAGAAGCAATAAAAGATGTAAAGCATGATATGGAAAAGGGCGTCATCATGGATAGATTGATTTGTGGTGACGTTGGATATGGAAAAACTGAAGTTGCGCTTCGTGCAATTTTTAAGACAATATTAGACAACAAGCAAGCTGCAATTTTAGTTCCAACAACGGTTCTTGCTCAACAACATTATCAAACGGCTAGTGCAAGATTTGCTCCATATGGTGTAGGCATTGAACTTATATCAAGATTGAGAAGCAAAAAGCAAATTGACGAATCTCTAAAGAGATTAAAAAGTGGAGAATCTCAAGTTGTAGTAGCTACACATAGATTATTATCTAAGGATGTTCAATTTAAAGATTTGGGGCTTTTAGTTTTAGATGAAGAGCAAAGATTTGGCGTTGCCCACAAAGAAAAGCTAAAGGTGTTAAAGAATAACCTAAATGTATTGACGCTTTCTGCAACACCAATTCCAAGAACATTGAATATGTCATTAATTGGAGTTAGAGACATATCTGTATTAGAAACACCTCCAGTTAATAGAATCCCAATACAAACATCAGTGACCGAATTAACGGATGCATTGATTGAAGATACGATAAAAAGAGAACTAGGAAGAGGCGGACAAGTTTTCATTCTATACAACGAAGTAGAAACAATAAATAGGTTTGCAAGTCATGTAGAAGAACTTGTTCCAGAAGCAAAAGTAATTGTTGCACATGGTCAAATGAAGAGTGATGAGCTTGAAGATAGAGTTGAAGCGTTTTATCTAAAAAAGGCTAACGTTTTAGTGTGTACAACAATCATAGAAAATGGTATAGATATTCCTGATGCAAATACACTAATTGTCTGCAATGCAGACAAGCTTGGTCTTTCTCAGTTGTACCAATTAAGAGGAAGAGTTGGAAGGTCAAATAGACTTGCATATGCATATTTTACAGTAAATCCTAACAAGGTTTTGACAGATCAAGCCCTAAAGAGATTGAACGCAATTATGGATTATACAGAGCTTGGTTCTGGATTTAAAATCGCTATGCGTGATTTGGAAATAAGAGGGGCTGGAAATATCTTAGGTAAAGAGCAACATGGCCATATTGAAAAGGTTGGTTATGATATGTATTGCAAGCTTTTACAAGAAGCTGTTGACGATATAAAGGGAATAAAACATTCAAACATAAATTGCCAAGTAGATGTTGTAATAAATGCATATTTAGACAAAGATTATGTGCCAGATGAAAACTCTAGATTGAAGGTGTTAAGAGATATCATTGATATAACGACAAAAGAAGATGTCGAGATGTTAAAAACAAGACTAAAAGAGAGCTTTGGCGAGGTTCCTGAGCCACTACAAAATCTTATAAATGTAGGCTTTGCAAAGAATATGGCGCAAGCGCTTGAGGTTGAGCATATTTTGATAAACAATATGACTTGTGAATTGATATTTAATAACGCAGATTTCATTAAAAATGAAAAATTGATGGAAGCTGTTTCAAATTATGGCAAGAAAGCAACACTAATTAATGACGTTAAACCAAAGATAAAATTTGACTTTAAATTAACCTCAAATGTAGATAAATTGAATGCTCTTATAGAGTTTTTAATTGAAGCGTCTGAGTAAAGGTCAAATAGTTATTTACATTTAAAGGTTCATTATGTATAATAATTAAGTAAAAAATTATAATGTTATAGGCCAAAAGGAGCAATATAGATGAAAAAAAGGCTAATCGCTTTAACGATAATAGTTGTAATGTTAACAGCAATCGTGTTCACATGTATTTCATGTTCAACAGGTTTGTTTGAAAAGGATGAAAACAGAGACTATTATCAAGTAATTGCTAAAGTTCAATATGGGGATTTATCTAAAGAAATTTACAAGGGTCAATTGGCTACATATGTAAATTCTTATGGACAACAATACATCAGCAATTACGGTATGACAATCGACGAGGTTGTTGAATATTTCTACAACACATTAACTAGAAGTGCTTTATTGACATTGTATGCTAAATACTATGTTTATGATCAAGCTAAAGCAGGAAATACTGATTTTGCTTATGTTGATACAACAAAGCCAATCACAGAACTTCAAGACAAAGATTTCGTATCACTTTCTCAAAGAGTATATGCAATCGATCAAACAAACGATGATTTCATGTCATCTTTTGAAAGCATCTTATCAGGTTTAACAAAGGCTGAAGATGAGGCAGTAGAAGTTAATGAAGAAGATTTACCAGATGCAAGAACAGTAAGAACATACGATGAAGATACATCTGAATATAGCGATGATCTATATGTACAAAGCTTAGCTGCTGTTTATGGTAGAGATTATGAAAAAACAACGTATGGCCAAATAACAGAAGATTTCATTAAAACAACTCTAGGTGAAGCATCAGTTGACGCATTCTGCGAAAAGATTGATATCTTCAATGTTATTTCTGCAAAGATTAAGCTAGAAAAAGACGCAACAGTTAAGAAAGATATGAAATCTGCTTTAAAGCAATTAAGAGAGAATGTTGAAAAATCTAACACAGGTTATGATTGGTTCTTACAAGATAAATTAAATTCTTGCGTAGTTACATCATTACGTGATGGTCTAAAGAAAGCTCAAACATCTACAGAAGAAGAAATCAACAACAGATACAAGACATTAATCTTAGACAATGTTGCTAATCTTGATGAAGATAAATACTCAAGTGCAATTTCTGGATCTACATTCTTACCAGATAATGCATCAAATGAATATGCAGGAGTTAAGAGCATTCTTCTTAAGTTCTCAGATGAACAATCTGCAGCACTTACAGCTCTAAAGACAATGTATTCTGCAAATGAAGATTACATCAATTCTTTAAGAGATGCTATGGCGCTTGGTATTGAAAATGCAGAAGTTACTTCTTTACTTGGAGAAAACAAGGGTATTTCAGTTAACATTTCTGATCCATTCTATGATTCAAGCGTAGATAGATTAGCTGCTGCTTATACAGATAAGGATGTAAATTACAAAGTAGTTTTATATCTAATGGCAGAAACAATTTCTTCAATTGTTGACGAAATCGTTACAGAATTCAAAGCAAGTGATGATTATGCCGAAATGAGTGCAGACGAAAAAGTTATAGCTGAAAAGATTGTAACTTATGCTGCAAAGGTTGAAGCATTTACACAATGGTTATATCTAGTAAATGATGATAGCGGCATGTTCTCATCAGAAGCATACACAATCACTCCAGAAGGAAAGGATACATCATATGTTGCTGAATATACAGTTTTAGCAAGAAAGCTTGCAACTCAAGCAATCGGCGATTATGTATATGGAACAGCTGGTTCAGAAATCGTTCCATCAGAAGCAGTTGAATATTCATCTGCATACTATTCAGTAAATGGTACAGCAACAATTTATTCTAAAGATGAAACTTCAAACACAACATCTAAAGAATTGAAGGCAAATATCTACACACTTGAAACAAACAACGGAAACAAGATTTCATTCATCGTTAACGATTATGGTATTCATATTATTATGATTACAGAAAAGTATGGTGTAGATAACTTCGTTCCAGGATGTGTAATCACAGATAGCCCATATACAGAAGAAGATGGATTCTTCTATACATTAGATGCTATCTATGATAGAGATACAAGCATCAACTACGAATTCAACTATACAGCAGTTCCTCAAGATGCTACATTCGATGCTAATACAAAGTATTACACATGGGATGGAGATACATATGAAAGAGTTGATGTATATGAATTTGAAGCAGTTGCAAAAGATGCTACATTCGATGATACAGCTACATACTATATTAAGAATGATGATGGCAAATATGAAGTTAAGGCATTAACAGCTGAAACATTTGATCCAGCAAAAAATGTATACTTCTTAAAAGTTGTAAAGTTTGATCCAGCAAAGACTCAATATTATACAAGAGTATGGGCATTAAAGAATGTTGCTTGTGATTATCAAACAGTTAAAGATTATTTAGATGATGCAATTGTAACATCAATCTTCACAACAAAGTATTCAGCAAGCCAAATCGCTCTATACCTAGATGTTGACCCAAGCGGAAGACATGCAGCAATTGAAAAAGTTGATAAGGTATACGATGAGCTTGTTAAACAATACAATTCATAATTAAAATCAAGGGACGCGCAAGCGTCCCAATTTTATTTAGAGGGAGCAATGGATAGAGAAGAAAAAACTGTTAAAAAGAATCTAATATACGATGGAAAGATTTTACAATTATATAATGATGAAATTTTAACTCCAGGCGGGAAGAGGGCGTATAGAGAAATTGTTAATCACCATGGTGGAGCTTCTGTATTGCCTGTTGATGATGAAGGCAATATTTATTTAGTCGAACAATATAGATACGCCTACAAGCAATTATTGCTTGAAATTCCAGCAGGAAAGCTTGAAGCTAATGAAGATGCTATTGCGTGTGCAAAACGCGAATTAAAAGAGGAAATAGGGGCTGAGTGTAAAGAGATCAAAAAGATGGATTTAATTTACCCAACACCAGGATACACAAATGAACCTTTACATATATTCTTAGCAACTGGTTTGACTTTTGGAGAGACAAAGTGGGATGAAGACGAATATTTAAATATTAAAAAGATTCCATTTGATAAAGCTTTAGAGATGGTAAAGAGCGGTGAGTTAAAAGACGGAAAGACTGTTATTGCCATTTTAAGATACGCATTATTTAAAGGTTAATAAATATATGATGAAAATCCAGAAGTTCAAAAAATGGACTTCAAGAAATTTAATAATTGAACCTAATAATAATACTAACTTAAATAATAATAATGAGTTAGAAGATATACAAGATAAATCATAGATAATTAATAAGGCCACCGATTTAATCGATGGCCTTATTGCTTATCTTAAATAATAGAATTATTTATTCTTGTCTTTAATGATATCCTTGTAGCAGTCAGCGCTATAGAAATTGCTTTCATCTTTTGTATGAGTATCATACCAAAGTTGTGCATAGAATGGGATGTGCTTAGCAAGTTCATCATAGTTCCATGGAGCTGGTTGACAGCATTCTGGGCACCAGTGACCTGTACGAAGAATTAGATATGGAGAAGCTTCGAACTTGTGGCCGTTATGGCATTCCCATTGAAGCTTTGTATACATATCGCCTTGCTTCATTTCTTTGCTTAGAACTTTACCACCTCTAAACTTAGCTGCAGAGATACAATCATCAAGTGTAATTGCGCTATCGTCCTTTGTATCATCAAAACCATGATCTAGAAGTAATCCCTTAGCGTTTTCTTTCTTCTTCATTGCTTCATAATCGCATGGAGTATTCTTTCCATCTGGAAGAACGCCTTCTGACCATACAGGGTATTTATCCCAATCTTCGCCGATCTTTTCATATGCTTCTCTTGAACCATAGAATGCATTGATTCTTTGTTCACATTCTGGGTGAGTTAACCAGTATTTTGGAGAGTTAGAATTGTCAAATAGTGGCATAATCATTTTCTTTGTAATTAATTTCTTGAATGGCTTACCAAAGATCCAAAGCTTATAGAAGAATTGGCTCTTTAAGTGATTCCAGAAATCTGCATATGTTTCTGATGCTTGGAAGTGAGCATAGCTTTCTAGTATATCTGAATCGTAGAACCAACCACAGTGGAAGTTTCTAGCAACCATCCAATCTGGTTTAAAGATGTCTTTTGGAGAGCAGCCCATTAGCTTAAATCCAGAATCGCATGTTTCGTATCCTGTTACACGAGCAGCTTCACCATTACCGATGTTGTAAACGTGTTTCCAGAATTTTTCTGGAAGAGTCTTATCCATATCACCAATGATTAAGTTCTTAGCCATTAAACCAGAAGATCTAGCTGTAGCCCATTCAATAGGAGTATTCCAAGCTGTGTGGAACATTAATCCGTCGTGTAGGTTAGCCATCATGAAGTTATCATATAAAATACCTGATTGTCTTAAAGATACCCAGTATTTTAATCCGCTTTCAATGATATGTCTTTCAGCACGTAACTTTGTTACAGCGTAGAAGTCGAAGGCACTAACGATTAGTGGGTCTCCAACACGGATCCAAGGGTGTTGATATGTTCTGTTACCATATTCAGCAACAGTTCCGATTTCAACGAACTTGATTTCATCATGACGTGGGTTTTCTGCAATAGCATCACATAGGTTAACTGCACCAAAATAGTTTGTAGATTCAGCTAACTTTGGATTGTGATCTGAAACAGGAGGGATTACGGCTGCGCAGTGGAATACATAATCTGCATTTGCAACTGCTTTAACGCAATCTTCTTTCTTAGAAAGGTCACCGAAAATAACTTCGATGTCATCCCCATATTTCTTTTGTAGCTTTGCTGCTAGTTTTTCATTAGCTGGCTTTTTTCTTAGTAAAACAACACCATGAATTCTGCCAGTTTCCATACATTGCTTTAGGACTTCTGAGCCCATGTTTCCTGAAGCACCTGTAACAAGAAGTGTTTTCTTTTCCATTATTTTTTCCTCCATCTTATAAAGATATGTTAGTTTTTTAGCACAATAAAAATTATATCATACCTAGCGCATAAAATAAATATGCAATTTTATTATATTATTGCGGGCACAATACGCGAAAATATTGTATAAAAAGTTAAAATATGCTATAAATAAATGGATTGAGGATTATATGCCAGATAATAAAAACACAACAGTTGATGAACAAGCTAAGATAAAAGAAGTTGAAAAAGAAGAGCAAGCTTATTCAGATACTCAAATGAGAATATCTAGTGTCGACGATGCTATTAAAAAGCCAAACTTGAACAAGTTTGACACTTTCTTTATTCGTATTTGGGCGTTTATCTGTGCATTCATTATTAAAGTCGCAGATTTTATTTGTAGCGGAATCAAGTTTATTATCAAGCGTGATGTGCCAAGAAAGTATGTTGTAGCTTTTGTAGTTATTATCTTAATTATATTGTTTATATTGTTAATTGCTTTGCCAGCAAGTGCAAATGGTACAGCAAAACAAGAACTTGAATTATATCCAAATGGATTGATAGCTGTTCAAAAGAGAGTAGGAACAGATTCTACTACTGGAGATCCAATTTATAAATGGGGTTATGCAAATAAAAATGGTGCTATTAAAATACCATGTGTATATGATGGCGCATTAGATTTTAGATACGGTGTTGCTTTTGTAAAAGTAATCGAATCTCAAAGTGGATCGAATTATGTTTATTGGAAATTAATCAATAAAAACGGAAATAATGTTGGAGACTACCAATTTGTACAAACTGGGGTTAATGTTCCTGTAGAACAATTCTCAGAAAGCCAAAAACTTGCAAAAGTTCAAATAAGTGGTAGATATGGTTATATTAATTCAAGAGGTAAATTAACAATTGATGCTATTTATGAAGATGCAGGTCCATTTATTGGAAAGATGGCAAGAGTAAGCGCTGGTACATCATATTACTTTATTAATACTAAGGGTAAACAAGTATCTCAAGCATTTGAAAATGCTAGAGATATAGTAGACGGATATGCAGCTGTTAATATCGCAGGTAGATGGGGATTCATGAATGAAAAGGGTAAAGTTGCTATTACTCCTATCTATGATGAGGTATCAGATTTCTATTGTGGATATGCAGCAGTTAAATTAGGTTCTGACTATGGTGTTATTAACGAAAAAGGAAAAGCCGTAGTAAGTACAGGATTATTTAGCTCTTTGAATATACTTGAGTATTTCGACATGTAAGATATACGTCGCGAAATGGCGATTTTTTGTAAAAATTTGGGCTTTCAGGAGCCCTATTTTTTTAAACCCAAATTTCTTAAGTTATTTTTAAGTTGCAATTTTAAATTATATCGATAACTTCAAAAATTTTTTTTAAAAAAAGTTCGAAAAGGACTTGTCAACCTATATATAAGTTGATATGATAGTAAGGCACACTCGAAAAACGGGTTTTGGAGAGTATGTGAAAAAAAGTAAAAAATACCTATTAAAAACGTTTGACATTAAATATTTAATAATGGTATTATTTGCTGGCTGTCTGGAAAGGCAGTAAAAAAATGCACCTTAAAAACCAAATAGAAGAAGATAGTAGAGTAGAGTAAAAATACGTTTTAAAAATGTAAAAATAACT
>SVHF01000028.1 GCA_015055975.1 Clostridiales bacterium | reverse complement strand
TATTTCCTTCTTCTATCCATAAAAAACCTCCAAAGTTTTTACTTTTTCAAGTGTCCACTTTGGAGGTATCATATCATCCTTGGCAGCCTCCAAACGTATTATTTTATGAGACGACAGTCTTATTTATTGCAAGCGGCTTGAACAAATTCTCTAAATAGAGGATGAGCCTTGTTTGGACGAGATTTAAATTCTGGGTGGAATTGAACACCAACAAAGAAATCTCTATCTTTTATTTCTACTGTTTCTACGATATCTCCCTTTGGAGATGTACCAGAAATTGTTAAACCGCCATCGATGAAATCTTGAAGGAAGTCATTATTGAATTCATAACGATGTCTATGTCTTTCTTGGATAAGTGTTTTGCCATAAGCTTTTTCCATCATAGTGCCAGGTTTAATTTGGCAAGGGTATGCGCCAAGACGCATTGTACCACCTTTGATTAATCCGCGTTGATCTGGCATCAAGTCGATAACTAAGTGCTTAGATTCTTCATCGAATTCTCTAGAGTTTGCATCCTTATAACCCAATACATCTCTAGCATATTCAATAACTGCAATTTGCATACCTAAACAGATTCCGAAATATGGTATATGGTTTTCTCTTGCGTATTTTGCAGCTACAATCATACCTTCAATACCACGGCCGCCGAATCCACCTGGAACAATAATTCCGTTGCATCCTTCAAATGTTTCTTTAGCGTTTTCGTCTGTTAGATAATCACTGGCAATCCATTTGATGTTTAAGTGTCTTCCGCATTCATAGCTTGCATGGTTCAAAGCTTCAACAACAGATAAATATGAATCGTGTAATTCAACATATTTACCAACAAGACCAATTGTAACTTCTCCAGATCTTGCTTTAATCTTGGCAACTAGATCTTGCCATGGCTTTATATCTATCTTTGTATCTTCTAATCCTAATTCTCTACATACAACTTTATCTAAGCCGTTTTCATATAGCATAAGTGGAGCTTCGTATAGATTTGGAACTGTTGTGTTTGAAATTACGCAATCTTTTTGAACGTTACAGAATAGTGCAATCTTTTCTCTGATATGATCACCAACATCCTTGTCTGAACGAGTGATAATAATGTCTGGTGCAATACCAACAGATTGTAATTCTTTAACAGAGTGTTGCGTTGGTTTTGATTTAAATTCATCTGAGCCTGAAATATATGGAACAAGGCACACATGAATAAATAGACAATTTCTTCTACCAACTTCTAGCGATAGCTGTCTTATAGCTTCCAAGAATGGCTGAGATTCAATATCACCAATTGTACCGCCAATTTCTGTAATCATAATATCGGCTTGAGTTGTTTCTGCATTCTTTAGAATGAAATCCTTAATTTCATTTGTAACGTGAGGAATGATTTGCACAGTTTGTCCAAGATATTCGCCACGACGTTCTTTATTTAATACGTTCCAATATACCTTACCAGAAGTTAGGTTAGAGTATTTTGTTAAATCTTCATCAATGAATCTTTCATAGTGACCTAAATCCAAGTCTGTTTCGGCACCGTCTTCAGTAACATAAACCTCACCGTGTTGCATAGGGTTCATTGTACCTGGATCGATATTCATATATGGGTCCAACTTTTGAGATGCTACTTTATAGCCTCTGCATTTTAATAATCTTCCAAGAGACGCAGCTGTAATTCCTTTTCCGAGTCCTGAAACAACACCGCCTGTAACAAAAATAAACTTTCTCATAACCTTTTAACTCCTCCTAAAATGCTGTGTACAACTTCTTGTATGGATTGTTAGAGTTTGGAGTCAACACATAGAATGTTGAATCCAATAACTTCTTTGCATCCAAATCAAATGTTTTTGCATAATCTCCAATATAATTATTTATTTCTACTAAATCTTCTTTTGTTGCCTTTTCACATTGGACTTGTGGAGGTAGCACGATGTTATCTATGTTGCCACGAATAAATATCTTGCCTCCGTGCATTCCAACTCCTGTAAAGTTTCCAACAGGGAAAGCATCATTCTTTTGATTTAATACAATGATGATTCCTCCTGCCATATATTCGCCTAAGAAACTTCCTGATTTACCACCGATAATGATGATAGGGAACTTTTCTTTATATGCTTTCATATGGATGCCAGCTCTATAGCCTGCATCATCTCTTATGAATATCTCGCCACCACGCATAGCATAACCAGTAGCATCGCCAGATGATCCATTTACGATAATCTTTCCAGCGTTCATAGTATCGCCAACAGCATCTTGAACAGATGAATTAACTGTAATAGTTGCTCCATCCATATATGCGCCTAATGCATTTCCTGGAACGCCCTCAATACTAATATGCTTTTTAGCAACGCCAGCACCGATGTATCTTTGACCAACACAATTCAATAGGGTAATTTGGTCATCTTTTGCGTTTCTAATCTCTTCGCATACTTCTTGATAATATTTTCCTTCACAATCAATATTTAACATTAATGAGCCCTCCCTAATTGTTCTTGTCTGTGTTTATAGCTAAATGCCATAAGTTGTGGGTTTGTTCTAATTAGAGAATAATCAATAGTATCTAGTGGTGTTTTATTTCTAATTAGATTTGTATATATACCTGCACGCTTTACATCACCAATTAATATAAAGCCTACAAGTAAGTTATCTTTTGTAAATAGAACTTTGTAGTTATCTTCATCATCTAAAACAACATCTTTGTCTCCGATGTAGCTTCCAGCTGTTATGATGTGTAAATCGAAAAAGCCTATTGAGTTCATAGGCATAGCTTTATCAAATGGTTCATCGCCACCTGCCATAGATATGCCTGCGCTTCTTCCTTGGAAATATGCATTTGGAAGAATTGCTAAGATTCTTTGAGTATCACAAGAGATATCTATACTTTCAACGCAATCGCCACCAGCATATATATCATCAATGCTTGTCTTCCCATTTTGATCTACTACAATACCTCTATTGACCTTTCCACCAATATCTTGTAGAAGAGAAGTGTTTGGCTTAACACCAACAGCTGTAACTAATGTTCCAAATGTTAATTCTTTACCAGTAGTTGTAGTAGCTGTAGTTGATGAAGTGAATTCTCCAATAGATTCTCCAAGAATGAACTTAACGCCTTTTGATTCAAGATACTTTTTAACAAGTTCGCTTCCTTTTTCATCTAATATGCTTGGAAGAACTCTGTTAGCTAAATCTACAACTGTTATTGATTTAACCTTATCTAATATACCTTCTACGCACTTTAAACCTATTAAACCAGCGCCAATAATCAATACATCTTCATCTTTTGATATCATCTTGTCTAGTTTCAACGCATCATCAATTGACATGAAAGATGTTCTTTTCTCAACCAATTCAATACCTTTCATTGGAGGTAAGAATGGACGAGAGCCAGTAGCTAACATAAGCTTTTTATATTCAATAACATCGCCTGTAGATAACTTTACAGCCTTTGCATCCTTATCTATAGATACAACTTCAACGCCAAGTTTTGTTTCAACTTTGTTTACATCATAGAAATTCTCATCTCTATAGTTCATCTTATCTAAAGAAGTCTTGCCCATTAACATATATGAGATAAGTGGTCTTCCATAAACGAAATGATTTTCGTTGCCAATAACTAAGATAGAGCCATCTTTATCTATCTTTCTAATTCCTTCAATACAGCCAACTGCTGCTATAGAGTTTCCAATAATAACATAATCTTTCATACTATCTTTCCTCATACACAATGGCTTTATTTGGACAGCCCTTTACGCAAGCAGGCTCTTTAGAACTATTCTGCAAGCATAATTCACACTTTTGCATTACTCCATGACCAGATGGCATGATAGCACCATAAGGGCAGGCCATAACGCAGCTATGACAACCGACGCATTTGTCTTGATTGATTCTTATAACGCCATCTTCATCAAGATGAAGAGCGCCAGCAATACATACCTTTACGCATAGTGGATCTTTGCAGTGTCTACATTGAACGGCAAAAGATATACCATTAGCCTTTTCAACCTTAATTCTTGGATTGATTTCTACATCTTTAAGTGCCTTTACCATATCATCCATGCCAGAATTTGCAAAAGCACAATTGTATTCGCATAGTCTACAGCCTAAGCACCATTTTTCGTTAACATAAACTCTTTTCATAATTATTCTCCTGCGTGCTTAATGCCTAAGATTTCTAATTCTTTTTCTGTAAGACCAATGCCTCTTAACATTAATCTATTACCACGAAGGGCTTCGATAGAGTTAATACCCATACCACCCATCATTTCTTTTATTTCATGTGTCCATGCTTGGATTAGATTTACTAATCTTTGAGAACCAACTTCTGGGTTCAATCTCTTTGTTAGATCTGGACGTTGCGTAGCAATACCCCAGTTACATCTACCTAAATGGCAAGATCTACACAAATGGCATCCCATAGCAACTAAAGCACCTGTTGCGATATAACAAGCATCAGCTCCAAGAGCAATAGCTTTAACTACATCAGCACTTGATCTAATGCTTCCTCCAACAACGATTGAAACGTTGTCTCTTATACCTTCATCTCTTAATCTCTTATCTACAGCAGCAAGCGCTAGCTCAATTGGAATACCGACATTATCTCTAATTCTTGTAGGAGCTGCACCAGTACCACCTCTAAAACCATCGATTGCAATGATGTCTGCGCCACTTCTTGCAACACCAGATGCGATAACAGCAACGTTATGTACAGCTGCAATCTTTACGATAACTGGCTTTTTGTAATCTGAAGCTTCCTTTAGCGAGAATACTAATTGTCTCAAATCTTCAATTGAGTAGATATCATGGTGTGGAGCAGGAGAGATAGCATCTGATCCTTCTGGAATCATTCTTGTTTTAGAAACATCGGCTACAACCTTTTGACCAGGAAGATGGCCACCAATACCTGGCTTTGCACCTTGTCCCATCTTAATTTCAATTGCAGCACCTGCGCTCAAGAAATCTTTGCTTACACCAAAACGGCCAGAAGCTACTTGAACAATAGTGTTTGCACCATATTTATAGAAGTCTTCATGAAGACCACCTTCACCTGTGTTATATAGAATTCCTAATTCAGTAGCAGCACGAGCTAAAGATTCATGAGCGTTATAGCTAATAGATCCATAACTCATAGCAGAGAACATTATTGGAGTAGATAACTCTAATTGTGGAGGCATCTTTGTCTTTATTTCTCCATTTTCATCTCTTTCAATATCCTTTGGTTTTGCACCTAAGAAAGTTCTTGTTTCCATTGGCTCACGTAGTGGGTCAATTGGCGGGTTTGTAACTTGAGATGCATTAATAAGAATTTTATCCCAATAAACAGGCTGCGGTTCCGGGTTACCCATAGAGGATAAAAGGACTCCTCCCGTCGCAGCCTGTTGGTATATGGCAAGTAATGAACTTTGCGTCCAGTTTGCGTTCTCTTTGAAGCTGTTATTTGATTTAACAATCTTTAGTGCGTGAGTTGGACATAATGCTACGCATCTATGACAGTTAACACACTTTGTTTCGTCAGATAACATTACTTTTAAATCTTTATCGTATCTATGAACCTCGTTTGCACATTGGTTCTCGCAAACTCTACATTTAATACAACGTGTCTGATCTCTTACGATTTCATATAAAGGTTCTACAAAATTAATAGCCATTATTGAACCTCCTTGTTGTCTACTTTAATAATTACTGCTTCGCCGCCTTTTGGATAATAAACATTTTCAGCGTCAGGGCAGATTCTTCTTATGGCACTTTCTTCGCTGGCGATATATTTCATATCTCCTTTTTCAGCCATAACCATTGAACGAAGCTTTAATCTATCATTTAGAGCCATAAGTCCATTGTCAAAACCAACAATGATTGAGAAAGGTCCTGTAATTAATTGAGATGCAAATACATTTCTCAAATAAGTTAAACGTTCCTTTTCTTTTTCACTCTTTCTATTGATCGTTTCCCAGAATGGAGCAGCAATGACAGATGCTACTTCTTCCAAAGATAGATGTTTTCTTCTTGTTAAATAATCAATAATATATGTAATAACTTCTGTATCTGTTAAAAGCGTACATTTATACCCATACATTTCCATAGCACGTCTATTTGCATCATATGATGAAATTTCGCCATTATGAACAACAGACAAATCTAATAAAGAGAATGGGTGAGCGCCACCCCACCATCCAGGAGTATTAGTTGGGTATCTTCCGTGAGCAGTGAAGCTATATCCTTCATAATCTTCAAGTCTATAGAATCTACCAACATCTTCAGGGAAGCCTACGGCTTTAAATACGCCCATGTTTTTACCTGATGAGAAAATATATGCGCCTTTAATTTGCGTGTTGATATGGAATACAGAACGCATGATGTATTCTTTTTCATCAAGTTGAGCTGCATCCAATTTTGTCTTAAGTGGAGTTACAAAGTATCTCCAGATAAGTGGAGCATCAGTAATTTCTTTAATTTGTCTTGTTGGGATTTTAGACAAGTTTACAACATCATAATATGTTTCAATATATTCTTCGCATGCACGCTTAGAAATATTGTCTTCATAGAAAATATGGAAAGCATAATAATCCTTGTATTCTGGATAGATTCCATATCCTGCAAATCCTCCGCCAAGACCGTTAGATCTATCATGCATAACTGCAATAGATTTAATAATGTCTTCGCCTGAAAATCTGTTGCCACTAGTATTTATCATAGCAGCAATAGCACAGCCTGCTGGGTTCCTAAATTCACCTTCTATCATCTCATTTCTCCAAAAAAAGAGGTGGTCATCCCTATATGCTAAGGATGAGCCACCGTGGTTCGTTAATATCTATTTGCTAGCGATTATACAACCAAGAAATTACGTTGTCAAGAGGAAAAATTGCATATTTTTTTGCTTAAAAACAGGGCTATTATTTATATATAAAAAGGGCAAAAAAATGTAAAAAAAATTTTGCAAAAAAAATTTAAAAATCGTATTGACAAGTGCTTTTTTGGGTGGTAAACTATGAGCAATTTTATATATGAAATCGCTACGGGAGCTATGGTCAGATTAGGCCATAGTTCCCCTTTTTTTATGTATAAATCAATATTGAATAAAACGCGAGGCGTTAAAAATAAATAATAAAAAGGAGAACTCTATTATGGAAACACTACCTCAAACTTTTGGATCTTTAGTATTCAACGATTCAGTAATGAAAGAAAGATTACCTAAAGAAACTTACAAAGCAATGCAAAAAACAATTCAGAACGGAGAAGATTTGAATCTCGAAGTTGCTAACGTAGTTGCTAATGCTATGAAAGATTGGGCTATTGAGAAAGGTGCTACACATTATACTCACTGGTTCCAACCAATGACTGGCGTTACAGCTGAAAAGCATGACTCTTTCATTTCACCTACAAATGATGGTCACATCATAATGGAGTTTAATGGAAAGGAATTAGTTAAAGGCGAACCAGATGCTTCATCATTCCCATCAGGCGGAATCAGAGCAACATGTGAAGCAAGAGGCTATACAGCTTGGGATCCTACATCATACGCTTTCATCAAGGGAACATGTTTATGTATCCCAACAGCATTCTGCTCATACGGTGGCGAGGCTTTAGATAAGAAAACTCCATTACTTCGTTCAATGGCTGCCATCAATAAGCAGGCAATGAGAGTTCTAAAGTTGTTCGGATCTAATGCTAAATCTGTTAAAACAACAGTTGGCCCAGAACAAGAATACTTCTTAGTAGATAAGAAATTGTATGATCAAAGAGAAGATTTAATCTTTACTGGAAGAACACTATTTGGTGCTATGCCTCCAAAGGGTCAAGAACTTGAAGATCATTACTTTGGAACAATTAAACCACGTGTACAAGCGTACATGAACGAATTAAATGAAGAATTATGGAAACTAGGCGTTCTTGCTAAAACAGAGCATAACGAAGTAGCTCCATCTCAACATGAATTGGCTCCAATCTTTGCTACAACAAACATCGCAACAGACCACAACCAATTAACAATGGAAGTTATGAAGAAGCTTGCAAGAAAGCATGATCTTGTATGTTTATTACATGAAAAACCATTTGCAGGAGTAAATGGTTCTGGTAAACATAACAACTGGTCAATCTCAACAGACACAGGAGTAAACCTTCTAGAGCCTGGTGAAACACCAAGAGAAAATGCGCAATTCCTATTATTCTTAGCAGCTGTAATTAAAGCTGTTGATGAATACCAAGATTTGTTAAGAATTTCTGTAGCATCAGCAGGAAACGATCATAGATTAGGTGCTAACGAAGCTCCTCCAGCAATTGTTTCAATGTTCGTAGGCGATGAATTGGAAGCAGTTTTGGAATCTATCGAGGAGGGAACAATTTATCAAGGCAAGAAGAAAGTCCAAATGAAAATTGGCGTAGATGTATTGCCTAAATTCCCAAAAGACACTACAGATAGAAACAGAACATCACCATTTGCATTCACAGGAAACAAGTTCGAATTCAGAATGTTAGGTTCTTCAGAATCTATTGCTTGTGCAAACATCATGTTAAACACAGCTGTTGCTGAAGAATTGTGTGAGTTTGCAGATATACTTGAATCTTCACAACGTTTCGAAGAAGACTTAAATGAATTAATTAGATCAACAATTAAATCTCATAAGAGAATTATCTTCAACGGAAACGGATACGATGATGCATGGATTAAAGAAGCAGAAAAGAGAGGCTTATTGAACTTAAAGACTACTCCAGATTGCTTACCATACTATATTTCAAAGAAGAACATCGAATTGTTCAAAAAGCATGAAGTATTATCTGAAACAGAAGTACACGCAAGATATGAAATCATTATTGAAAACTATGCAAAATTAATCAACATTGAAGCTTTAACAATGATTGATATGGTAAAGAAGATGATTTTGCCTGCAGTTACAAAGTATTCAGATGCTTTAGCAAAGACAATTATTGCAAAGCAACAAGTATCTTCAAGCATTGTTTCTACTTATGAATGTTCAGTTGTTAGAGAGATAGCAGAATTATCTGCAAAATTATATGAAGACACGAAATCTTTGGAAAGCTTAGACGCTAAAGCTAAGAAAATAGAGGATGCACAAAAGAGTGCTTCATATTATAAGGATTATGTTATCCCTCAAATGGAAAAGGTTAGAGAAAGCGCAGATAAACTAGAAGTAATAACAGCAAAAGAGTATTGGCCATTTCCATCATATAGCGAGATCTTATTCTCAGTATAGGAGGTCAATATGGGTTATCTTATATCTGCTGACATTATGGAGTTAGCGAGCGACGTTAACACAATATGGGTTTTATTTGGTGCCGCCTTGGTATTTTTCATGCAAGCAGGATTTGCAATGGTAGAATCAGGCTTCACAAGAGCTAAAAACGCAGGAAACATCATAATGAAGAACATGATGGATTTCTGTATAGGTGCACCTTTATATTGGGTAGTTGGATTTGGTATCATGTTTGGTACTTGTTCAATTGAAGCATTAAGCGGAGTATTTGGACATTTTGATTTCTTTATCTTAAATGGAGATTATTCTGCAATACTTCCAGATGGTGTAAACCTATATGCATATATAATATTCCAAACTGTCTTCTGTGCAACAGCAGCTACAATCGTATCTGGTGCTATGGCAGAAAGAACAAAGTTTAGTGCATATTGTGTATATAGCGCAATTATATCATTAATCATTTATCCTATCGCAGGACACTGGGTATGGGGCGGTGGATGGTTAGCTCAATTAGGCTTCCATGACTTTGCCGGATCTGCAGTTGTTCATATGTTAGGTGGTGTATGTGCGTTGGTTGGTGCAATATTCTTAGGACCAAGAATCGGTAAATACACAAAAGATGGGAAGCCAAAGGCAATTCCTGGCCACAGCATAACACTTGGTGCATTAGGTGTATTTATTCTATGGTTCTGCTGGTTTGGATTCAACGGTGCATCAACAGTTAGTATGACTGATGGCGCAGCAGTAGTTGCATCAAGAGTATTTGTAACAACAAACTTGGCAGCAGCTGTAGCTACAGTTACAACAATGATTATAACTTGGATTAGATATAAAAAGCCTGACGTTTCAATGACACTAAACGGTACATTGGCAGGTCTTGTTGCTATCACTGCTGGTTGCGATATGGTAAGTCCACTTGGCGCTGCTGCAATTGGTATTATAGCCGGCTTTGTTGTAGTGTTTGGTATTGAACTTTTAGACAAGGTATTAAAAATCGACGATCCAGTTGGTGCAGTAGGCGTTCACTTTGCAAATGGTCTTGTTGGTACATTATTAACAGCCGTATTTGCAACAAGCGAATCACTTCAAGAAGCTGGTATTTCAAGAGGTAAATTCTTTGGAGTTCAATTACTTGGTGTTGTAGCCTTAATCGTATTTGCTGGTGGCTTAATATCTTTAACATTCTTCATTATCAAAAAGACAATGGGATTGAGAGTATCTCCACAAGAAGAATTGTCAGGACTTGACTTGCCAGAACATGGACTTGCTAGCGCTTATGCAGACTTTATGCCTTCTCCTCAAGTAATGGGCGTTGGTGATTTCAGAATGCCTAAAGATTACAAAAAGGAAGAAGTTGTATCTAAAGATGATGCAATCCCTGTACAAGTAAAGACAATGGATAAGTCAATGGTTAGTGACGTTAAGTTAACAAAGATAGATATCTTGTTAAAAGAAGAAAGATTCGAAGCTTTGAAAGAAGCTTTATCAGAAATAGGAATTACCGGAATGACGGTTACTCACGTAGTAGGCTGTGGTGTACAAAAGGGCAAACCTGAATATTATCGTGGTGTTATGAGAGAAGTTCAATTATTGCCACGTGTACAAGTTGAAATTGTAGTAGCTAAAGTTCCAGTTCAACAAGTTATAGATGTAGCAAAGAAAGTTTTATATACAGGACACATCGGCGATGGAAAGATCTTTATTTACGATGTTGAAAACGTAATTAAGGTAAGAACCGGCGAAGAAGGATTTGCTGCTCTACAGGATGAGGAATAGGAGAATAAATCATGTGTTCAATTATGGGAGTTGAGGGTTTTGATATAGATGAGGCTCAGGTAAGAGATGGTTTTGAAAAGACCATCTCAAGAGGGCCAGATATGTCAAGATTCATAAAACTAAAAGACGGGTATCTTGGATTCCATAGATTGGCTATTATGGGGTTGCATGAGGAAGGCATGCAACCTTTCCACCTACATAAAAGATATTTAGTATGTAATGGCGAAATCTATGGGTTCAGACCTATAAAAGAAGAGCTAAAAAAAGATTATGCTTTTGAGAGCGATTCGGATTGTGAAATATTATTGCCATTGTATGAAAAGCATGGCGTAGATATGTTTAAGATGCTTGATGCAGAATTTGCTTTGATTATCTATGACGAAGAAGAGGACAAGTTTATTGCAGCAAGAGATCCAATTGGAATAAGACCACTATATTATGGTTATACAAAAAGCGGAAAGATTGCATTTGCAAGTGAACCTAAAAACTTAGTAACACTTGTAAGTAAAGTTATGCCTTTCCCTCCAGGTTACTTCTATAAAGATGGTAAGTTTATTTGCTATAGAGATATAACAGAGGTCAAAAAAGTATCTAACGATGATTTAGAAACAACTTGTAAGAAAATAAAAGAAAAGCTAATAAAAGGCATTGAGAAAAGATTAGATGCAGATGCTCCATTAGGCTTTTTATTATCTGGCGGGTTAGATAGTTCTTTGGTTTGTGCAGTATCTAGCAAGATTCTTGGAAAGAAGATTAAGACATTCGCAGTTGGCATGAAAACTGATGCCATAGATTTAAAATACGCAAAACAGGTCGCAGATTATATCGGTTCAGAGCATACAGAAATAATCATTACAAAAGAAGATGTTCTTGCTTCTTTGGAAGAAGTAATTAAGATTCTAGGCACATACGATATAACAACTATACGTGCGAGCATGGGTATGTATTTAATATGTAAGGCAATCCATGAAACAACAGATATAAGAGTATTATTAACGGGCGAAATTTCAGATGAATTGTTTGGATATAAATATACAGACTTTGCCCCTTCAGCTGATGAATTCCAAAAAGAAAGTGTAAAGAGAGTAAAAGAACTTCATATGTACGATGTTCTAAGAGCAGATAGATGTATATCTGTAAACTCACTTGAAGCTAGAGTTCCATTTGGAGATTTAGACTTTGTATCTTATGTTATGAGCATTGATCCAAAGATGAAGATGAACACTTATAACATGGGTAAATATCTTCTTCGTCATGCATTTGAAGATACAAAGTGTTTGCCAGATAACATTTTGTTTAGAGATAAAGCTGCTTTTTCTGATGCTGTTGGCCATTCACTTGTAAACGATTTAAAAGATTACGCTGAAAGCTATTATACAGACGAAGAGTATGAGCAAAAGATAAAGCAATATGACTACGCAAGACCATTTACAAAAGAATCGCTTTTGTATAGAGAGATATTCGAAAAGTATTATAAGGGTCAAGCAAAGATGGTAGTAGATTTCTGGATGCCAAACAAGTCATGGGAAGGATGTAACGTAAACGATCCATCTGCAAGAGTTTTGTCTAACTACGGCGCATCAGGAGTTTAAAAATAATAGGTCAGGTGTTATGCTTGACCTTCAATTAAATAGAGGTATATGGGATGATAACAAAGGACAGAAAATTAGTGCTAGAAAATGGCATGGTATTTGAAGGCATAGGCTTTGGTAGTAAAAAAGATGTTATTGCCGAGATTGTCTTCAATACATCAATGGTAGGATACCAAGAGATTTTGTCGGATTCATCATATTGTGGACAGATGGTATGTATGACATATCCATTGATTGGTAACTACGGTATTAATGATGACGATTACGAATCTAAATCAATTAAGATGAGTGGAATGATTGTTAGGGAATATAACGATCTTCCATCAAACTTTAGAGCCACAAAAACGCTATCCGATGTAATGGATGAAGCAAACGTTGCTGGCATTTCAGATATTGACACAAGAAAACTAACAAGAATCATTAGAGATAGTGGTTCTCAACTTGCTATGATTTGCGATATCTCTAAAGATACAAATGAAGCTATAAAAGAAATAAAGGAAAGAGGCTTTATTCATAATCAAGTAGATTTGGTCTCAACAAAGAAAGTTTGGTTCGCAAGAACGCCATATCCAAGGTATACGGTTGTAGCTGTAGATTGCGGAATAAAGCTAAACATAGTGAGAAAATTTAATCAATATGGCTGTGATGTGATAGTTGTTCCATATAACTATTCGTATGAAGATATTATGGAATTAAATCCAGATGGATTATTTATATCTAATGGTCCAGGAGACCCAGAAGACGTTACAGAAGTAATTGAGCTTGTTAAGAAGTGCAAAGGAAAATTACCAATCTTTGGTATTTGCTTAGGTCACCAAATCATAGGTCTTGCATATGGCGCTAAGACATACAAGATGAAATTTGGCCATCGTGGTGGAAACCATCCTGTAAAGAATCTAATTAGTGGAAAGATAGAGATTACTTCTCAAAACCATTCATTTGCTATAGATAAAGAATCTCTAAAAGGTACTGGCCTTGAGATGACTCACCAAAACGTAATAGATGGTGAGCTTGAAGGCACTCGAGATTTAGAAAATAGCGTTGTATCAATTCAATACCATCCGGAATCTGCAGCAGGTCCTGAAGATTCAGAGTATTTGTTTAAACAATATATTGATTTAATGAAGAAGTTCGGAGGTAAGAAAAATGCCTAAACGTAAAGATATTAAAAAGATTATGGTTATAGGATCTGGTCCAATCGTTATTGGACAAGCTGCCGAATTTGACTACGCAGGAACACAAGCGTGTCTTGCGCTAAAGGAAGAAGGATATGAAGTAATACTTGCTAACTCTAACCCAGCAACTATTATGACAGATACAAAGATTGCAGATAAGGTCTATATGGAACCATTGGACTTGGACCATATAGCAAAAATAATTAGATATGAGCGCCCAGATGGTATAGTTTGTTCACTTGGTGGTCAAACAGGTTTAAACCTTGGAATGAAGTTAAAGAAAAAGGGCGTTTTAGAAGAGTGTAATGTAGAGCTTTTAGGAACAAAGGCAGAAGCTATTGAAAAGGCAGAGGATAGAGAACTATTTAGAGAACTATGCTTACAAATTGGCGAGCCTATTTGTGAATCTATTATTGCTACTTCAATCGATGAGGCTGTAGATGCTGCAAGAAAGATTGGTTATCCAATAATTATTCGTCCAGCATTTACACTAGGTGGTACAGGTGGTGGCTTTGCAGATAACGAAGAAGAATTAAGACCACTTGTTAAAAATGCTTTGAAATTATCTCCAGTTACACAAGTATTGGTTGAAAAGTCTATAAAGGGCTTTAAAGAAATCGAGCTTGAAGTTATGAGAGATAAGAACGATACAGCAATAGTTGTATGTTCAATGGAAAACTTGGACCCAGTTGGCGTACATACAGGAGACTCAATAGTTGTAGCTCCAGTTCAAACACTAACAAATAAAGAATACCAAATGTTGAGAAATTCAGCATTGAAGATTATTCGTGCGCTAAAGATTGAAGGTGGATGTAACGTTCAATTTGCGCTTGATCCATATTCATTTGATTACTATGTAATAGAAGTAAACCCAAGAGTATCTAGATCTTCAGCGCTTGCTTCTAAAGCATCAGGATTCCCAATTGCAAGAGTATCTGCAAAGATTGCTTGTGGATTGACGTTGGATGAAATTCCGATTTCTTCTACAATTGCATCTTTTGAACCAACACTAGATTATGTTGTTTGCAAGTTCCCAAGATTCCCATTTGATAAATTCCAAGATGCAAATAGAAGCTTATCTACTCAAATGAAGGCAACTGGCGAAGTTATGAGCATTGGAAGAACATTTGAAGAATCTATTCTAAAGGCTATTCGTTCTTTGGAAAACAAGGTTGATCATATAGAACTTCCAAAGTTGAAGAATATGAGCCAAGAAGAATTGTTAGCATTTATTGACGAAAATACTGATGAAAGAATCTATGCCGTTGCTGAAGCATTTAGAAAGGGCGTTAGCGTTGAAAAGATATATACAAATACAAAGATAGATAGGTTCTTCTTGGATAAGATTTACCATATTGTTGAAATAGAGAAAGAATTAAAAGATGCAAACATTACAAAAGATACTTTATCTTATGCAAAAAGATGGGGATTTTCTGATTCTTATTTAGCTAAGATGTGGGGAAAGACTCCATATGAGATTTTTGACTTAAGAAAGCAGTTTAATATCTTCCCAGTTTATAAGATGATTGATACTTGTGCATCAGAATTTGAGGCATATGTTCCATACTTTTATTCAACATATGAAGAAGAGAACGAATCTATCAAATCTGACAGAAAAAAGATAGTTGTATTGGGTTCTGGCCCAATTAGAATAGGTCAAGGTGTAGAATTTGACTACACAACAGTACATGCAATTTGGGGTATTCAAGAAGCAGGTTACGAGGCAATCATTATCAACTGTAACCCAGAAACAGTATCTACAGATTATACCGTTTCAGATAAGTTGTATTTTGAGCCATTAACATATGAAGATGTAATGAATATAATAACATTTGAAAATCCAGAAGGTGTTGTTGTAGCACTAGGTGGTCAAACAGCTATTAACCTTGCATCAAAACTAGATAAGACAGGAATTAGAATATTTGGTTCTTCTTCTCATTCAATTGATTTAGCTGAAGATAGAGAATTGTTTGAAGAAGCAATGAACGAAATAAATGTACCTATGCCAAAGGGTATTGGTGTGTTTTCTGTGGAAGAAGCTATAAAAGAAGCTAATGAAATAGGGTATCCAGTTTTGGTTAGACCATCATTTGTGTTAGGCGGAAGAATGATGCATATCATATATGAAGAAAAGATGCTTATTGCAAGAGTTAAAGAAGCACTTGCTTTTGATAACGAGCACCCAATCTTAATAGATAAATATGTACTTGGACAAGAATGCGAAGTTGATGCTATTTGCGATGGCGAAGATGTATTTATTCCAGGTATTATGGAACACATAGAAAGAACTGGGGTTCACTCAGGCGATTCAATGAGTGTATATCCACCTTATTCATTATCTGAAAACGCAAAGAGCACAATTGTTGAATATACAAAGAGAATTGGCCTAAAGTTAAACATGATTGGTCTATATAACATCCAGTTTATCGTAGATAAGCAAGATAACGTTTCAATCATTGAAGTTAACCCAAGATCATCAAGAACGGTACCATTTTTAGCAAAGTCTACAAACATCCCAATTGCTAACATTGCGACAAAGGTTATGCTTGGCGCAAAGTTAAAAGATTTGGGCTATGTTGGCCTTGCTCCAAAACGCCAAAAATGGTACGTTAAGTCTCCAACATTCTCATTCACAAAAATTACAGGACTTGATGTTGTTCTATCTCCAGAAATGAAATCTACGGGTGAAGCAATAGGTTATGACTATTCTTTAAATAGAGCGCTATATAAGTCTTTGAAGGCAGCAGGAATTAGAGTTGCTAAGTATGGAACAATATTTGCAACTATTGCTGATGCAGACAAAAAAGATGCTTTGCCATTAATTAAAAGATTCTACGATTTAGGATTTAATATTGAAGCTACATCAGGAACAGCTAAGTTCTTGAAAGAAAATGGAATAAGAACTCGTGTTAAGAAAAAGATTTCAGAAGGCAGTGAAGAAATTCTAGATTCAATTAAAGCAGGCTACGTAACTTATGTTATTAACACTTCAAGTGAGGGCGCTGGCTCTACAGCTAACGATGGAAGAATAATAAGACGTGCAGCTATAGATAACAACATAGCAGTATTTACATGCTTAGATACAGTTAAGATATTGCTAGATGTCTTAGATGAGATATCTATGAAGATATCTACAATTGATAGAGAATAGAATTCCATTATTTAAAATCTACGTTTAGATTAAATCCCACCTTAATGGTGGGGTTTTTGTTTTGAGTGGCAAAAATGGACGGTACTGAAAAAGTCTACTCAATTTAGCTTGACAATAGAATAATACGTCATATTTAGCAAAAAGTGTTAAAAA
>SVHF01000027.1 GCA_015055975.1 Clostridiales bacterium | reverse complement strand
ATATTGCCCAACCATTTCTGATTGAGCAATATATGCAAATTGCAAGTGATTTTTAACCTACTTTTTCAGTAGCGTCCGGAAGAGTTCATATGGTTCATTTGAACAAGGAGCTTCCAGAAGGAGCTACAGCCGACTTTATTTATGGAAACGCATTTACTAACGTTGGAGAATATGATGTAGTTTGCGTTCTTTCTAAAGAGGGCCTTGAATCAAAAACTTTAAGAACAAAATTAATTATTGAACCAGCAAGACATTCTGAAGAAGAAATCAAGTTTGAAGATGCGACTGTTACATATAACGGAACGGCAATGGGAATTGTTGCTCAAAATGTTCCAGAAGGTGTAGAGGTTAGCTATGCAATTTATAACGATGAAAGTTCAATAAAGATCAATAGTGCAATAAAGGCTGGAAGATATAGATTTGTTGCACATTTTACAGACGCAAATGAAAATTACGAGCCAATTGCGGATAGAGTAGCATATTTAACAATTCAAAAGGCTGAATTAGATATGTCTGGCGTTTCTTTAACAGATAGAAATAAGACATATGATGGACAATCTTATACTCCAACATTTGATTTGGGCTCTGTGGTGCCAGAAGGATTATTAGTAACGTTTAAGTGTAAAGATAAAGATGGCGCTGTTGTTCAAAGTTGTGTAGATGCTGGCACATATACAATAGTTGCTTCTTTTGATTTCAAAAAAGCAGAAGATGAGAACAACTATTTGCCAATTGAGGATATGACAGCTACGTTGACTGTAAATAAGAGAGTTATCGAAATTGAGAATATTATTACATTTGATAGCGAAACAGTTTCATTCAATAGAGCAGTCCATTCACTTGCAATTCAAGGTACACTTCCAGATTCGGTTGAAGTTTCTTATGAAAATAATGATCAGATATATGCGGGCGAATATGAAATATTTGCTAACTTTAGCGCAAAGAACGCAAATGAAACTGTAGATGTAGAGCAAATGAGTGCATATTTAATCATAAACAAGGTTAAAGAGCACATTGCATACATGGATTCTGTAACAAACGAAGATTTTATCTTTACATATGAAGCAGGTATTAGAACTGGTTTAGAAATTGATGGTTTAGATACAGAGACATATGCAATTTCATATTGGACAATCTATAAGCCAGATGAAACTCCATTAGCAAATAATGAAGAATTCGAAGAAGACGTTATATATAACTACGAAATAGTATTTAGATTCGTAGATGACAACGTAAACGATAGCGTTATCTTATCTAGCGCACGTGGTACATACACATATGTTCCACCAACAATATAAGGAGGGGAAGATGAAGAAAAGCAAATATTTTTTCATAGCTTTAATAGCCTCATTTGTAATTAGTAACGCAATTACTCTTCCTGTAATGTTCGTTAAAGATTTCTTCCACACAGCGCAAGGAACATTTACAATTATTCCTTATTTAAGATGGGAAGGATTTTTCCTATTCTTCTTCATAGCATTAAATTGTGTATTAGGATCACATAGATTTACAACAGGCAGAACTCATGAGTTATTGTTTATTTTCTCATCACTTATCGTAATTGACTTAATACTAAGTTATTTATTATTTGCGTTAGTAGATTGCAACTTTGATATGAAGATTGTAGATTGGTTAGGTTGTTTAGACAAGATGACTATATCTTTGAAGTTCTACTTAATAGCACTTGGGTTATTAGCATTATTAATATTTGGATATAGTTTTGTAAATAAAGACTTTATACATGTATTTACAAGTGGAGCTATATTTGGTAGCGGTAAATTAAAGCAAGTTAATAATTCAAATCTAGAAAATTCTAGATGGATGAATTCATATGAAAAAGAAAAGATATTTAAAGTATATCAATACAGTGAATTAGGATCTATAGAAAAAGATGGTATCCCAGTTGAAGCAAAACTTAATTCAAAAGGAAAGGATATGGAGGTAGCATTTAATTCTCCATGTCATTCTATCGTAATTGGTTCTACAGGTTCTGGTAAGACAACAACATTCGTATCTCCAATGATTCAACTTTTAGCTGCAACAAAAGCAGGAAGTTCAATGGTAATTACTGACCCTAAGGGTGAATTGTTTGCAATGCATTCAAAATATCTAAAGGACAGAGGCTATGATGTAAAAGTTATCGATTTAAGAGATACATATAGTTCTTATCGTTGGAATCCACTTGAAGGCATTTGGGATATGTATGAAGAATACAATAATGCATACAAAAAAGCTTATAAGAGACATGATGATGCTACAAAATCTGGTTTGATTTTAGATAAAGATGAAAACTACATAATGGCAAAAGAGTGGTACGAGTTTGACGGAAAAGCATATGTAGAATATGACAAGTTACTTGCTGCCGTTAAATTATATAAGAAAAAGATTTACGATGAAATTTACGAAGATTTAAACGACTTAGTAACAATCCTTGTTCCAATTGAAAATGACAAAGATCCATTATGGGAAAAGGGCGCTAGATCAATCGTGTTAGCAACATTGCTTGCAATGTTGGAAGATAGTGCAGATCCAGAAAATGGTATGGATAAGACAAAGTATAATTTCTTCAATATGGCAAAGATATTACAAAATTCAAATAATGATTATGAAGAATTAAGAAGATACTTCTCAGGTAGAAGCCCTCTATCTCAAGCATATTCATTATCTAAGCAAGTAGTAGACGCAGCTCCTACAACGCGTGCGTCATACATGTCTATTGTATATGATAAATTAGTATTGTTTAATGACGCGGGTATTTGCGCATTGACTTGCGAATCAGATTTTAAGTCAAGCACACTTGCATCTCAAAAGACAGCGTTATTCTTAAAGATTCCAGATGAAAAAGATACAAGACATAACCTTGCTGCAATATTTATTTTGAATATTTATAAGACTTTGATTAAAGTTGCTTCTCAAAGAGAAGATCTAGCTTTACCAAGAAATGTATATTTCATCATGGATGAATTTGGTAACATGCCAAAGATTGAAAAGTTCGACAAGTTCATAACAGTAGGTCGTTCAAGAAAGATTTGGTTTACTATGATTGTTCAATCATATGCTCAATTAGATAACGTATATGGAAAGACAATTGCAGATATCATTAAAGGAAACTGCGGAATCAAGATGTTCATTGGTTCTAACGATGTAGCAACATGTAAAGAATATAGTGAACTATGCGGAAACATTACAGTAGCTACAACATCTACATCAGGAACTGCATCTAGTGAAACTAACTACTCAACATCTTTACAAGTAAGACCTTTGATTTATCCATCTGAATTACAAAGATTAAATCATCCAGGCGACATTGGACATAGTATCATAGTTACCTTTGGTAACTACCCATTAAAGACATATTTTACTCCTCAATTCAAGGTTCCTCTATATAAAATTGGCGCTATGGATTTAACAGAACTTGCAGAAAGAGGATTCGATGAAAGCGAAATTTACTACGATATTTCGAAGAGAAATGATCGTTTAGCAGGAAATAAAAAGGATTCAGCTTTAGAAAAGAAGAAAGGGGATAAGGCAATTAAAGCTGAAGACAAAAAAGAGAAAGAAACTAAAGAAACAGTTTCTCAAGAAGCTATATTTGAATTATTCAAGAAGGCTCAAGAAGAAAACCCAGATATTACATTTGTGGAATTCTGTACAAAAGTTGCAACAGGAGAAATCGTTGTATCAGCGGAGGTAAAGAATGGTAAGTAAGAAATCTAGATATATATTTCTTCAAATAATATCTTTAATTTTATTAGTCATGATTGCAATTCCATTTATCAAGGCAATTGATAGCAGTGAATATGCAACTTACGCTGATGCAGAAAACAATGTTTATTTTGAACAAACTCATGTAGAAGCAAATGATTCAGGCCTTATCTATGTAGAATTAAAAGCTGATGGTGTTCCGGGACAAGAAGTAGTAGTTTTCTATCATACAGAAGGTGGAACAGCTATTCCAGGAATTGACTATAAGGATGTATCAAACAGCATCACTTTAAAGATTGGCTCTGATGGCATGGCAGTAACTAAGCTTGCGTTTAAGTGTACGAACGTTGCTGCAGATAGAGAAAAAATAAGATTATATGACAACAATCGTTCAAGCGATGTGTTGTTTGGTAGATATTTTAAGGTAATTATTGATTCTGCAAAAAATGCAAGTGTATATATGCCAAAATCAACATGTATATGTTCATTACCATATGGCAATAAAGTGTCTGCTACAACAAACATTGCATCAACAGCTATAAATGCTGGAGAAGTTGCTTATATTGATGACTATAAGACATTACAAGCTAAATACCATAAAGGTGATAAAAACATCGATGGTAAAGAAACATGGAAATCTTGGAAGAATGGTGGTATTTCATTCGAAAATGACACAACTCGTCGTTGGGTAAATACATACATCGCAAATAATTATGCAAATATGTATGGTTCATTCATGATTAGAGTTATTGATAACTCTACATACCATTCATCTACAGATATTAAAGTATATGCTGGTAATAAAGAGCTTATGTCTAATTTCAAAAAAGAATCAGATGGTCCAGGATGTTATCTATATCTAAGTTGTGAACCACACGCCATAGATGATGCAGATAGAATTGATGGCCGTGTTATGTATCTTGTTAGTCAAGATAAGAATCCATACAAAGAAGACAGCGACTATGTAGATGTAAAAGGTTATCGAATTGCAGATAAATCAGGGATTAGAAGATTATATTGGATACAAAGTGGAGATGCTTGGTATGCAAGTAACAACTCTCTTTATAATTCAATGTTCTATAAAATTAATCCATATAATGGAGTATACGATTCTGCAGTTGCAGTTTATAACAAAAATAGAGAAGTCGATATTGAAGCAAAAGATATTTGGGTATTTATGACTCTAATCGACGATATATGTCCAACAGTTGTTGGTTCATATGTTGATGATTCGCTATTAGGATCAACAGGCAAATTAAGATTGTATGTTCGTTTTAATGAACCAGTATATTCTTCAAAGAAACATTCTTTATCTGTTAGATTTAATAATAGCTCAATTTGGAAATCAGCAGATTATGTAGCTGGTAACTATAGCGATACTTTGGTTTATGAAATTGCAGCGGATGCAATAGATATTAAATCTATTACATATCAATTACCATCAGATGATATTGGCGATATGTCATATAATCTTGATTCGTATAAAAACATAAAGAATAATAAAGTCCAAAATACAGATCAAAATAGAAATTTTGAATTCATTAATGGACCTATTAATAACATCACCCCAAAATTGGCAATTGATTTGGATAAATCATCAAATCCAAATAATATATATAACTTATTAATATCAATGAATGACAATGGAGCATTAGCTCTAAATCGTGGAACAATCTATTATGATTGGACTACACAAGATACAAAAACAGATAAATTAAATCCTAATTCTTATTCTAAATATTATGAATTAAAGGATGAAGATTTAGGTTCTACTAATTTATCTTTTGCAAAAAATCCTGCAGAAGGAATAGAAAGTGGAATATATTATTTACACGCTTTAGCCGTTTCTCCATACGGATTAAAAAATGCACAAACTTATGGACCATATGTTCTTGATGGCGATCCACCATCAGTCACACAAAATGCTCCATCAAGGAATGATTTAAGAGAAAAAGAATTCTTGATTGAAACGACAGAAAAATTTGAGGATACTAAAGAGTTGTCGTTAATCGCAAAATATAAAGACGCATCAGGCACAATGCAAACAAAGTCATTAAAACTTGTTGAAAATGGTAGCTTGATATCGTCGCTAGGAAAGAGAATTAGGTTAATCCAGGATACTGAACCATATATTTATAAATATAGTTCGAATATTAACGAGGATGAAACAGATCCGGAAATTCCTATTGATACTTTCATACAAGAAATATTGGGCTCAGATTTGAGATTGAACGTAGATATTAGCTTTATTTTAAAAGATAGAGCTGGAAACTCTGCTACGTCAAATTCTATGAGAGTTATATATGATAGAAGAGCATATTTTGAAGTTAACACTAATATTACGGGAACAAAGATAACAGATATTGAAACTACATTTGATGCTTATGATATATCTGAAGGACAACCAAGTTGGTCAATTACAATTGATCTTGCAAATCCATCACAAGATTTAACTCCAAATTCAATATTTAGCGTGCTTGTTAATGGAGAAGCTCATGATGCTACAACTCCAAACACAAGAGTCGTTATTTCTGATTTGGAACCAGGATTCTATGAATTAGTTCCAAGAATTAGAGGCGAGGAAGAAGGCACTATTATTGACCTTATTTCAAAGTCTATAAGATTCTATCTAACAGATGGAATGAAGGATAAGACTACTAATTACGATAAGATTAACAGTAATCTAGTTTTATCTAATAAGGTATATCAACTTCAAGATGCAAGATATTATTATCTAAACGAAGACGGAACAGTAGTTAATTCATTTGCTTATGGTTCTACATATAATGATGTAACAGGAAAATACGATGGTGGTTCTATAACTCCAGCATTCTCAAATGTTAATGAAGCAAAGAAATATGTAAAATTCATGGAATATAGAGACATGTTACTTGTATCACTAACAGCAAACATGGCAAGTTTGTTGAACAGTAATACTGGTTCTACAATTTATTCTAAAGCTGCAAACGAAACAATGGTAGCTCAAGAAGGACAATTGTGGATTAGATATAAGAGAGCAACATGGACAACATCTTCTTCTTCATTTGGTTGGGCATTCTATTATTATGGAAATGGCCTTGCTAGCGATGGAATTAACATTAATAGTTTATCTACAAATTTAGATGATGCATTATCTAAGATAGTTAATAAGATTGCAGCTGAAGGTAAGGATATTTATCTTGTAGAAGACGAAACATTAAATCAAAAGACAGGAGCTCCATATTTACCTGCAAATCAACTTCATGTAAATATTGAAACAGCAGAGACATCTATGGCAGGCTCAACATATTTGACTAACCCAACATATAACGGGGATAGTTCTATTTACAAAAATACAGTTAGAATTTCAGATGTAGATTACGCACTTGCTACAAATCTTGTTTTAGATGTTGATGAAAACTCAGATATTTATTATAAGTATCTAGAATCAACAACATGGGAACAATTAAGCATTGAAGCAGGTCAAAGCCTATCTGATGTATTCGGTAACAATGCAAGTGGTATTTATTTCTTAAGAGAATATAGCACTCAAGGTGTTAATGAATACAAGATTTATTATGATAAGCAAAAGCCAACTCTAACAGTTAATATTAATGGCGTAGATACAATACTTGATGGAACAGTTTCAACAATTTCTGGATCAAGTGCAATCATTAAGTCATTAAATGCAGAAATTGATCCTTATGGATATGTTGCTATTTATACTTATCCAACAAAGGTATTAAAAGACGTATTATATGCTCAAGATTTATTAGCGGGTGGATATGAATTAGATAGCGCAAATTACTATCTACAAGTTGGTGATCGTTCTGGAAACAATTCAATGTTTACAGTATTGCTATCTACATCAAATCTAGAAGTAACTGCAGAAGAGAATTCTACAAACTCTGGTATTTATGTAAAAGTATTAAATAGAGAAGAACGTGAGATTTATTCTTACGAAGTATATTTAAATGAACAATTACTTACTTCAGAATTTGCTGAAACAAGATTGTTCAAAGATCCTGGTATTTATAGAATCGTAGTAGTAGATATTTACGGAAATACAGTTTCAACTACAAAAGAATTTGAATTCGCTTCACCAACAATCACTTGGTATTATTTGAACACATCAGGAAGCTACTCAAAATATGATAGTTCAAAGCCAGTAAGCATGGTTATTAAAGAAGATGAAACAAGTACTAGAATATCTAATGTATACACATCAACTCTTGTTCGTATAATGTTCAATACACAATATGGCGACAACGAAGTTAAATTCGAAATGTTAGATTTGTTACCATCAGAATATACTTATTCTGAAGCATCAAATGCAATCACTATTAATGCGCTAACAGGCTGGAGAATGAGAGTTTGGTATGCAGATTATCCAGAAAACGATCATATGTATGTATGTAAGATAGATACAGAAGCTCCAGACTTTAAAGCAACCTTTGTTGGTACATCAACAGCAGTATATGTTGAATACGATGAACAAGGCCATGTAGTTAAGACGTCATCTGTAGATAATATTGATTTAACAAATTATGAAGTAGACGATATCGTATCTGTAGATACATTGGCATACACAGTTGGTACAACAACAACTATTCCATTCTTTACAGGAAATGTAATCAACGGAAATCACATTATTATTGCTTTAAATGACCCATCAGATATTAAGAGTTATTCAGTAACAAGAAATGGACAACCAGTAACTGCAGTTTTAGATGCAGATGGTCAATTGATTTTAAACGGATATGGTACATACGTAATTAATGCAATCGATTCATTAGGAAACTCTGGAGTATTTAGATTTGTTAATACTAAAGATCCAATCTCTCAAGCTACAATCGATGGTAACGAATTAAAAGATAGTAAATTAACTTATGGTAATCACGATGTAATTGTTCAAACACAATATGCAGGCACAACATCTGTTCTTTTAAATAACGGAGAAGAAAAGAGTACTTATGTGTTTGAATTTGATGGAAGCACAATTACATACGGAAGATATATGGTAACACTAAATGAAGATGATGAATCAGAACAACCTGCAAAGATTGCTGAATATGTTGTTGCATCAGGCTTCTATTTAAATATTAATGACGAAAATGTAAGAAGAGATAAATGGTATGATGTAATTACAACAGAAGATTATATCATTCAAGTAATGTTCAATTCTGCATCTCAAGCTTGCTATAGAGTTGAATGTGAAAAGGGAACGCTTCAAACAGAGGTATCTTTCTCTGTAGGTAATAATGTATTCCCAAGTTATTATACAACTGAATTATCTAAGAATAATCCAGAAGTAACATTATTAACAGGCGGAGAGCCAGTTGAAATATTACCAGAATCTGCATATATCTACATTGCAAAAGATTTGACAATCGATCAAACAAACATTTCTGAAGATATTACAACTATAAAAGTTTCATATGCAAAATTGCCAAACTTCTATGATTTCGAAACAATCTATGAAAACGGAGCATTTACAAAAGACTTCGTTGGTGATCAATATGGGTTCTATGCAGTTTTAGTTACAAATAAATACAATACAAACAATGTATATATTGTAAGCAGAATTGATGCGTTTGTATCTCAAGTTACAGTTACATATCTAGATGGAACAACTAGAGATTTCGCAACAAATGATAAAATAATATATTCTAATGCGAAGATCGATTTAATAGTATATAGCCAATCAGTTCATTTCGAAGTAAATGGAGTAGAATATAGTGGCATTTCTAAAGATGGAACTCAAGTTCTAGAATTAGATACCTACGGAACATATAATGTAAGCGTTGTAAGTGCTAACGGAATTAAGGAGATTTTCAATTTTGTAATTGGAACAAATCCAGAATTCGTATTTGAAGAATCATGGATTAGCGGCTACAACGAAGAGGCTCTATTACGTGATCAAGGATACACAAACAAAGTATTAAGTGTAGAAGCTGTAATGGGCGTTGAATATGTAGATATTATTCACGATGGTGGAGATCCAAAAGTAATTTACGATAATATTTCAGAAGATCCAATCAACAACCCATATGCTCTTTTAGATTCAATTGGTGTTGATGGACCTGGTGAATATCTAGTTAGATTTAGAAACTTAAATGGCGATTTGACTACAAAGACAATTCACTTTAGTGATGTACCATCATTAGAGCTTGCAAGAAAAATTGTTGCAAATCCAAACACATATGTAGATTACGATATAAAGAAAGCAATTGAGGAGAACTTCTATTCAAATTATGTAATGAGATTCTCAACAAATAGTTCTTATTATGATTTCAAGGTAAATGGTAATGCCGTTACTTTAGATACTCCATGGTATGCAGAATTCAGTGCAACAAGTGGAAATGGTTCATTTGAATATGATATTTCATATCTAGATGAATATGGTAATAAGGCAGAATTCAAAGCTATTTTATATAGAGCAGATGTAATTATAAACACAGATTCAATGACTCAAAGAGATATCAATGGAACATTGTATACAAAGGATAATATCTCTATTACATTTAGCGATGATTTGAGTGCAACACTCGTTGTTAATGATAGAGATCCAGTAGTTTATAAATCAGGAGATACCTTCTATAAAGATGGAACATATGTATTTACAGTTGAAGATATAGCAGGAAATAGAAATGTATTCACAATCGTTCATAAGAGCGTTAATGCATATCAAATGATTGATGCAACATCAAAACAAGAAGTAATTCAAGGTGGAGTTGTAAACAACACAACAGTTCAATTTGAAGCAACTGATGATTCAACCCTAAAGAGCATCTTTAGAAATGGTAAGAAGATGGACTCATATAGCAATAAGACATTTGCTTCAACTGGACATTGGGAAGTATTAATAGAAGATTCAGTTGGGAACCAAGCATATTCAGAATTCTATATTATCAACAATTCATTAGCTCAATTTGAATATACAGCTCCATATGGCTATAAGATTAGTGAAATTTGGTATACAGACAAGAAGGGACAAAGATCTCAAATTGAGGTAACAGGAGATACTATTTCACTTACAGAAAATGGTGATTATGCAGTAGTTGTATTAGGAATCGAAACAACAACATCATTCCAATTCTCAGTTCAAATTGATAATACACCTCCAAATGCAACTCTAAATGGCGTTGAAGATGGTGGTACAACAGCAAGAGATGTAACTTTGAAGGGATTAAAAGTTGGCGATATAGTTGAAATCTACAAGAATGGAAAATTAGTTGAAACAACAGAGATTTCTCTATCAACCGAATCACCACAAATTACAACAGGTGGCGACTATCGTATCGTTGTAACAAATATCCAAGGTGCAACTGTTGAATACAACTTCACAAGAAAGAACATCGCTAATGCTGCAGCAAGCATATTCATTATCATATTATGCTTAGCTTCAGTAATTGGTGTAGCAATTGGTCTTGTATATCACACAGGACTAAAGACAGACTCATAAGGCAATATCCAAGGAAACTTGGAATAATATAAAACAAAAAGGAGAAAAAGTTTATGTTTAACGTACTTTTAGCAGTAACAACAAAGGATCTTAACCAAATTGTTAAGCCATTACTAGACGTACTAGGAGTTTTAGTTCCTGTATTGCTAGGCGTAGTAGGCGCATTAGGCGCAATTTGGTGTATCGCATTGGGAGTCAAATATGCAAAAGCTGATGACCCACAAGAACACGAAAAAGCAAAGAGCGGCTTAAAGAATGCTATTATCGGATTTGTATTAATATTCGTATTATTAATCGCATTACAAATCGCCGTAAGCGTGTTCACAAACTGGTATATTAACTACGAATATCCTGTAATCTAATAGAAAAAGATACATGAAAAATGGCACGTACTAAAAAGATTTTCTGTTGTTTTAGTATAGTGTTGATTCTTGCATTTGTAACTTTTTCTGTGGGCTGTGCCGTAGATTTAGGGACGTTTAGCGAGGACAACGACTTTGAAGAATACTACGAATCATTTGGTGATGTAGTAGGGCTATTTGATGGCGGTCAATTGAGTTATAACGTAAAGAACTCATTATTAAACGAGCATACAACAAACGACCTAGATTGGGAAAAAGATGAATATGAGGTTCAATCTAAACAATATGTTTATGTAATCATACCTTTTAAGGCAGCGATGAAGTTGGAAAGTATTGCCTTTTATATTAAGGCAGAAACAGATTGCGAATTACATATAAGTGCATTCTACTTTATAAATGACTTCGGAACTCCTAAGAGAATCAAGTATTTATCTTCACCTGACACAGAAATAATAATCGTTGACGATGAGCCTGTAGAAGTCGAAATAGTATATGACGATCCTTTGTCAGCAGATAGGATTTGCGGCTTAACTGCAAGCCTTACTAAAGGAGAATGGGGAAGCTTTATATTAAACGGATTTCATCAACAAGGCTATGAAGACGAGTATTTGCACACAGGAGACAATGGGCTATTGTATATAAGAATGGAGAATAATTCTGGTCTAAATAAAAGTACAATGCCACCTTGCCAATTTACTTTTTTAAACATGTTGGTTAGAAAGCTTTAAGGAGAAATAGAATGTTTGATTGGTTTTGGAGTTTTTTATATGGTATCTCTAAGTCAATATTTAGAATTATTGACGGATTGATGTCATGCGCAAATATGCTTTGCGGAATAGAACCGATAAAATATCAAGGCGTGGAAATGGATTTTGTAACATTTCTTTTGCAAAACAAAAATGTTTCATTAGGATTTGTAGGAGCCGCAATTGTAGGTGTAATATTGACCTTTATTTTTGGCGTTATTGCAATAATTAGGGCAGTCACAAGCGAAAAATCTAATGTTACGCCAGCTCAAGCAACAGTAAAAATAGGAAAGACCCTATTAACATTTATATTTATTCCTATTTGTCTTGCAATATTAGTCTATTTTACGAATATTATTATGCAAGCGCTTTATATGTCAACATCAGGTGGTAGTACTGACGGCATAGGAAGATTCTTAGCCGGAGCATTTGGACAAGACGCAAGAAAAAGCGGGATCCCAGAAGACTTCTATTTAGATCCAAGCTTCGATTATACAAGCACAGGTTCTGCAAGAAAATTTATGGATTTAACAGATTACGATTATTTCTTTAGCTGGATTGGAGGAGTTTGTATTTTAATCAGCTTAGCAAGCATTTTATTGATGTTCGTAGATCGTGCAATTTCAATTGTAATTTTATTTATAGTATCACCAATATCTTTATCTACAGCGGTATTTGACGAAGGACAACACTTCAAATTATGGAGAGATCAATTCTTTGTAAAATTCCTAACAGGATATGGATGTATCATCGCATTAAATATTTACGCTTTGATAATTGGCGCCATAACAAGCGACGGACTGGTGTTCTTCAAAAATTCGTTCTTAAACAACCTGATGAAGTTGGCCTTTATTATAGGTGGCGCAGTGTCGATGCAACGTATGATGGCTTTAATTGGTAACATTATTGCTCAAGGCGCAGGTTCAAACGAATTGAGAGACAATGCAATTGCTACATCACAAATGAAGGGCATACTTGCTCCAATAGCAAAAGCACCATTCTCAGCAACAACTGGCGCAGTAAACTTTGTCAGAGATGCTAGAGAACATGGTATCGGTGCTGCAATTGGAAGCAGATTAGGATTTAATACAAGCAAAGACTATGGAAAGATGAGTAGAACTCAATCTAGACAAAATGATCAACTTATGCAAAAGAAAGAAGATATGCGTAGAGCAACGAATGCATCATTGGGTGGCTCAATTGCAAACAAAGTTGTTTCAGCAATTAGCGGAGACAAAAAGCAAGAAGGCGGTGGCGGAGGCGGCAATGCTGTAGCTAACGCAATCGGTGGCGGAGCTGCAAAGCAGGAAAAGAAAGAGAACTCAATGGTTGACAATGCAATAAATAACAGCCTAAATGCTAAAAAAGAAAAGGATGAAAAATAAGGGTAGGTGTATAGAATGAGAATAATACCAAAGACAGCAAAAGTTAAAGTTCAGTTTTTTAAGAATATATCTATAGCCGACACTATTATTGCGCTAATTGCACTTGCAATAGTAGCTATCTTATTCATTTCAAATTTAGGAATTGCCAGATTTGTTTTAATGGCAATAGTTCTAATGATAGCAGTAGGCTTATTTATTCCTTTTGAAGGACAAAGGTTTTATATATTCCTTGCTCATTTTGTAAAGTATCTATTTTCAATAAAGAAATATTCTAAAGATGAGATAAAATCAAAAACAAACATAGAGGCATTTTTGCCATTTAAAAACATAAACGATAATTATATTGAATACACTAATTATTTTGCTGGAGTGCTTCAAATTGATCCTAGAGAATTCAGTTTGTTGTCTGAATATAGACAAGATCAAATTATTGACGAAAACTTCGGTAAAGTAATCAGAGAAATTTCTGATAAAACAAAAGCTTCTATTGTAAAAGTAGATAGAAGATTGAATTTTGAATCATATATCAAAGATGAAGAAAGAAAAAAGGAAGCGTTACTTGCTTTGTTCAAAGATAATGAATTATCAAAACTAGAGCTAGATTCTAGAACAAAAGTAATAGATGATAGAATTAGAACTTATAAAGAATTAACATATGATAAAGTCGTAAGTAAACCTTTCTATTATCTTGTAGTATATGATGCAAACAAAGAAGTAATAGAAACAATTTTAGAAGATGCAATTGCAACATTTAAAAATATTGGAATGACATCTCACATATTGGACACTAAAGAATTAGGAATATTCTTAAAATACACATATACAGCAAACTTCGAAGAAAGCGATGTTAATGTATTATCTCCAGAAGAATTTATGAATTGGGTAATTCCACATGATATAGAATTCAAGCCATCATATGCATTAGTTGATGGAGAACCATGTACAACATTTACTGTTAAGAACATGCCAATTTCTGTAATCAATGCATGGGGATATAGAATATTCAATATTCCAAATACAAAAGTTGTAATGAACCTAGCGCCTTATGAAAAACAAAAGGCGGTAAGAATGATTGATAGGTCAATTCAAGAGTTAGTATCTCAATCAGAACAAAGCTTTAGAGTTTCATCATTGATTGATAAACAAACTCACATTGATACCTTAGTTGAAGTTTTAAGAATGCTTCAAAACGATAACGAAACATTATATGGAGTTAATCTTCACATAACAATTTATCCAGGCGTAAATGCCACAAAAGATGCAACAAGAAATGCTAAAAAGAATGTAAAGAGAATCTTTTCAGAAGAAGGCTTTGAAATCGTAGATAACTACTTCCGTCAAGATATAGCATTTGTTTCAACAAACATTTCAAGACTGGACTCTATGGTTGAATTCCAAAGAGCTATTCAATCAAACTCAATTGCAGCTTCATTCCCATTCGTATTATCGAACGTAATGGATGAAACAGGTAGTATTTTAGGAACAGAGAACGGATATCCAGTTGTAGTTAACTTCTTTAAGCGTAGCTACGAGAGAGTTAATTCTAATATGGTTGTTATCGGTAAGTCTGGTTCTGGTAAATCTTATGCGACAAAGACAATCTTAACTCAATTAAGTTCAGAAAATAGTAAGATATTCATTCTAGACCCAGAAAACGAATATAGATATCTAGCGCAAAATATTGGTGGTAGATTAATCGACGTAGGTACTGCAAGTGAAGGAAGAATTAATCCATTTAACGTAATTACGACTCTAGAAGGTGATGAAGAAGGAGAAGGCGCAAAGGTTAATAACTTTGCTGTGCACCTTCAATTCTTGGAAGAATTCTTTAGAGTAGCTTTGGATGGTATAAGTTCAGAGGCTCTAGAATATCTAAACAACATTATTGTAGAGTTGTACAAATCTAAGGGAATATCATCAAAAACTAATTTTGCAAAATTAACACCAAAAGATTATCCAATATTTGACGATTTGAATGACCTTATAGATAAAATGCTAAAATCAGCAAAAGTTGAATACGATATAACACAACTTAGAATTTTGCATAACTACATTTCAAAATTTGCGGGCGAAGGAAGAAACTCAAATCTATGGAATGGTGAAAGTACTCTATCTATTAAAGAGAACTTCACAGTATTTAACTTCCAAAGCTTGCTAGCAAACAAGAACAGCGTAATAGCAAACGCACAAATGTTAATGGTATTGAAGTGGTTGGATAACGAAATCATTAAAAACAGAGAATTTAACATCAAACACAACACAGATAGAAAGATTGTAATATGTATTGATGAGGCTCACGTATTTATTGATCCAAAATATCCAGTAGCACTTGACTTTATGTATCAATTAGCAAAGCGTATTCGTAAATACAATGGTATGCAAATTGTTATTACACAAAACATCAAAGACTTTGTCGGCAGTGAAGATATTGTAAGAAAATCTACAGCTATTATTAATGCTTGTCAGTATTCATTTATCTTCTCACTATCACCAAACGATATGGATGATTTATGTACATTGTATGATAAGGCCGGACAAATCAATGAAGTAGAACAAGATCAAATTGTTAACAATCCAAGAGGAAACGCATTTATTATTACGTCTCCAACAAGCAGAACAAATATAAAAATTATTGCATCACAAAACACCCAAGCTTTATTCGGTGAAGGGCGTAAATAGGAGGGAATTATGCCATATACATTAACAGAAAATGAAAAGCAAGAAATTATTACAGAGTATAGAGATAACGTTGATAGATTGAACGCTTATTTACCTGAAGGACAAAAAATCGCATTAGATCTAAAAGGCTTAAATGCAAAATTGAACGATGAAAAGCTAGTAAGACTTTATAAAAGAGCAAAAGAAGTTCAAGCAAACGATGCGAAAAGAAAAAGTGAATACGAAAGATTGACAAAGGGTAGCAACGTAAAGGCTGATCCTAATAAGATGTACGCTTTTGATAAATGTTTATTTGGCCATTTAAAGCCAGGCGATACTCAATATGAAAAAGATTATAATAATGCTATCTATAATAGATATTTAGAAAATCCAGAAAAATTTTCAAGAGATACTTTAACTGCCGAAGTAGAAGTAAATCCTAAAGAATTTTTGGATGCAGTAACATCTAAAGACCCAGAAAACTATCTTTTAGAATTCTACGATAATAATACTGCATTGTGTAACGATTCAAATGGAGTAGATATGGACGTATTAGGGAATAATAAAGGTTATTTGTGTCAAACAACATTAGCGGCAGGTCCCGCAATGATGAAAACATACAAATCAACATTTGGAAATGCTGCTAATTATGTAAATAAAATAAATAAAGAGGCATTATTTACAATCCCTGATGTAAGAATTGACCAATATGACGCATTAAGAGAAAGTAACTTAAAACACGATAAAGAATTGGCTACTAAATTTGTGAAAAAGGCAGAATACGATGCTGCAAAGAATGATGCTATTGATAAGACAAAGACATTTATAAAAAATGCAGAAGAATATGATATTTCATTAGAAGGTAACTATGCGTTTGCATATTCTTGTGGTTACAATCGTTTAACACACGAAGCAGTTCCTTTATATGATGCAGTATGCGATGATTTAATTAATGACCCAGCATACAATATAGATTATATGCCATTATCTTCTGGACAAAAAATGCAAATATCTAGAGTAGCAAATGACGATTATGAGGATATAGAGTATAAGCAAGCTCTTCCTAAAGATCCAGCTACAAGAGAAGAAGAAATTAATAGAATGTCTCAAAAGGCTATGACGGAATATGCTATTGCAAACAAATTGACTGCAGCCGAAAGAGATATGCTAACACCTCAAAAAATGTTGGACAACACAAAGCCAGGATTTTTAAGAAGCGCGTTCACAAAAGATTCTAAAGAGTGGAAGAATTTTGAATATATGTTTAATGCATTCTATGACAAAAACAATGTATATTACCAAAACACAACAGCGTTGAAAGGAGAAGCGAATAAGTATCTTGAAGCTAAGGGTGTAACGTCATTAGAAGACATAGAAAATCTTTCAGATAGAAGCAAGCAAAAAGCTTTAATGTGTTATTCTATCGCTACAAAATATGACGATTTAGAGCCATTAAATACTGCTCCAAAAGTAGAAAGAGAACAAGCTATTGAAGATAACAGTATTATTGAGCCACAAGCGCAAAATCAACAAAATCAACAAGTTCAAAAGCAAAAAGAAGATGTTATGGACTTGGAAGGCGAAAATATAGACGATTTAGATATGTCTGTAGATAATTAATTTACAGAATCATTAAGTGCGTTAGGAGGAAACTATGCCATATAAATTGACACAAGAAGAAAAAAATCAAATTATTGCAGAATATCAAGAAAATGTTGCGCAATTGAATGCGATTTTACCTGAAGGGCAAAAAGTCAAAATGGACCTTAATAAACTTAATGCTGACATGAATAATGAAAGCAAGGTAAGATTATATAAAAAGGCACTAGCGCTTCAAGAAAGAGATGCAAAAATTCAAGCTGAGAGCCATAGATTAACAGAAAAGTTAAATGGCACTAAATTAAAAGACCAAGAATATGGGCTAGATAGAACTATTGTATATTCTTTAAAACCAGGTGATACCGAATATGAAAAAGCTTATAACGAAGCTCAAATGAAGTGGTATTATGCAGCCCCAGAATATAATCTAAAAAAACATTATGAAAACGTACTAAAGGAAGACCCTAATGACATATTTAAAGCTGCGACTTCAGAAGATCCAGAAAACGCACTAGTAGATTATTATGAAGATCATACTGAAATTTGCGGGGATGCTTTTAATATTAACGCAGGCCTTTTAGCACAAAAAAAGATAATTTCTCCAGCTATGGGAAAGTATGGATATTCACTTAAGTCAACATATGAATTATACGGGACTCCTAAATCTATAGTGGATAGTATTAAAAAGGATTCATTCTTCACTATGCCAGATATAACTGAAGAGCAATTTGTTGCACTGCAAGCAAATAATATATCTCAAAAGAACCCAGCTTTGTTAACTAAGGCTACAGATAAATTTAGCTATGCTGCAACTAAAAGCAAAATTTTAGAGCCTTTACAAATCCTTGCAAAGAAATTCCCAAAATATATGGAAAATGGCAAGGTAGAGAATTTGTATAGTTACGTAGCATATGACTCACAACAGAAAAAAGTGGTTCCTTTGCTAGATGCTGTAACTAAAGGTGATTTAGATAATCCAGAATCAAGTGTTAAATTAGCAAAGCTATCTTTGGCAGAAAGGGAAGAAATGTTCCAAATTACAAAAGATGTGGAAGATACAAAATATGTTGCACCAGAATTCCCAGTTCCTCCAAGAGAAGTTCGAGTTGCTGAGATGGAAAAAGCTGCTTTAGCACAATATGCAAAACAAAATAAGTTGACACCTTTTGAAAGAGATAAGTTAAATCCAAAAGAAATGGTTAACAGAACAAAGCCAGGATTCTTAAGAAGTGCTTTTACTAGAGATTCTAAAGAGTGGAAGAATTTCGAATACATGTATAAAGCATTTAATGATAAGAACAACGTATATTTCCAAAATACAACAGAATTAAAATCTTCAGCAGATAAGTATCTTGATCGCAAAAATGTACACAGTTTAGAAGATATTATGCGTCTTCCAGAAAGAAGTCAACAAAAGGCGCTTTTGTGTTATTCTATATCATCAAACTTCGAAAATTTGGATCCTATAGATACAACGCCACCTCAACAACAACCACAAAAAGAGCAAGCGATAGCTCCAGAGGATATAATAGATAAGGATGCACCACAAAATAATATTATTAAAGAAAATAATAAGAATGTTGAAAAGAATAACGATCTTGAGGTCGACGTTGAAGAATTAGATAAAACAATGTAACAATTATGCTTTAATATAATCGCCCCTTTAAGATTTAAACATAGGGGCGATTGTTTTATTCCATTAAAATATTTGCGCGTTTTAAATTAAACATATAATATATAGGTGTTATGGCAAAAAGAGTAGTAGTAGGAATGAGCGGAGGAGTAGATAGTTCTTTGTCAGCATTGCTTTTAAAAGAGCAAGGCTACGAAGTTATTGGTCTTTTTATGCGTAATTGGCATGAAAAAGATGACTCTGGATGTTGTACGGCAGATGAAGATTTCTATGATGTTCGTCAAGTTTGTAACAAAATTGGTATTCCATATTACTCAATTGATTTTGCAGATAAATATTACGAAAACGTATTTAAACAATTTATAGAAGAATACCAAAAAGGTAGAACTCCAAACCCTGATGTATTATGCAATAAAGAAATAAAGTTTGGACCATTTGTTGAATATGCAAAAACTCTTGGAGCAGATTATGTGGCAACAGGACATTATTGCAATGTAAGACACGATGGGGATAAGCATTATTTGATTAAAGCAAAAGATCAAAACAAAGACCAAACTTACTTTTTGAACCAAGTTTCTTCAAAACAATTAGAAAATGTCATTTTCCCTGTTGGCAATTTAGATAAGCCAGAAGTTAGAGAACTTGCAAAAAAATATGATTTGTCTACGGCCGAAAAGAAAGACTCAACAGGCGTTTGTTTTATAGGGGAAAGAAACTTTAGAAAGTTCTTGAGCGAATATATCCCAATGAAAAAAGGCGAGATAAGAGACTTAAGTGGGAAGGTCGTTGGAGAACATAATGGAGTATATTACTATACAATAGGCCAAAGAAAAGGTTTAGGTATAGGTGGTGGCGGAAATGGCGAAGCATGGTTTGTCGTTTCTAAAGATGTACAAAAGAATATTTTATATGTATCTCAAGGTGATCAATCTATGATTTACCATAAATGCTTAGAATGCGATACATTTAACTATATTACATATAAGCCTCAAGAAAGCTCATTTAGATGCACAGTTAGAATTAGACATCGTCAACCAGAACAAGATGCTACTGCATTTATTAAGGGTGATGGTTTAAAGATAGTTTTTGATAATCCACAACGCGCAATAGCAGAGGGACAATATGCAGTTGTATATGTTCAAGATGTTTGTTTGGGTGGTGGAGTAATTGAAAGAAAATATAACGAAAACATCTAATTTTTATTAATAAAAAAATAACTTAAATTTTTTAATAATTTGTTTGACAACGTATAATGGCTTTGCTATTATATAATGGCTGTTTGAAGAAAGCAGCGCAAAATGCACCTTAAAAACCAAATAGAAGAAGATAGTAGAGTAGAGTAAAAATACGTTTTAAAAATGTAAAAATAACT
>SVHF01000026.1 GCA_015055975.1 Clostridiales bacterium | reverse complement strand
TTGTTAAAAAACCTATTTTATGCAAAGAAAAAGAGCTGCTAAAAAATATTAAGTTTTTTAACAGCCCCTTTTTTCATGCATATTATAATCTTTATTCTTTTATTGCTTCTTTTTCTTCTTTAAATGTATTTCCAGATAATACTTCTTCTTTTGCAAGATATAACTTTTCGCTCTTTATTGCCAAAAGAACTTCTTGTAGCTTCTTTTCCATTTGATCTTTGTTTTCAAATGATTCAGACACAACAATTGGAGTCTTATCATTTAGATATAAACCAAAGCTAAACTTATTATCGCTCGAATCAACAACAAATTTAGGATGGTTAACAATCTCTACCCAATTATTTGTTTTATTCTCTACAGGGGCCAATTTGCCGCTTTCTTTGCATTGATTTGCAGCATTCTTTGCCGCCTCTATAGTTTCATATTTGAAATACGATTTACTCAACACAACTTTTTTGTCATTATAGATTAAAAATGCATATTTATTATCATCCGTCTTATGTATTACATAAGAACCTATTGCCTTCATGTTTTGAATACTCTCGTTCCCTGCAAACGAGCCATTGCTAAATATTGCAGCGAACATCGCCATCAATACAAGCGCTGTAAATACGCCTGAAAGTATAGTAAATAAACAAGCATGCAAAGCGATTACTGTTACAGTTCCTATAACTAGTATACCGCCCCATACGTAGCCAACTATCTTAACAACCTTTGTTACTCTAAACCAAGCACAAAATACTAGATAGAATACTGCCAATATATTTAATAGGCAGATTATCCAGCTTAAGCATTCATTGGCGTCGTTGACAAGAATTGATAAATCAAGCCCTGCCATCATAACTGTGCTCATTATATGTTAATCTCCTTTTGTCTTTCCCTTCTTCTCTTACCTATGATTATTAATAATAAAGCAATTGTTACTATTGCTAAAAGTATAGGCATTATTATTAGCATAAATACCGTTCCAGTTATTTTTGCGGTTTCCGGTTCTGGCTCACCAACAATTGCCCACATAGACAAGTGATCAGTTTTAAATTGCAAAACATCGCCGTTTACTTCGCAATCATAAGCAATCAATTCTCCATCATCATTTAAATGATAAAGTGTTAAATTCTTACATTTCTTTTGTTCTTCTGTTAGATTTACTTGAATAGTCAAAGTACCATTTGGTTGAGTTTCTGTTTCGACTCCATCAATAATTCTCATAAGTTGTAAACTATATACACCTTGTATTACTGCTTTCTGTCCTGCAGTCTTTTGTACTTCTTCTGTAGATAAATTGTGTACCTTCTTTGGAACAAGAGAAACTTTTAAGAATGTGTCTGCTGGCATACCTTCGCTGTCTTCAATTGCGATATGCGCATCATCTTCTGCATCTTCTGCCCAAGTATATCTCTTTCCTAGAGAATACTTTGCTCCAACTATATCAAGTTTTGTATATCTTATACCATTTGCTCCATTAATATATGTAGCATCTGTATTGCCTACACTAAAAGTTACATCATATACGCCTGCTTTAGCGTTTTGCTTAATATCAAAATGCAATAATAGAAATTCGCCAACTTCTGTTGTGTTTGTAGTAGATTCATAATAGAATTTGAATTCATCTACATCGAATCCTTGCTCTACGTTTGTTGTATCGAATTGCATTTCTGAAAATACACTTCCTTTTGTAAATCCTTTAAATGACATAACCGAATGATCATAACTTAGTGTTAAGACCATTGCATTAAGGCCTGTATTTTCAAGCATTGTTGCAGAAAATACTGCTTCATTATCAGATCCACCAGCAACTTCTTTTATTTGCATTTTTGGTATCATCGTTGTTCTTATGTCATATGTGAAGAATCCATATAGTGAAATATCATGGCTTGGCATATATACATCTACAAATGGTTGTGTGCATCCAGCATCAATAAACCATCCAGAAAATACATATCTTGGCTTTGTTGGATAATCAAATCCTAGATATCTACCATATTCAATTTCTTGAGCATCATAAAAATCATCAACAGAAACTATTCCATCAAACGTTGATTCATTTAAACCATCAACATAGAAAAATGCTTGATATGTTTTTGGAATTAATAAATAATCTGCTTGATATTTCAAAACGCTTAAATCGTCAGAAACTATACCCTTCCATCCATTAAATGTATAGCTATAGCACTCGTCTTCGGTTCTTGATGGTGTTTGCCCTACATAAGCAGGAACATCATCTGCGTTAAAATCATTTCTATATAATTCTGTTCCATCCCAATCATAATAAATTGCTTCATATTCACCCTTAATTAGGGTAACTTCGCCGCAATCAATTTCCATGCTTTGAGGAACGCCATATGCACTTCTTGTATTATCTTGGTCATATGTTATTGTGATTGGATAATTTCCAATTTGTGCATCTGATTTGCTTTCAAATGTTAATCTAACAAGATTGCCATTTTTTGTATCAGTATTTTTACCGTCCCAAATCATATTGAATGGAATAATACCATATCCCATATCTGTTTGAGTGTTTGTTGTTGTAAATGTTAAGCTTTCTAAAGCATCTCCTTTTTCAACATTTTTTAAACTCATTACAGAATTGTCATAAGATAAAGTAATGAAAAGAGAAATAAACCCAGAATTCTTTGTTAATTCCACATCTATTGTAAATGCTTGACCACGATGAACAGTCTTGCTCTCTACGTCAATTTTTGGGTTTATAGTTTCTGCATAACCGCTATCAACTCTCGTAAGCATAGCTACATTTATAATCATAAATGCTAATATTAAAACAAATAGAATATATGTAATTTTGCTGATTAATCTATTCTTTCCCATGCTTTTGATTTCTTCTTTTCAATAATTACTAGAGCGATACCACCTGCTAACAAAACGCCACCCACAACACTTAACGAAACAACCAATGCGACATTTATGCTTTTTTGTCCATTGTCTGCGTTTTGAGTAGTTGCAGATATCCCATCATCGCTTATTACAACATCTACACCGCTAATTAGAATGCTCTTTGTATGAAGGCCATCTGAATCTAAATATGTAACTGCCTTATCCTTTTCTGCCTTTAGGGTAACATTATAATTCCCATCTTTTGCTCCATCTTTGATTGCAAAATGCATTGTTATAAGTTTACCTGTTGTAGAATCATTAGCATCTCCTGACCAATTCAATTTGAATGGTAAGATTGCATAGCCTTTATCTGTTTTTGTATTTGTTGTTATATAGTCAAGTGATGAAAGCGCACTTCCTTTTTCAACATTTGTCAATGTCATTGCAGAACTATCATATTCTATTTCTAAAGTAAGTCCAGATAATCCTGTATTTTTAGAAAGGTTAGCTTGAATCGTAACTTCTTTGTCTGATACGGTTGGTGATAAAATCACAACAACAGGATCAGAGATTTCATCTGCATATACTGTTTGCAAATTAAGAGCGGCGATCATAGTTACAGTCAAAACTGCAATTAACATTATAAATATATAGATATTTACTAAAACACCGCTCTTTTTCATATTATTATGCCTCTATTGTATATACATCATATGATGTATTGTTTGTAAGAGTAGGTGTACCACCTGGGTAAGCTGCCTTTAAGTCTAGAACTAGATCTTCGCCTGCTGGAACAGTAATTTTACTATCTCCAACCTTACCTAGTGTTCCATCTCCTTCTACATTAAATACTACACCATCATTAACTGTTGTGTTACCACTTCTTGCTAAAATACCAACACCATTTGTAATGTTGAATGTACCACCATTTACTGTAACTGTATCATCGTTAGCTACATAGATACCACAAGCAACATAGCCTGCTGATTGAATGCCACCATTGAATGTACCACCATTAATTGTAATAGTGTTACCTCCTTGGCCTGATGAACCGTTTGTGCCGATAACAGCGTTATCGTAAGCCGTGAATGTTCCTCCATTAATAATTAAAGTTGATCCACTGAATGCCATAGCACACATTTCTTGTGCAATAACATTTCCTTCTCCATTAATAACTAGGGTTGCACCGTTTGTAACCTTTATAGCAACATTGTTTGTTGATTTAATAGTGTGGCCATTTAAAACAATTTTTGTATCTTCATAGAATGCTAATGAACCTTCATAAATCATATCGCCAGCTAATACATAATTGCCACCTGCAGACATAGCATCAATAATTTCATCAAGATCATTAATTACAGTGTAAACTTCAAAGACGCCATTATTAACTAAAGTTGGATCTCCGCCTGGATAAGCTGCAGCTAAATCTAGAACTAATTCTGCACCTGCAGGAACAGTTACTTTACTATCTCCAACCTTTCCTGTTGATTCATTTCCAGTTACGTTGAATACGACATCTTCATTAACTGTTGTGTTACCACTTCTTGCTAAAATGCCAACACCATTTGTAACGTTGAATGTACCACCATTTACTGTTACTGTATCGTTGTTAGCTACATAGATACCACAAGCAACATAGCCTGCTGATTGAATGCCACCATTGAATGTACCTGCGTTGATTATAATTGTGTTATTTCCTCTTCCTGTTGATCCATTAGTTCCTACAACAAAGTTATCTATAGATGTGTATGTACCACCATTTACTGTAACTTTTGAACCATCAAGAGCTAATAGACAAACTTCTTGCGCTTCTACAAAACCACCACTAATTGTTAAATGAGCGCCTTGTTGCACACAGATTGCACTAGCGTTTACTGATTTTAATTTATGTCCATTTAGATTGATTGTTGTATCTTTAGTTACAGGTAATGAACCATTATATGTAATGTCGCCAGCTAATACATAATTACCGCCTGCATTCATAGCATCAATAATTTCATCAAGGTCATTAATTACTGTGTAAACTTCAAAGTCGCCATTATTAACTAAAGTTGGAACTCCGCCTGGATAAGCCGCAGCTAAATCTAGAACTAATTCAGCACCTGCTGGAACAGTAACTTTACTATCTCCAACCTTTCCTAGTGTTCCATCTCCTTCTACATTAAATACTACACCGGCATTAACTGTTGTGTTACCACTTCTTGCTAAAATACCAACACCATTTGTAACGTTGAATGTACCACCATTTACGATGACCGTATCATTGTTAGCTACATAAATACCACAAGCTACATATCCTTGAGATGTAATACCACCATTGAAGATACCATTATTAATTGTAATTGTGTTTGCGCCTCTTCCTGTTGATCCGTTTGTTCCTACAACAAAGTTATCTATAGATGTGTATGTACCACCATTTACTGTAACTTCTGAACCATCAACAACTAATAGACAAACTTCTTGTGCTTCAACAAAACCACCGCTAATTGTTAAATCAGCGCCTTGTTTCACGCAGATTGCACTAGAATTTGTAGATTTTAACTTATATCCATTTAGATTTAGTGTTGTATCTTTTGTTACAGATAATGAACCTGAGTATGTAAAGTCGCTTCCTAACAAAATGCTTCCGCCGTTTTCTAATGCAGCTAGTAAATCACTCAATGTTGTAATTGCATTACTAATATTACCATCTACAACAATATCTACTGCCGCATTGTTATCAAGTGAAATACTTGCATTTTCAGATTTTACGAAGTTTTCTGTAACAACAATCTTTTCTACTTCAACTTCTGCTGTTTCTTCAACTACAACGTGAGTACCCTTTTCTATATTTACTGGGGCTGCTACTTGCTCTGTCTTGAAGAATTTAACAACTTTAGATAAGTGTAAGCTGTTGCTTGCTGCTTGTAGATTTACTTCTGAATCGTTTACATAGCCTACTAAATCTTCAAGGATTACGTTTCCGTTTGGAGCAGCAATTGTAATACCGTTTGTTGTTATGATAGTACCATTTACAACCTTTACTGTTGCATTAAGACCTGTTGATGTTAATTTAAATGATTTTACTGTTAATGTGTGTCCACCTAAATCAAGATAAACATCCCCAGTTGCCTCATAAGTTAGTTGATAAGAAGAATTGTCTATATCTTGTAGTAGACGTACACGACCTGCGCTTTCAAGATTTGTTCTTAGGTTATATACAGTTGTTGCAACCACTACTTTAGCAATACTTGCTCCGTCAACGCCTTGACCTTCTAATATATCCCAATCATAGCCACCAACAATTGCCATACGTGTAATTGAAACGTCTCGAATATCTCTGCTTTGATCTTTATTGTTATCTGCGACTCTCTTTAGGAAGTATGTCTTTTCAGCATCATAATTTCCGCCTTTTACATATTCCCATTCTGCGCCATTTGGAATTTCTTCTATGTCATATCCACCAACAATCCATTGACGATATAGAGTAATATCATCTACGTTTATTCTTCCATCTGCATTAACGTCGCCTAATCCTACATTAAATTTGTATGTACCATAAACAGAAATATTCTCTGCTGGCATTGTAGTTGGAACTTTTTGTGTTCTTTGTGCGTCTAAATACCAAGCGTCCTTAACGTACCAAGCATAATCGTCTCCATCATATGTTAAATAATCAATCGTAACGCCATGCTTTACATTTTGAGCATCACCTAATTGTGTGTATTCAGTCGTTGAACCATTTTCTGAGAAGAAATATGTAATTGTGTATGTTCCGTGTTCTTCAGTATATAAAGCTACGAATGTCATATCACCAGTGACAACAAATCCATTAATTTGTCCATCTGTTACAGTATATTCTACATTGTTTGTATCTTCCCACTTGTTAGCAAAGATATATACTATACCTGCTGTTTGAGATTCTTTCTTAGGTTTAATGTTTAATTCAGAATAATTAACAACATCGTGATATTCTAATTCCATTGTGAATACATCAACGCCTACTGTTTCAGATTCTGGAACATATTTTAATGTAATTGTATACTTTGTAGCTGCCCACTTAGCAACAATTACCAAATTACCATTTACAGCTTCTACAAATGTGTATTGTGCTTCATCTAGCATCCAGTAATCAAAATCACATCCCTCAACTTGTGGTGCTTGGCCTGGAGCAACTGCACTTTCTCCAGCAAAGATGTATTGTGTGCTAGGCATATTTGTAACTTCACCTTCTGGGTTCTTTTCATGGTTACCCTCAGCAAAAGATACTTCATATGCTTCAACCATTACGCTTTCGCTATCTAAATAGTTATCATTTGAGCTTGTTGCTACAACTTTATATGTTGTGGCTAAAGCTGCTGTGAATTCTCTATTTGTTGTTTCTAAAACTAGATTATCTTGAGCGTCATAAACCATGTATGTAATAGTTGTGCCATCTTTAATTGCAATGCCATCTACGCCTTCTTCATCTAGAGTCTTTCCTAAATCGTTTTGAACTTCTGTCCATGTTACATTTCCATGTGAATATGTAAAGTTGACGCCTTCTAATCTAACCTTCTTAATTTCAAATCCTTCGCTAGCTTCTTGTGCATAATAGTTATCTGTTTCATCAACAGAAACACTCATTACATAATTTCCAGCATCTTGTGGATTTACTTCTTGCGCGTTTTTATAATAAACAATATTATATGCGTTTGAATCAAGTTCAATATTTCCTACATATACTGATACTGAAGATGTAATTCCACGATTGTAGTAAATATCCTCAGCGTTAATTGTAATTGTAGGAGTTCCCTTAGTTACTGTGTATACTCCATCTTGTGTTGTAATTGTGTAATTACTATTAATGCCAGATGGCTTAATTGTATATTCACCAACTTCAAGATTATAATTAAGTGTTTTTTCTTGTTCTTCTTTTAAAACTTGATATGAAACATTTAAATCATCTTTTGTATATAGTGTTCCACTTGTAACAACAAATGAAAGTGTTTGAGGATCATTTCCATATACGTGTGTATGATTTTCAGCTTTAATTGTTATTGGAGCTGGAGTAATTAATCCATCAACCGTGAATACAAATATTTGTTGACCATTTGTATAGTTAAGAGCATCTTGTTCATCAAGATTTACGTTAACTGTAATTTCATATGGATCTACAATAGATTGTAAATTATTGCTTGCTGTAAAATGGCCATCAATCCAAGATGGAATTTCACTATCTACAATTAATAAATCATATTGAGTCTTAGAATATACTTTTTCGTCACCGCTAAAGAATGACTTAATATAATCTGCATCCTTTCCTACTGAAGTAATAGTAAATGTTCCGTTTGTTAAAGTAATATCATAGTTTTCATTTGTATAATTAATGCTAATTGTATAAGCACCAACATTTACACCTTCTTGCTTTGTTAATAAAACATTAACAATTTCAGCAATTTCTGGATTGCCATACTCATATACATTTCCACCAATTGTTGCTGTGTATTTTGTTTGATCAACAGTTGGTTCATTTCCTGTATATTCAGCAGTTTGATTCAATGCTGTTAATGTTAAAGCCTTTTTTGTAATTGTATATGTACCAAATTCATCTGGTTGTTCTTTCCAACTACCTATAAATCTAAATACATATTTTCTTAGATTGTCAGCCAAATGATTCTCATCAATTGAACCTCTAATTCTGTATGTCCCTACATCAGATGTTGATGTTGCATCTGTAGTTAAGCTAAAGTAGAATGCATCTCCTTCATATGGATTAATGCTTGTTGTATATGTTAGAGGAACAATGCTTTCTTTGTATTCACTTGTCTTATCTTCAATTGTTACGTCAACAATCTTTTCAACAATATGTACATATCCATATTTTGTTTCTGGTGCATAATATTCATTTGTTGCACCTGCTGATATTTTAACAAAATAATCACCAGCTAATCTTGGAGCTTCAACTTCAGAGACATAATATGTATGATCATTTCTTATAATCTCTTCTGACCCTTCTGAATCAACGATATACCATGTTATAGATACATCTGCATCGCCATTGAATAAATAGCTAACGATAAAATCGTTAGATTCTTCACTTTGTTCTTCATATTCTGGTAATTCTTCTACCTTTGTTACTTGAACATTTTTAGCTGCATATGTGTACCAATAATCGTAATTTGTTTCGTATTCATCACGGTTTATTTCTTGGTTGTGACCGATTGTTATTGTAGTTTCTTTTTTAACTACAATTTCTAAAGAGTTCGAAATAGTAGTAATAATATCAACTATTGATTGCTCACCTTTTTGTCCACCTACCTCTTCAATATAGTAAGCTTCACTCTTTCCATTTTCGTCTTCAGATGCCATAACAAGGCCGAATTGATATTCGCCATCTTTTGCATCTATTATTCTATATGTAATTGTAAGGAAAAATTCATCTTCACCATCGATTGCTTCATACTTATCGCCAGTATTTTCAAGCAATATCTTCTTTGTGCCATCGCCATCTGTTATTGTTGCTGCACCAAGTGAAGTCTCATTATTAACAGTGATAGAATCGATTTCAAATACCGTATTATCAAAATCAGGAACTATCAATAATGAATTTACGCCTGAGTTTCTTGTTATTTTATATCTAACTGTAACAAGATCTTCTAAAGCAAGCTTATCTTCTTCTATATAGCGAGTTTCATCTCCATCTACACTAGTTGTAAATTCAATGTATTTATCACTCCATTTTGCATATAGATTAATAGAGTTTAAAACTTGATATTTAGTTCCTGGAGCATAGTTTACTCCTTGTCCATTTGAATATGTATTCCAGCCAGCAAATACGTAGCCTTCTTTTTCAAGATTCCCTGAATTACCTGCTATATTCACATAATCTAGATAATATTGCGATTGAGTTGGAACAGTTCCACTATCGGCTCCATTAGCGTTATATTTTACCTCAAATAGAGTCTTTCTAAATAGTTCATTATCTCTAAGCTCTATATAACCGTCTGCAGTGTTGTTATCGACTATATAATCATGGAAATCTTCTTCGCCCATAAATGTAGTCCAGTTATTAGTAAAAAAGCCTTTATAACAATATACACCTAATTGATTCTTTTTCGTCAAAGGCCCAACGAAATTTAATACGCGATTTGGTTGGACACTAATATCTGCATTGTTATTGCCCAACGCATAAACATCACCTTTTATGTTAATATCCGATTTATAAGTAATTATACCGTATTGATTATTAGTAAATCTACCACCAAATATATTGTAAGTAGAACCATTACTATAAGAACTTTCGGAGATTCCAACCAGGTTGTTCTCGAAAGTACCATTATAAATAGTTATTTCACTAGCTGTACTATCATCCTCAATACCATATCGACACCCTACAATGTTTCCACCATACATGTTGAAACTACCATCAACCTCTACGCCTTGCCATGCACCAATTAGCGTGCCTCCGTACATATTGAACACACTACCCGAACCCATCTCAACAACACGTAAAGGGGAACTACCATCTACCTCTGGTAAAGAATAAATATATCCTCCTATAAATGTGCCCTTTCTACCTGTCGCTTGACCGTATGTTGATTGATCAACAACAGTGCCAATATATGCGTCTTGTTGATGACCTAAAACAGTTTGTCCACCAGCATAATAACGTGTAGTACTTGGCTCATCGTATAGATTAAACGTTTTACCCGCATTAAGTCTGACATAATTTGTGAATGAATAATTATTATCATGATAATTATTGAATTTAATAGCGTGGTTGTTTAAACATAAAGATATATTCGCATTTATTGTCCACGTGTATGTCATAGTTACGTCATTCGTTAGATAGTAATTACCATCTGAAGTTGGCAATGAATTAGTCGACGTCCATGCTGTCCAACCGCTATGACTATGCTCACCCTCCGCATATGCTGTGGAAGCTTCTGGCTGCACTGCCAAAAGTACTCCAAAGAACGTCACAATCAACATCGCTATTGCAATAATGAATGTGAGCGTTAAACTGAATTTTTTCCTCATATTTTTAAATCTCCTTTTACCCATACGTACGCGTATAGGGTATATTTCTATAAAAATCATAGATTATTAGGAGTAACAAAAGCGTGACAAAAACTCTGTCACGCAAAAACTTAATTTTATTAAATGCCAATTCTTAATCTAATTTTGCCAACCTTGCTAAAGTAGCTTCTGCCCATGAATATTGCGACATGTATTCGCCCTTAAATAATCTTATTGCGGATGGATCGTTTTCTAAATAGTCAAAATAGTCACAATCTATATACTTTTTGTCTATTGCATAGCCCTTAAATTGCTTTACAAATGCACCTTCTGCACCCACTTGTTTTAGCGTTTCTTTTAAGTCTTTTGTCAACTGACGCAAATAGTCCGATTTGTCTTCTTCCCATAACGCATCACATATTGCTTTTGGAGTGCAAATAGCTCCATTTCTATCTATTAAATATGCAAATAGCTCTTTTGTTTTCTCTCTCTTAAATTTCAAAGGTTCTCCATTTGAGAAGATTGTAAATGTTCCAAAACATTTAACAGTCAAAGGCTTACCTGTGCTTATTTGCTCAACATTTCTTAAATTTTCTAATTCTACTTTTACTTTTTCTAAGGTTACAGGCTTTGCTACATATCCGCTTGCGCGAAGCGAAAAAGCTTCTGGAGCATATGATGTGTAGCCTGTTACAAATACTAGGTTTATCTTAGGATTTATAGATTGCAGATGTTTAGCAACTTGCATTCCGCTTATTGCACCCATTTCAATATCTAAAAACGCGACATCAACATCACGGCCATTTCCTTCATCTATCCACTTCATGATTTTAAACGGGTCTGGAAATGATAGAATTTCTGCATTTGGCAAAGCTTGCTTTATAGATTGCTCTAATAGCATTAATTGTAATTGCTCATCATCAGCTGCGATAACTTTCATCTCTATCCCCTCCTATATTTTTAGGTATTGTTATTTTAATGTTTGTACCCTTTCCTATTTCACTATTAATATCTAATTTTGCTCCAATATAATTTAGACGAGTTCTAACGTTTTCTAAGCCAACGTGTGAGCGTGTATCATCTTGCTTAGGCGCGTTAATATCAAAACCGGCTCCATCGTCTATAATTTCTATAAAGAACGCATCTTGTTTTTCATATGACTTTATTGTTATTGTTCCGCCACCTTCTTTTTTGCAAAGACCATGTTTTACTGCGTTTTCAACTAGTGGTTGTACAGAAAGTGTTGGAATTGAGAAATTCTTTGCTTGAATGTCATATATGACATTAACTCTATCTCCAAATCTCGCTTTTTCTATTTTTAAATAGAACTCAACTTGCTCAAGTTGGCGATCAAATGGGATTAATTTATCATCAGTTAGTGCAGTAAAATTAATTCTTAAGTAATCAGCTAAGTCGCATGTTAATTCTTGAGCTTTTTTAGGATCAATTTCACATAAAGCTGCAATTGAAGATAAACTATTGTTTATAAAATGTGGTTGGATTTGCGAAAGCATCAGTTTTGCTCTTTGACCTTGTAAAATATCTCTTTCGTGATCTTTAACGAATGTTCTAAACAACCAAATATAGAAAAACAAGCTTGCGCTTACCATCGCAATTGTAACATAATCTACCCATTGTTCTTTTTGATTCAAGAAAATATCAGCAAACATTCCAAGCATAATGATAAAAATCAATACTAATGGATACAAGATATTCTCTTTTTTGGTTTTTCTTTCTTTATATAATGCATATAAAAATAAAACTAACAAGGCAAAACTAGCAGTATAACTAAATGACGCAAGCGGACCTCCCTGGTAGCGGTTGTTTTCATCAATCCAAAATGTAATGTGTGAAAATAAAGCTGTAATGTGCACTAAGAAATTAGCAACAACTATTGCCCATGGAAGTAAATGTTTTTGCTTAGGTGATACGACATAGAAATAGCATACTAATATGATCGGACGAACAGAATAGCCATAGATTGCTACAACAGTCCTTAGTGTTGGCATTGCTTTATATTCAATCAAATAATATTCAACGTAGTTTTGAATGATTATTGTAAAAATTAATGATGCAATTACAATAAGGATCTTTTTGCGAAATTTGTCTGAATAATAGTCCGTTGCAATAAAAAACATCATTCCAACTATTTGTAATGCTAAAGCAATAAATGTAATCGATCCACTGACTACTTCTATTGATGCCCCGACTTGAATCATTCTCTTCTCTCTTTTAAACTAGTATTGTTATAATAATACACTATCCAAAACTAAATGTTAAGTCTTTAAAATTTCGCACAATTGGATAGTTCTAAAAATTAAAAAAATCCAAGTCTGCTACAGACCTGGATGATGATGGTGGAAACTATAGGGCTCGAACCTATGACCCTCTGCTTGTAAGGCAGATGCTCTCCCAGCTGAGCTAAGCTTCCACATTTGCAAAGCAATTTTAACATGCGCATTTTTTTGTTGTCAAATACTTTATTGACCTTTTAAGATTGAGTCTATATAATTTTTATATATGGCTAATAATAAAAGCGGCGGATGCTGTAGTTGTTTATCTGGATTAATATGTTTAGTGATAATAGTTATCATATTTGCTGCTGCATTTTTTGTTAGCAAATACATAACAATCGACCAAATCGGGCTTGCCGACAAACCAGGAATACTATCAAGATTCAATGATAGCTTCTCTCAAGAAGATACTTTTAGATCTGTTGGTATGGCTGATTGGAAAGTTTACGATGTAATGATGTGGATTATAAAGAGTGGAGATTACGCTCCGGCTTAAAGATTGATAGCGACTTTATATACGTCGTCTTTTTGTAGCCCATTTAGTTTGGCTACTTTTTTTATTGCTTCTTTCTTATCTACCCCTGATTCAATCAATTCTTTTAATTGATCTTCAATAGAGGCAGTTGGAGCATCGTTTATTTCTTCGCCTTTATCTACAATTAGAACATATTCACCCTTAGGATCATCAAGTTCAGCATCGCTCAAGTTCATCTTTACACATGATTCATGAATCTTAGTTAATTCTTTTACGATATATACTTCTCTATCTCCAAGTACTTTATATAAGTATTTCAAATCTTTATTGATATCATATGGAGATGAATAGATAACAAGAGCTGTAGATACATTCTTAAATTGAGATATAATGGCATCTTTTTCCTTAGTTTTTGTTGGTAAAAAGCCTAAAAAAGTGAATACAGGCGTTAAAATTCCGCTTAATGCTATTGCTGATGTAACAGCAGTTGGACCAGGTACTACTTCTACTTCATATCCTCTATTTTTAATACCATCAACCAAGATAGCGCCTGGATCAGATATAGCTGGCATGCCAGCATCTGTAATTAAAGCAACGCTCTTTCCTTCTTTTAAAAGGCCTTCTATTTTATCTATTGATTCTTTTTCGTTGAATTTATGACAAGCAATAAGTTTACTCTTTATATCATAATAATTTAGTAGGCCCAAAGAGTGTCTTGTATCTTCGCAAGCTATAACATCTACGCTCTTTAAAGTATCTAAAGCACGTAGTGTTATGTCGCCAAGATTCCCTATTGGAGTTCCTACTAAATACAATTTTGACATTAGTCTTTAACTACCTTGAATCCATCCTTGCTATCTAGGATGCTATATCCTTTTTCTTTGATTTCGTTTCTTAAAGCATCAGCTGTAGCAAAGTCCTTAGCTTTCTTTGCATCAAATCTCTTTTGAGCAAGTGCTAAGATATCTTGAGGGATATCCTTATTAGCTTCGCCCTCAGGCTCTTTTGCCTCATTTAGGCTTAATCCGAATACTTTATCGAAATCTAGAGCAAGATTATAAATATCTTTGCTCTTTGGTTCTTTAAGCATTGTCCATAGAACGCCAAGAGCTAGAGGAAGATTTAAATCGTCGTTGATTGCGTCTTCAAAATCTTTCTTATATTTATCTAAAACTTCTTGAGAAGTTGTAGCATTAGACATTTTATGTTGATATAAACTTGCAAGTAATCTTTCATAAGATACCTTTGCAGCATCCATACCTTCAAATGTGAAGTTTAACTTCTTTCTATAGTGAGCATTTAAGCAGAAATATCTAAATACTAATGGACTATAGCCCATATCTTCTAATTGAGAGATAGTATATGTGTTTCCTAGGCTCTTTGACATCTTACCATTATTAACTAACATGAATTCGCCATGAACCCAGTAATTAACAGTTTTCTTGCCAGCAAGCGCTTCGCTTTGAGCGATTTCGTTTTCATGGTGAACTGGAATATGGTCTACACCACCAGTGTGGATATCAAATACTTCGCCTAAGTACTTTTTAGACATTGTTGAACATTCAATATGCCAACCTGGGTATCCTTGTCCCCATGGAGATGGCCATTGCATGATATGTTCTGGTTCTGCCTTTTTCCATAGAGCAAAGTCATATGGGTTATGCTTTTGAGAATTAACTTCTACACGAGCACCAGCTTGTTGATCTTCAAGATTTAATCTTGAAAGCTTACCATATGATGGGAACTTATCAATATCGAAATAAATACCATCATCTATTTCATATCCGTATCCCTTATCTACTAAAGCTTTAACATAATCAATCATATCAGCAATATGATCTGTAGCCTTAGCGATAATTTCTGGTTTTCCAATATTTAATTTAGCTAAATCTTTGAAGAATACATCAGTATAGAAAGCAGCGATTTCCCAAGGAGTTTTCTTTTGCTCTCTTGAAGCCTTCTCCATCTTATCTTCGCCTTCGTCTCCGTCAGATAAAAGGTGTCCAACGTCTGTTATATTCATAACACCTTTAATCTTATATCCATCATATCTTAATGTTCTTCTAAAAATATCCATGAAAATATATGTTCTCATGTTACCAATATGAGCATAGCTATAAACTGTAGGTCCACAGCTATACATACGAACTGTCTTTTCATCGATTGGTTTAAATTCTTCCTTTTGTCTTGATAGTGTGTTATAAATCTTTAGCATATTATTTATCCTCTTCTTGAATATTTTCTTCGTTGTCCATTACTATTGAGTATTTGCATGATTGAATGTTTAATGCTTCTTCTAGTTTTTCAATTCTTCTATTTAATCTTGCAAACTCTTCTAGAATTGGGTCTGGTAAATGTTGATCTAAATCATTTACCCTTTCATTGTTTTGTCTTACTATTCTTCCTGGTACGCCTACAACTGTTGTGTGTGGTGGAACATCGCGGATTACAACGCTTTGCGCACCTATCTTTGAATCATGACCAACTGTAATGTTACCCAAGATCTTAGCCCCAGATGAAATCATAACGTTATCTTCAATGGTTGGGTGACGTTTTCCTGTCTCTTTTCCAGTACCGCCAAGTGTAACTCCTTGATAGATTAATACATTTGTTCCAATAATTGCTGTTTCACCAATAACTACACCAACCCCGTGGTCAATAAACACACCACCAGCGATTTGTGCAGCTGGGTGAATATCTATACCATATTTTCTTCTAGAGCCTGCAGAAATAATAGTAGCTATAGTTTTCATATGGTGAGTATAGAACCAGTGAGCAATTCTATATCTAAATAGTGCTTTAAATCCACCGTATGTAAAGAACACCTCAGACTTTGAACGAGCTGCTGGGTCCTTTTCCATTGCGACGGTTAAATCCATTTTAACTTTGTTCATTATTTATCCTTCCCCGTTTATTCAAAAAAATAACGAGATGCTATTGTCAAAGACGAGCATCTCGTGGTTCCACTTTGCTTTAGGTATTTCTACCCCTCATTACATCTTTCTCGCAGATTCACGTGTGGCATTTCCTCCACCAGCAACCTAATCGCACTTCATTTAAGTTTGTCTAAATGGCTCTCAGCCGGTGACCATTTTTCTCTTTAAGACTAAAATTAAACTACTCTTATCAGGTTATAGCCTTCAAATTTTGTATATTTATTATATTTATATATTTAAAGTTTTGTCAACCAAATAGACATACAGCTAAAACATGGTACATCTACAGCACATCATTCTTTAAATAGTACCTATCTTTTATTGGGTGTAATTTTCCCTCCTTTTTTTGTAAAGATATGTTTTGTCTAGTAACTCCCTTAATAGAGGCCACCTCACTTGCATCTAATAAATTATTGGCTAAATATGCCTTTAACGAATCGTAACTAAAGTTAATATCTTTTCCACTGTTGAATAATGCAACATATGAATATCTTTCTTTTTGAGAAAAAATTATTTCATCTCTAAATTCACTCAAAAATGGATTATCCGCAGATTCAGCAGGTAAATTAAACATCTTTGTTGCATCATTTCTAAAGAAAACAATTAAACTTGATTTATCTAAAATAAAGTCTTGAATTAATAGTTGGTGTCGTTCTTTAATTTGCTCATTAATATCTTGCATTGATATTTCTTCTAACGAGGTGCCATCCATCGATGATTTTCCTTTAGCTAAAATGAACATCTCATATTCATTGTATGCCTTCAAATTATTCTCTCTTAAGATTGCTGCTATGTTTTGACGTTCATATGGAATAACACGTTCTAAAATCCACATTCGAGTCTGATCACAATTTATTGTATAAATATCTTTTCTCGCAAACTCATTGAAAAACAATGGATAATCGAAATTCCCTTTAATTAATTCAATATAAGCTTTATCCATAGCTTGAGCTACGAATAAGTACCCGTAACATACGCTTTTTTCTTTAATTTTAAATACTCTCAATTTTATTTATCCTATAAATTAACAATTCTCTGCACTTGTCTAAATAATATTTTGGAGCAAATTCAGATAAACCATTAAAAATATCATCAATATCTATTTTTATAGAATTATAAACACTCTTTGGAACAAGTTTAATTAATTCATCTAAATCATTTTGCCCCAAAAACGAATTTACTTTTCTGTCCAATTTAACATCAAAAGCTTTTACGTCCGATTCAAGATATGATGGAGAAATGAAAGATAATCCTTGATCAAACAAAGGTGCTACTCTATATTTTTTAGTTTTTGAATTATATATAACTTCTAGATTTGCACCATGTCTATCTCGATTCACAATAAGATAATCAATAACAATCATGTGATATAAATCGCCATCAAAATTGTAGCGCTTTGCAAAATCTAGAATCGATTCATTGTCTTTTTTATTTAATTCATAGAAATTTTCAAATGTAATTTTGCTATCATTTGGTCCCTTAAAGTCATATGAGTAAACAAGAGATGTTATATATTCTTTTGAATTTATCAGTACTTTTGCATTTACAATATAATATTTCAAACTATTATATCCTAATTGCTCCATTATACGATTTGCGAGAATTTCATTTATTGATTCATATCCAAACAACTCATTTTGAGGATCAAAATAAGACAATTTATAATACACCTTTTTCCCATTTTGATATGAAAAACTCTTCAAGTACGAACCAGCCGTACCAGAAGACTCTCTTGTCTTTGTCCAAGATAATTTTGTTAAATCTTTAAATTTATTAATTTGAAACTTTTCCATAAGAATAAAATAGCATAAAACTTGTCAATTGTCAAGTAATTGCCATTTTTATTCTTAATCCATTACATCTTCTTTGGCGTTTGAATACCAAGAAGTTTTAAAGCATTTTGTAGCACTTGCTTAACTGCTTTTGTTAATAGCAATCTTGCATTCTTAATGCCTTGCTCTGCATTTGCAATATTACAATCAAAATAGAATTTATTGAATCCTTGAGCAAGTTCTACTACAAATCTTGTAACTAGATATGGCTCAAATCTTTCTGATGCTTCCATTAAAGTATCTTGATATTTTGAAATAGTTCTAATAACTTCAGCTGCTGCATCATTATTAATTCCTTCAAAATCAATATCGCCTTCTACATCTCCACACTTTTCTAGAAGTGAGTTACATCTAGCGTAAGTATATTGAACATATGGACCAGTTTCACCTTCGAAACTTAATACCTTATCTTCAGAGAATGTAATATCCTTAATTCTTGAATTGTATAGCATTGCAAAGATAACTGCGCCAACACCAACTTGTTCAGCAACTTCATCTTTGTTTTCAAGGTTTGGATTCTTTTCTTCAATAACTTTTTTGGCTTTTTCTACACATGTGTTCAATACATCTTCCAAAAATACTACATTTCCCTCTCTTGTAGATAGTGCACCGTTTTCTAGTGATACCATACCATGAGCTACATGATATAGATCCTTTGCCCAGTCATATCCCATCATTTCAACTACTTTAAACCATTGCTTGAAATGTAGGTTTTGTTGATATGCTACAACATATAGACACTTATCAAAATTGTAAGTCTTTTTTCTATAAAATACTGCTGCTAAATCACGAGTAGCATATAGAGTAGCGCCATCAGATTTTTTAATAATGCAAGGTGGCATCTTGTCATCTTCAAACATTACAACCTTTGCACCTTCAGAATCTGTTAAAAGTTTCTTTTGTTCTAGCTCTTCAACTACAGCATCCATCTTATCGTTATAGAAGCTTTCGCCTGCATAGCTATCAAAAGTAACATCAAGTCTTTTATAAATCTTGTCTACTTCCTTTAAAGTAATATCTTTGAACCAGTAGAATAGATCAAGTGCTTCTTTATTGCCATCTTCGATGTTTTTAAACCAATGTCTTGCTTCATCCTCAAGTTCTGGGTGAACTTCTGCTTCTTTATGGAATTTAACATAGATATCTAAAAGGCCTCTAACGCCTCTTGCTTCAATATCTTCTTTATTGCCCCACTTCTTGTAAGCTACGATTAGTTTTCCAAATTGTGTTCCCCAATCGCCAAGGTGGTTAATACCAATTGCGTTATATCCAAGTTCTTTATATATTTTATATAAAGCTGAACCAATTGATGTATTTAACATATGGCCCATGTGGAAAGGCTTTGCAATATTTACAGATGAAAAGTCTATACAAATAGTTTTGCCAGCACCTATGTTAGATTTTCCGTATTCGTTACCTTTTTCTATAACCTCATCCAAAATTTGTTTGGCTTGAACTTTCTTATCTACTTTAAAGTTTAGATATCCATTAACTGCTTCTACTTTTTCAAAAGCGCCCTTATAATCTAGCTTTGCTAAATCCTCAGCTATCATATTAGGAGCCTTGTGAAGAGCCTTTGCAAATTTAAAACAAGGAAGTGCGAAATCCCCTAAAGATAAATCTTTAGGAAGAGTTATAGAAGATATAATTTCTTCTTGAGATACTCCCTCTATATTTATAGTTTCACTAATAATTTTCTTGTAATCCATGATTATACATTAAAGCGGAATAATACCACATCTCCATCTTTTATTACGTAATCTTTTCCTTCAGATCTAACTTTACCCTTTTCTTTAGCAGCGTTATATGAACCGCATTCAAGTAAAGTTTGCCAATCTACAACTTCTGCTCTTATAAATCCTTTTTCGAAGTCTGTATGAATCTTACCAGCAGCTTGAGGAGCTTTTGTGCCCTTTTTAATAGTCCAAGCTCTTGTTTCTTTTTCTCCAGCTGTTAGATAGCTTATTAATCCTAATAAATCGTAGCAAGCTGTAACTAATTTATCTAAGCCTGATTCTGTAATTCCCATTTCTTCTTGGAACATTGCCTTTTCTTCTTTATCTAGTGATGCAATTTCTTCTTCAATCTTTGCACAAAGAACAATTGTTGTAGCTCTATGAGCTTTAGCATATTCTTTAACTGCAAGAACTTCTGGAGAATCTGGTTGTCCAATTTCCTTTTCAGATATATTCGCAGCATAGATAACTGGCTTTTCTGTTAAAAGACATAAGTCTTTGATTAAATCATGATCTTCTTCAGATAAATCCATTAATCTAACAGGTATACCTTGTTCAAGCTTTGCTTGAATAGCATCTATCTTTTCTGCCTCGATTTGAGCTTTCTTTTCACCGCTCTTTGCCATTTGATGAGCTTTAGCAGCTCTTTTAGATATTTGTTCAACGTCAGCAAAGATAAGTTCAAGTTCAATAGTTTCAATATCTCTTAGTGGATCGATTGACCCATCTACGTGAGTAATGTTTTCATCTTTAAAGCATCTAACAACGTGAACGATAGCATCTACTTCTCTTATATGAGATAGGAACTTATTCCCTAAACCTTCACCATGAGATGCGCCTTTTACTAAGCCTGCGATATCTACGAATTCCAAAACTGTTGGAGTGATTTTCTTACAATCATATAAAGCAGCCAACTTTTCTAGTCTTTCATCTGGTACTGCTACAACACCTACGTTTGGCTCAATTGTACAGAATGGATAGTTAGCGCATTCTGCCCCAGCTTGAGTTATAGCGTTAAATAAAGTACTCTTTCCTACATTTGGTAATCCTACTACACCTAATTTCATTTTGTTTCCTCTTTTACATCTTCAGACTCTTTAGAGTCTTCTTCTTTCTTTTTTAATATATTTAGGGTGTTTTCTTCGCCCTTAATAAGTCTTATTATATTTCCACGATGCGCCCATACAACTAATGCCCACCATACACATATGATTACTATTGCCCAAACGCTGTTTTGACAAAGAATAATTGCGTTTATAGCAAAAGCAGTAACAGTAATTAAAGATCCAATGAACCCGTATTTTAAGAACAACAACATAATAACTAGAACAACTAAAGTTATTGAGCCAACTATTGGAGATATTGAAACAAATACACCAATTGTTGTTGCTACGCCTTTTCCGCCTCTGAATTTATCAAAGATTGGGAAGACATGCCCTAAAATAACACAAGCACCAAGTAATATCGCCATTGGGTAATTATCTACGCCGTTAATTAGATATCTTCCGATCAACGCAAAGGCAACGCCTTTTAGAGAATCAAGTGCGAATGTTAAAATACCCCACTTTTTACCCATCGTCCTTAAAACGTTCATTGTTCCTGGATTTCCAGAACCCATTTTGCGGATATCTTTAGAATTGAATCTAGCAATTAATGTTGCAAAATTTATAGATCCTACAAGATATGCTGCGATACAGATTAGTACTATATATTTTATGTCCACTTTTCACCTTTATATTTATATAACACGCACATTTTATAATAATACGTGAAGTTTATCAAGGAAAATGACCTATATTCCCTCTAAATTAAATGGAGGGATAAAAGCTCCTGATGCAGAATCCAATTCTTGGACAAACGAATTATTAAACTCATTTTCAATAAGTTTATTTATTGCAATCTTGTATTCAAGTGGCTTTATTTTCCTTGTTAATTCTGGATAATTTTGAGCTTCACCATATGGAGTAAACTGCCCCATTAAAGATACATAGGTCTCTTTATCTAGATTCTTCACTATCCAATCTAAAACTCCCATTGTATTATTTATGGCGTTTGGAAGAACTAAGTGTCTAACAATAAGTCCAGATTTCATTAACCCATCTTTTATAACATCTTTTACTTGAGATCTCATTTCTAAAATGGCTGCTGTTGCTATTTCAAAATAATTGTCAGCTTTAGAATACTTCTTAGCAAGGGTGTTATCTGAATATTTTAAATCTGGAATGTATATGTCCACATATCCTTTCAATTTCTTTATCGTCTCTACCGATTCATATCCTGATGAATTATATACAATTGGCACCTTTGGTCTATAGATATCCAATGCTTCAATGATTTTATCTACATAATGAGTTGGTGTTACAAGATTGATGTTATGTGCGCCCTTTTCCTCTAGCTCTTTCATGATTTCTATGAACCTGTATAGGGAAACTTCCTTTCCAAAGCCACGAGAAACGTTATAATTTTGACAAAAAACGCACTTCAAATTGCAGCCACTAAAAAAGATTGTGCCACTTCCTTTATTGCCACTTATTATTGGCTCTTCCCATTCGTGAAGTGCAGCTCTTGCTAGCTTTATTTCGCTAGGAGCTCCACAAAAACCTACGTTTTTACTTCTATCTATATTACATTTTCTTGGACAAATCGTGCAGTTCATATAAAGGATTATATCACATTTGACTTTTATAATAATATCTATTAAGATATTGTTGTTTATTGGAGGCACATAATGAGTGATTGTACACACGATTGTTCTACTTGCGGAAAATCTGATTGCGCATCTAGAATCGAAAAAGAAAAATTAAACGAACATTCTCATGTAGGCAAAATCTATGCGGTAGTTTCTGGTAAAGGTGGTGTAGGCAAAAGTATGGTTACATCTATGCTTTCTGTTGCCACTCAAAGAAAAGGCTTTAAAGTAGGCGTTTTAGATGCAGATATTACAGGCCCATCAATGGGAAAAGAATTCGGTATTACTGGTCAAGCTCAAGGTTGCGAATATGGGATTCTTCCTATGGAACTTGTAACTGGTATTAAAGTTATGAGCATAAATATGCTTTTAGATAATCCTTCTTCTCCAGTTGTATGGAGAGGCCCAGTTATAGCTGGTGCTGTAAAGCAATTCTATACAGATGTATTCTGGGGCGATATAGACTATATGTATATCGACATGCCACCAGGAACTGGTGATGTACCACTAACAGTATTCCAATCTCTACCAATTGATGGAATTATTGTAGTAACATCTCCTCAAGATCTAGTTACTATGATAGTTGAAAAAGCTGTTAAGATGGCTAAGATGATGGATATCCCTATTGTTGGTATCGTACAAAATATGTCATATTTTGAATGTCCAAATTGCCACGAAAAGCATTATATCTTTGGTAAAGGTAAAGTTGAAGAAGTAGCAAAACAATATGATATTAAAAATATTGCTTCTCTTCCTATTTCAGAAAAACTTGCTGAATATTCAGATAAAGGAAATATGGAATGGTTTGAAGGAGATTATTTAGATAGCTTAGTTGATGAACTAACTAAATAATAAGTTAGATTATTACAATAAAATAGGGGCTGTTAAAAAACTTAATAATTTTTAGCAGCTCCCCTTTTTACGAAATAATGCTGAAACTACTACATT
>SVHF01000025.1 GCA_015055975.1 Clostridiales bacterium | reverse complement strand
ATTTGCTCTTTAGTATGAAATTAGTCCGCTTTCGCTTATTTATTCGCTTTTGCGGACTTAACTTAATTATTCAACCAAAAAAATTAAGCAGCCAATCGACTGCCCATAAAACAATTAACTTAGTAATATAATTTTGGGAAGACGAACGTCAACTGATGATCTAGCTCTTGTAGCTTTGTATATTCATCCTCTGTAATTGTAAGAATTGACCCGTGTCTTGGCTTAAACCATGATATTGCTCCATTTCTTCTAACGTGCTTGAATTTTGTCATAGAATCTTTTGTTGTTGCTTGCATATAATATTTATGGTCTTTAAATTCATCCATAATCATAATATATGTATCTGTTCCTTCAAGCTTATATGTGCAGCACCCCTCTACTTCTTTTAAAGATGTAGATACTTTATTCTTTTGAGGCTCCACAAATGGTCCTGTTACTTTATCTGAATAAACATAACAAATTGTGCTCTTTTCTTCATCTTTATAGTAAAGATAGTATTTATCGTTTTCGTATATGATATCCCCATCTATTGCATCTTTTCCAGATGATGGTTGGTATAAAGTTGTTATCTCGCCAACGTCAGTAAAGTCATCATTTAGATATGCATATACCATATAAGTCTTCCAATCGGTATCTAAACAATGTGACCAATACACCATGTATTTTCCCACTTCTTTGTCGTATATAACTTGTGGCGCCCAAGTTCTACAAGTGTGTTCAAAACCAGGCTTTTGCTTAATATCTATAATTCTTTCATTTTCCCACTTAATTAAATCAGTAGATTCCCACATTACCATTGAATAATTTGAATTCCAGCCTAAATCAGATTTCATATCTGTGGCAATAATATAATATTTCCCATTTGCTCTAAATATATATGGATCTCTACAACATCCTGTTCCAAGTTTTTGTGTAATTATAGGTAGATTGTCTCCAACTGGATCAAATGAATAACCATCTTTTGATGTGGCAAAGCACACTCTTTCTTCTTCTGGCTTATTGCCTAGAAAATAGCAAAATAAATAATATCCTGTATTTTCTGTATCTTTTGGAACTGTTAATGAAAAATATGTAATGACACCTGTAGATGCCAACACTACAATAATTAGTATTATACTTAATAGGATTTTGTTTCTTAATAACATTAATTGTTACCTATAGTTAGTTGTTTATTTATCTCTCTTAACATCTCAATATCAATCTTAACTACTTCTCTATCGTAAGTTACAAGTCCGTTTATCTCTTCTTCTACGTCTGTTAATTGAGTAAAGATGCAAGCGTTCATTCCTTGTTCTTTTGCTTTAAATATTTGCTTTTTATATAACCTTTCAATTGCTTTATTTAATCTTGTTTTGTCTTTATAAACTAAGTATCCAAATACTTTATCTGAATATGTATGGCCTTTTTCAGCATAAGAATAGCCACCAAACTCGGTTACGGCTACTGCCTTTTTAGTTTCTTTAATCTTTATTGGCAATATATATTTATGAATAGATATTAAATCATTTCCTTGATTATACCACCCCGATGTAGCATCAATTGCTCTTGTGTTATCTAACGCCTTTAGATATCTTAGCATAAGCTCGCTATCAAATTGACCCCAGGCTTCATTAAATATTCCCCATAGACAAATTGATGGAACATTATACAACTGAGCTACCATTCGGCCTAAATCGGCTTTAAATTCTATTCTAGATTCATCGTCTCTGCCGAAGATATCGTATTTATCATCTGTATAATGGATCCCAAGTGTTGGAGCTATTGCATGATACCATGAATTAAATCGCCCTCCACCGTTTATCATATCTTGCCAAACGATTATTCCTAATCTATCGCAATGATAATACCAACGCATTGGCTCTATCTTTATATGCTTTCTTAAGCAATTAAATCCATAAGACTTTGCAAGCTCTATATCATAAATCATTGCTTCATCAGAAGGCGGTGTTAATCCACCATCTGGGAAGTACCCTTGATCTAAAGCTCCTGTTAGAAAATATGGCTTATTATTTAAATAGAATTGCTTATCTTTTAATTCAAATTTTCTCATGCCAAAATATGATTCAACTTCATCCGTTCCACAAGATATCTTAATATCATATAGAACTGGGTTCTCTGGAGACCATAATCTTGGATTTTTAATTCTTATTCTAAATTGATTTAATTCGCTCTCAGCTGATGCAATTTGTTTTCCTTGTAAGAATATATCTGCTGTATATTTTTCAACTTTGTCTTGATCGTTTGTAGCAATATATAAATCAATGAAATCACCATCAACATCTGGCTTAATTTTTATCTTTTCAATATAAACCTTTGGAACGTTTTCAATCCATACGCTTTGCCAAATACCTGATGTTGGCGTATACCAAATACCGCTATGGTTTAAAACTTGCTTTCCACGTTGTTGAGTACCCGTATCTGATGGGTCTTGAACTAAAACGATAAGTTCATTATCCCCAACTTCTTTTAAAGCGTCCTTTATATCTATTGTAAAATTGAAATATCCACCCTTATGCTCACCTATCTTTTGACCATTTAAAAAGATGAAACATTTATAATCAACAGCATCAAAATGCAAAAGTGGAATTTGTCCTTTTGCTTTATGCTTAAATGTTGTTCTATATACAAGGGTTTGTGTTTCTTTGAATTCTTTCTGAACTTGAGATAGGGCTGTTTCTATAGAAAATGGAACAAGGATCTTTCCTTCATATTTAAAATCTTGAAGGTTATTTATAAGCTCATCTACTACACAATAATCCCAAAGACCATTTAAATTCTTCCACTCAGCTCTTTTTAGCTGTGGTCTTGGATATTCATTTAGTGGTGTATGTCCTACTTCAAACCTTGTTCTTAGCGCCATATTACCTTCTTATTTAGCGTTCTTTATAGTTTTAAATAATCCGCTCAATAATTTACAGAATCCTTTAAATCTGTGCTTATTTGCCCAAAGTAGCATGCCATCCATAACCTTTTCATCTAAAAGACCTTGAGTTACGCCGTTTAATCCACGAAGTGGCATTTCTATCATACCTTGCTTTATCATAAGCATTGTTGTAAAGTCTGCGTTTTTAACTTGAGATGCAATAACTTTTGGAGCTGCCCACATAATAAGCTTTCCAATTAAACAACATTGCAAATCACCAATAGTTGCGTTTTTATCAAACTCTCCTCTCTTTGTTGGAACATTTTCAGGAATCTCACCTTTATATAGTGCCTTGAATGTTTCTTGAGAGATAGTTTTTAATTCTTGCATTGAGAAATATTCTGGACAAACTTCTACATAGTTTTCAATTTCTACATCTTTATCAAACTTTGTAATTGTAATATTTTGAGAAAGTCTAATATCTCTTGATGAAGCACCAATCATGATTTCATAATCACCATTTAGTGCCGTCCAATCGTTTATTTTTGTGTTATAGAAAGCAAAGCTTCTTCTATCTAGCTCAAATGTAATAGTCTTTTCTTCACCTTTTTTCAAGAAGATTTTCTTGAAGCCTTTCAATTCTTTATCTGCCTTAAATACTTTTGGATTTAAATCTTTAACGTAAAGTTGAACAACTTCTTTACCATCCATATCTCCAACGTTTTTAACATTAAATGAAACCATAAGATTATCAATCTTTAGATTTGAATATTCAAATTCTGTATAAGATAATCCATATCCAAATGGGAATAGAACTTCCTTTTTAGCCGAATCATAATATCTATATCCAACAAATATAGATTCTCTATGCTCTACACACTTTGGTCCCATTGGGAAGAATTCTGCATTTATGTTATCTTCCAATTTAATTGGATAAGTTTCCGCTAATTTGCCAGATGGATTGACTTTTCCAAAGATAATATCTGAAATTGCTTCACCACCAGCTTCACCTGGAAGATATGCATTAATTAATGTTTTAACATCCTTAATCCATGGCATCTCAACTGGAGATCCACCAAGTAATACAAAGATTGCATTCTTATTTACTGCAGCAATTGTTCTAATTAAATCTTCTTGAGCAGTAGGAAGCGATAGATGTTGTCTATCCATACCTTCTGATTCATATTCATCTGTTAATCCTACAAATACGATTACTTGCTTATCTGTATTTGCAGCAGCGGCCGCATCTTCAAATACTGCCTTTTCATATCCATCTCCAACAAGCGTATAGCCTTTATGGAATTCGTATTTAACACCTTGATTATCTAGTGCATCTACAAAATTAACAAGCTTATATGGATTAATTCTAGAAGAACCTGCTCCTTGATATCTAAATGTCTTTGCAAGCTCACCAATAACTACTAATTCATCTGTCTTTATTGGCAATACCTTTTTCTCGTTCTTTAGAAGAACAATGCTCTCTTGAGCTGCATATCTTGCAACTTCATGAGCCTTTTCATAATCTGCCTTATAATCCTTTTCAAGGTTCTTATCGCAAAGATCAACAAGGTTCAATACTCTTTCAACAACCTTGTCTAACTCTTCCATTGAAAGCTCGCCTTTATTTACAGCTTCAACTATTTCTTTATCTGTTCTGCCGCCGCATGCTGGCATTTCAAGATCAAGACCAGCTCTTATTCCTTGAACTCTATCGTTAACTGCGTTCCAATCTGAAACAACTAATCCTTTATATCCCCATTCGTCACGAAGGATATCGCTTAACAATCTCTTATTATCTGAAGAATAAACGCCGTTGATTCTATTGTATGAACACATAACTGTCCAAGGTTGAGCTTTAATTGCTTCTTCAAATGGAGCAAGATAAATCTCACGTAGTGCTCTTTCGTCAACTACGGCAGATATTGTCATTCTTAATTTTTCTTGGTTATTTGCAGCAAAGTGCTTTAGTGATGTTCCAACATTTAGCTTTTGGCATGCTTCAATATATGCTCTTGCCATTTTACCTGCTAAATATGGGTCTTCTGAAAAATATTCAAAATTTCTTCCACAAAGTGGAGAACGCTTAATGTTTGTACCAGGTCCTAAGATTACAGATACACCTTGGTCTTTACACTCATATGCGATTTGTTCAGCAACTAATGCAGGAACTTCTTCATTCCAAGATGTTGCCATGTTAACTGCTGGTGGGAAAGATGTAGCAGGAAAAGATCTCTTAATTCCAACATCTGTATCAGAATCATCTTCTCTTCTTAATCCGTGAGGTCCATCTGAACATCTTGCTGATGGAATATTTAATCGTTCAATTGGTTTTGTTGTCCAAAAATCTAGACCTGAACATAATGAGGCCTTCTCTTCAAGTGTTAGGCTTGAAATAAGTCCCTTAACATCCATAATCAATCTCCTTCCTACTTTTGAATAATAGTTTTAACCTTCATTAAACGAACTGTATTTGATCTTTCAGCTTCGTCCAATTTCATTGTTATATCCCCAATAGCTTCTTCTGTTTGAGGAATCATTACATATTCTAGAGCGTTTACTCTACGTCTATTCTTTTCAATTTCAATTGCAAGCATATTACATGTCTTTTCTATTTGAGCAAGTTCAACAAGCTTTACTAAAAGCTCAGATATTGTTGCAATTGAAGAATCCAATTCGGCTGTAACTGATGTAAATGAATATGGATACTTTTCTGTAGAATCACTTTCTTCAATAGTGATTTTTGGAACTTGTACAGCCATAACGTTTTGAGTATCCAAATTTAGAGAAACTTGAGTGCCAGGCATTGCAACTGCTTCTTGAATAGTTGCTTCATCAGAGATAGATTTAGCTAGCAAGAACTTTGTTAAAGCAGCAGCTAGGTCTCCTTCTACTTCTTCTCTTAAACGCTTGTCTTCCTTTGCATAGCCTACGAATCGTCTAATCATTTCATCAGACTTATCTTTTAATAGCTTATGTCCACGTGATGCCATCTTTAAACGTTCTTTTAAACGTTTAAGTTCCATACGTGTAGGATTTACTCTAAGTTTTTCTGCCATATTCTACCTTTATTTCTTAATTGGATCGAAGTACTTTTCTAACCATACATCTTTAATACGCTTCATTTCAGCTCTTGGAAGAATTGTTAATAACTTCCAACCAATATTTAGAGTATCTTCGATTGTTCTATTTTCATTAAATCCTTGGTTTATATATACCTTTTCGAATTCATCAGCAAATTTAGCATATAGCTTATCTACATCTGTTAATGCAGAATCACCTAAAATTGCAGATAATTCTTTAGCTTCTTTACCTGTTGCGTATGCAGCAAATAATTGGTTCATTTGGTTAGAGTGATCTGCTCTTGTCTTTCCTTCACCAATACCTTTTGCTTTCAAACGAGATAGTGATGGTAAAACGTCGATTGGAGGATTGTAACCTTTCTTGTATAAATCACGAGAAAGAATGATTTGTCCTTCTGTAATATATCCTGTTAAGTCAGGAATTGGGTGAGTTTTATCATCTTCAGGCATTGTTAGAATTGGGATTTGTGTAATTGAACCTTTGCATCCCTTAATTCTTCCTGCTCTTTCATACATTGTAGCAAGGTCAGTATATAGATATCCTGGATATCCTCTTCTTCCTGGAACTTCTTTTCTTGCTGCAGATACTTCACGTAAAGCTTCGCAGTAGTTTGTGATATCTGTCATAATAACCAAAACGTGCATTCCCTTTTCAAATGCTAAATATTCAGCAGTAGTTAAAGCCATCTTTGGTGTTGCTAATCTTTCTACGGCTGGGTCATTTGCAAGGTTGATGAACATAACAGAACGTTCAATAGCACCTGTTTTTCTAAAGTCTTGCATGAAGAATTCAGCTTCTTCATAAGTGATTCCTAAAGCAGCAAATACAACGGCGAATTTTTCATCAGCGCCCAAAACCTTAGCTTGTCTTGCAATTTGTGCGGCAAGTTCAGCGTGTGGAAGACCTGATGCACTAAATACAGGAAGCTTTTGTCCTCTAACTAGTGTGTTTAGACCATCGATAGCAGAAACACCAGTTTGAATAAATTCATCTGGATAGTCACGGGCTGCTGGGTTAATTGGTTGGCCGTTAATGTCCATCTTCTTTTCTGGGATGATTGGAGCGCCACCGTCTTTTGGATTACCAAGACCATCAAATACTCTACCTAGCATATCTTCAGATAAAGAAACTGTTAAGCTCTTACCTAAGAATCTTGCCTTTGATGTAGACATTTGAATACCTTGAGCATTTTCGAACAATTGGACCATAGCTTTATCGCCATTAACTTCCAATACCTTACCTTTTCTTATTGAACCATCTTCCCCTGCAATTTCTACAAGTTCGTCGTATGTGACGCCTTCAACGCCATCAACAAGCATAAGTGGTCCTACGATTTCTCTTATTGTTTTATATTCCTTTAACATTTTGACCTCCTTATTCGTCCTTGTATGTATCTGCAAGTTGTTGCTTCATATCTTTTTCGATTTGAGCATACTTTTGATCAACTTCTTCTTCAGTTACATATTTTGCACGACCAATAGCTTCTTTAGCCTTGATTGAAATAACGTCATTCATATCTGCGTCATTATCTAAAGCATTCAAGCTTTCATGGTGGCAAGTTAGGATAAGTTGTAACATCTTATATTGCTTATGCATACTTGCGTATGTATCTACTTCATCAAATGCGTCTTGTTGTAGATAGTCTTCTCTTAAAGACTTAGCTGTTTCCATCAATACTCTATCTTTATCTGAAAGCGCATCAATACCAACTAATCTTACAATTTCATTTAATGATGATTCTTCTTGTAATATTGCCATGGCTTCTGTTCTAAGCTCTGCCCATTCTGAATTGATATTATCTCTATACCAATCATTTAATTTATCTAAATACAAAGAGTAACTTTGTATCCAGTCAATTGATGGGAAGTGTCTCTTATATGCCAAAGATGAACTTAATCCCCAGAATACCTTAACAATTCTTAATGTTGCTTGAGTTACTGGTTCAGAAAGATCTCCTCCTGGAGGTGATACAGCTGAAATTGCTGTAACTGAACCTGTTCTTTCATCAGAGCCAAGTGTCTTTACAATACCTGCTCTTTCATAATATCCTGCCAAACGTGATGATAGGTAAGCTGGATAACCTTCTTCACCTGGCATTTCTTCCAAACGTCCTGACATTTCTCTTAAGGCTTCAGCCCATCTTGAAGATGAGTCAGCCATAATAGCAACGTTATATCCCATATCTCTAAAGTATTCGGCAATCGTGATACCTGTATACATAGAAGCTTCACGGGCTGCAACTGGCATATCTGATGTGTTTGCGATAAGAACTGTTCTCTTCATTAATGGTTCCCCTGTTTTTGGGTCAATTAATTCTGGGAATTCGTTCAAAACGTCTGTCATTTCGTTTCCACGTTCTCCGCAACCTACATATACGATAATGTCTGCATCTGACCATTTAGCTAATTGGTGTTGTACAACAGTTTTACCTGAACCGAATGGTCCTGGGATACAAGCGGCACCACCCTTTGCTACTGGGAAGAATGTATCAATTGTTCTTTGTCCTGAAACTAGAGGAACTGTTGGGTTGATCTTAGACTTATAAGGTCTGCCTCTCTTTACTGGCCACTTTTGACACATAGTAACATTTACATCACCTTTTGCAGTTTTAATTACACAAACTGTATCGTCAATTGTGAACTCCCCACTCTTTATTTCCTTAATTTCGCCTTCTACATTGAATGGAACCATGATTCTATGTTCAACAACCTTTGTTTCTTGAACAACACCTAAAATGTCTCCAGGTACAACTTTGTCGCCCTTTGCCATTCTTGGCTCAAAATTCCACTTCTTATTGTGATCTAAGGCTGGCATAGAAACACCACGAGTAATTCTGTTACCAGCAGCTTTTACTAAGCCAACAAGTGGTCTTTGAATACCATCATAGATACCTTCAATAATGCCAGGTCCTAATTCAACCGATAGTGGCATTCCTGTAGATTCTACTTTTTCACCAGGTCCCAAACCAGAAGTTTCTTCGTAAACTTGGATAGATGCCTTGTCGCCACGTAATTCGATAATTTCACCAATTAGGTTTTTATCTGATACACGAACAACGTCGAACATTCTACAGTTCTTAAGTCCTTCTGCCACGATTAATGGTCCTGATACTTTAACAATTCTTCCAACTTCTTTTTCCATTTTTAATCTTCCTTGTTAAATAAAATATCTGTACCAATTGCTTTTTCAACGTCATTCTTAATTCCCTTCATACCATAGCCTGTCGTGCCATTTGATGATGGAATTGGAATGATAGCTGGATAAGCCTTTGTCTTGTATTTTGTCAATAATTGATCAATTTTTTCAGCCAAGTCTTCTGTGATAAAGATAATAGCATAGTCTTTAGCTAATTTCTTAACTAGCTTTTCTGCCTCAGCTTCTGTATCTGCTGAGAACACGTCCATACCTATTGCCTTAAAAGCAAGTATTAAATCCTTATCTCCGATTACCGCAATCTTTCCACTATGCATAATAATCCCTTAGCCTTTGTTTAATGATATTTACATCAATCTTATTCTTGATTAGAATCAATATCATTCTAACTACCTTAATTTCGATTTTCTTTGCTACGTAGTAACCAGCAAGTGGTGCTACTGAAAAGACATCGTTTCGATCTTGCTTGAATATGCCTATTAAATAGTTGTCCCATGCTGTTTCAAATGGAACTAAATCCTTTGGATTTATTGTGTCTACGATAGAGACATAACTTGTATATCTTAATTTTTCAAGTAAAGTATCTATAGATTGATCATATAATGCTTTAAATGTGTCATAAGATATTTCTCCGCCTTCAATAAAATCTTGTTCATAAGCTTTTAAATCAAAACCTATGTTTTTGTATCTTATAAAGTTAGAGATGTTTGAAAAGTCTATATTGGCTTTATAGTACTTAACCATACTTGGTGCTTTTGAAGATTTCAAAACTTTGCAAATTTCTTCATACATAGCCTTATCTAAAGTTACATCAATAGTTCTTGGGCTCTTATCCCCCATTACTCTTTTTGTATCAATATCTGATAAAGCTTTTGCCATTATTGGAGATAAAGATGAATAGTTATCATTGAAGATATATGCCTTCAAATCGTCTATATCAATCAATCCCTTTGGCGCAAGCATATATGAAATGTCTTCATTTGTATGCATGTACTTAGCTTTTACAAATGCTTTTGCATTATGGTAATCATTCTTCATTAAGAAAGTTTCTAGTGCCATCTTTGGAACTATACTTTCTGCCATGAATTCAGCAACCTTTTTATCTTCAGCACTTAGTATTTTTTCAAAGTCATATGCGTCAGCAATCGTGCCAGCACCATATCCGGACTCTATTAAAACTCTTACAGCTTCTTCCAAAGATTCTGAATATACCATACGGTTGATTTTATCTTGAGATAAAAATCCGTTTTCTAGTGACTTAACACGCGCATTCGAATAGACTAATGAATTGCTCGCCATTTTACTCTCCAAATAATATCTTTGCTAATTTCTCTTCTTGCTCATCTTTGATTTGTTCAAATTCTAGAGCAAATGTTAAGTTCTTATCGAACTTCTCTCCACAAAGCATTACACCACCATCAAAGTCCCCAAAGTCTTTAGAAAGCTTTAGCTTCTTGCCAATTGACTTTGCAATGCTATCTATTTCTTTTTGAGTTAAAATATCTTTATCTTTTTGAGAAACAATGACAACATCGTTATCTTCTGCACTTGCCTTAATCATATTAGTAATTAAAGCAATGTAGCCTTTCTTGTCATCCTTTCTCATCTTGTCAGCAACAGAGGCAAATGCTTTTTCTATAAGTTCAGTCTTTTTAGATAGAATGATTCTCTTACAGTCAAGATTTGCAACCATGGCTCTACGCCTTTTGATTTCATCTGCCTGAGCTTTTCCCTTTGGAAGATTCTCTTCAGCAAAATTCGTTGCAGTTTCTTTTGCTGCAGCTAAGATTGCGTCTGCTTCTCCTTGGGCTTTAGAGATATTCTCATTAGAAACATCTAGTGCATCTTTGATGATTTTCTCTATAATTACTTCCTTATTATTCATCGTTTTCTCCTAAAACTATTTAATGAAAATAATAGCTAAGAATGATATTAATAATGCAAGCAATGCGTATGTTTCAACCATAACTGTAAGTAGTAAGCCCTTACCAGATTCTTCTGGCTTCTTACCAACCATGTTAATAGCTGCAACAGCACACTTACCTTGATACAATCCAGAAACTAAACCTACGATACCCATTGGTAGACATGCTACTGCATATGCCCAACCTGTACCAACTTCAAGTCCCATGTTTCCTTGCATCAAACCTGTTTGCAATAATACCATGAAAGCAATAATAAGTCCGTAAATGCCTTGTGTACCTGGCAACAATTGAAGAATTAATACCTTACCAAATTTGCTTGGGTCTTCAGTTGTAACCCCTGCTGCTGCTTGTCCTGCAATACCTACACCGATTGCTGATCCACATCCAGCCATTGCAGCTGCTAATGCTGCGCCTATTAAGGCAATTGCTATTCCGCTCATTATTATTTAACCTCCTGAGTTTTTTCATTGTTTATGTAATAATATTTCATTTCACTACCAAGTGGTTTGAACAATGTTCCGCCACCTGTATAGAATTTGCCAAAGAATTCTACGAATTGTAATCTTGAGTTATGTACGTAAGCTCCTAATGCGTTAATTGCAATGTTAAATGTATGTCCAATTAGTGCAATGATTATGATGACAATCACACCTGCAACACCGCCACCTAAAAGCGATGCAATTGATGTACCAATTTCGTTAAATACCATACCAATAACGGCGGTTGCTAATCCTAAACCGAAGATACGAGTATAACTCATTAAATCTGAGAAGAAATTGATAATGTCATATAAAGATGCAAGCGCTCCTGTAACTTTTGCTGCACCCTTCTTGCCAAGCGCTCCGCCTGCCATTAATAAAACAGCACCGATTGCCAAGAATACAATACCTACAATTTTAATAAATGCTGGAGCTGTCTTCACTACCATTGGAAGAGCAAATCCACCAACACCTAATACCAAGAATAACCAACAGAAAGCTGTAACGCCACCCGCAATGTTCTTAGCCTTAAATTCTGCTACAGCTTTTATCATTGTTCCAAATAACATTTGGAAAATACCCATAGCAAGAGATAAATATAACATGTTCATAGGACTATCAATTGGGTTGAACCAATACCATATACCTAAGTCTTTTGCATTTAATCCAAAATAAGAACCAAACAAGAATCCCCAGATGATTGTAGAAATACCGCCCATGAATACAATCTTAATTAAATTAGATTGCCCCTTCTTTGGCTTTGTCATTAAAAGAACGATTCCTGTTAGAATTGTTAATACAAGTCCATAACCTGCATCAGATAACATCATACCGAAGAATATAAAGAAGAAGAATGCAACAAATGGGTTTGGATCGATTTCTTTATATGCTGGAGATGAGAACATATTTGTAACAGATTCATATGGAGATACAACTTCATTGTTTTCGCAATATGTTGGAACGTTATCCCCTTCAATTGGTTCACGAATTACATAAGATAGAGCAAGTGGAGATTCACTTAAAGCCTTATCTAATTCTTCTGCGTTCTTTGCAGGAACCCAGCCTTCCAATAAATATGATGTTTGAGTAGATAAAGTAAATCCTTCGCATTCAACTTTTCTAACTTCCAATGTATAGAAGTCATGTAATTGTTGAGCTGCAAATAGAATTTGTTCATCTTTAATAGCTTCAAAATAAATATCTATAATTCTTTCTTCGTTTGCCTTAATGTGTCTTTCTGCGTCAGAAATTAAATCTGATGCATATCCATCAAAATTCAAAGAGCAAACGGCAAAATCCATTTGAGTTAATATCTCTTGAATTTCTTGTTCTTTTTCTTTTAGATACATTACAGCAATGTTTATAAATCTTTCGTCTTTAAATACTTCAACGTATGCGCCCTTTTCTTCAAGTTCGCCTACTCTATTTAATGCGCTAAGTCCAATAGATCCTAGAGCTATAACTACATGCTTTGTGCTCTTAAATGAATTTAATTTGGCTGTTACTGCCTTGTATGGAGCTAATTGATTAGCAATACTTAGATATTTTGTATTATCACTCTTTAGCTCAATTATTTCAGCACTAAATTTATCTAATTTATCTATAACTTCGAAAACTTCTTTTTCTACATTTTGAGATGCAGCAAATTCTTCAAATGTTAAACTCTTCTTTGGAATTAATAAACCTGATGTCTTTACTGGCTTAAAATCATAATTTCTTGTCTTTGCATATTTTGCTACTTCTTTTTCAGTTTCTGCAAAGAAATCAAATAGGAATTCTAACTTTGTTAGTTTTCTTGTATATTCATTAATCTTATCTTCGTTAACTACATATTGAGTTTTATCTAGTTTTTTAGCTAGTGAAATTTCTACACAACCCATCTTGTGTAGTATTTTCATTAATTCGGATTTTTCAGAATTGTTGCCAAATAGCAACAATTTCTTCATATCACTTATCATACTTAGCTGTCATGCTCCCAATGATGTAATCTACTGCTTTATCTAAATTCTTTTCTGCCTTTTTAGCCATTTCTTCAGCTTCTTTTTCACAGTCTTGAGTTGCCTTTTCTGCGTTTGTAGATGCTTCAAAGAATGCTGCGTTTTGTTCTTGAGCAATTTCAAGTTGAACTTTCTTTTTCTCAGACTCAATCAAAATTGCGGCATCTTCTTTTGCCTTTGCAATTATTTCTTTTGCTCTAACCTGAGATTCTTTAATAATTGAATCTGCCTTTTCTTCGGCTTCGATAATGTTATTAATTACTTCTTCAACCATGATTTACCTCTATTTGAAATACTTGTCTTCTATAGCAGAAATCTTATTTATTCTATTTGTATGTCTTCCACCTTCAAATTCAGTTTCCAACCACTTTCTTGTCATTTGAGCTGCAAGTTCTGGAGATACTACTCTTCCGCCCATTGCTAAAATGTTTGCGTTATTATGACGCTTAACCATTTCTGCTGTGAACATATCATGAGCTACTGCTGCTCTTATGCCTTTAACCTTATTTGCTGCAATTGAAATGCCGATACCAGTTCCGCAAAGAACGATACCTAAATCTGCTTTGCCTTGAGAAACGGCTTCAGCTACCTTTAGTGCAAAATCTGGATAATCTACTGATTCTTCTGTGTAACAACCAAAATCTTCTACTTCAATGTTCTTTTCTTTTAAAACTTCAATAACCGCTGGCTTTAAAACTATACCGCCATGATCGCATCCAATTGCTATTTTCATTTAATACCTCGTGTAGTGCGTTATATTTATATAACTATAAAGAATTATACCATAATAAAAATGAGGTATCAATACTTGATACCCCACGTAATGCCAAATAGCAATAAAATACCGCCAATTAATATTTGTTAGGACCTAGCTCTTCCAAATAGTATTCAACACTCATAAACGATATACCTTTCTTTTCCAAGTGGTCTCCTCTATACAAAATGTATTTGTCTTTTATTTCGCCAACACCCTTAGATATTTGTTTAAATAACTCCGTATTATTTAAGTTTTTCGCCTGGTAGTCAATAGCTTCCGTTTTTGTATGCTTGATTTCATATAATACAAACAAGTTTGTATCATAATCATAAACAACCATATCATATTCGCCTTTATCAAATGTTATATACTTAAACACCATCTCGTTTGGTTTTTTATTTCTTGTTCGCTCAAGCAACACAATATCTTCTAACATTCTACCTTTTACATCACTCATAATTTTCTCAAATATGTAGCTTTGCTCTACTGGACTCAAGGATTGAATATATGCATCGTTTTGTAAAGAATAAACTAGTGCTTTTGTTATTGAATAACGCATTCCAGGTTGAGAAAATATTGGACGTTTTACAATTCTTCCATCTCCATATCTAACCTCAACATCTTGTATTAAATCTAGCATGTACAAGTATTCTTTTATTTGTTTCACCATTCCTTGAGTCACTTGTACTTTTAGTTGCTCTTTTTCTTTAACACCAATTATTTTTTTTAAACTATCTAATACTTTGTTCTCATCTAGTTTTGAGAATGTGAGCATCTGCCTTGCAGAACCCAAATCATGGGATTTAAACTTTTCTGTAACTACACTTACAAGAAAATCATAGTTCATATCTTCAACCACATGGTTGATTGCATTTGTTAATTCATTTTGATCAAACAATTCTTTGACATATGCAAATCGAGCGCCAAATTTAGCATTCTTTAACGACCTTTGAATATTAGAACAAATTGCTGTGTCTATATATTTTCTTGTAGATTCATCACTTTTAAATGCTAAATCGTCACCATTAAACGCGGCATCTGAATATTTTTTATTCTCTTTTTTCATTGTGCCGCCATATTCAATATATTCATCTATATCCTTGATTCCTAGCACACTGCTAAATTCTTTATATGAAATATAAGAAGTATGAACCATTAGACATCTATCATACAATTCATCTTGTTGAGCAAATGCAAACCCAAGTGAATCCGCACCAGATAAAATTATCTTCATTCCTTTAGCACAATATATATCAGAAAGCGTTGCCGAAGTGTTTATAAAATCTTCTAATAAAGTAACTTCGTCAATAAGCAAATATTTTATACCTTTAGCATAAAGTGTGTTAATATCGCTTATCAAATCTCCCATTGTATTATTAATATCGAGTTTTATATAAGCTGTCCTTGTCAAATCCAAATCGCGCAACAATTGAAAAAGCATTGTAGTTTTCCCTGTTCTACGTAAACCATATAAAACACATACGCGAGGACCATAATCATTAGAAATATAGTCTTTTAAATATTTAATAAGATATCTGCTTTTGTACGAACGCACCTTGTCAACAAATGTTACTAATTCATCGCCCATAGTGACATTTGTCTTCAATTTGTTTTCTGATTCGTTTTTTACAGCGGAAAGATTTGATTCTAAAACCCCACAATAATAGTTATACCTATCGATATCACTATCATTTTCGCGATTTTCAATAGATTGATATGTACGTCTAGAAACGCCAAACATTTCAGCGCATTCTTGTTGCGTAAAATTATTTCTCTTTCTCAATTCTTTTAATTCCATAATCTGCTCCTGACTATAATATATAGCTAATATTTGAACAAAACAATAGAAAATGCGCAAAAATGCGCAAAAGTGCGCAATTAAACCAATTTTGAAACGATTACATCAATAGATTCTTTAATTTGTTCGGCTGTTTTTATATAAACTTCTAAAGATTGACCATATGGGTCAATTATTTCCCCTTTTGAAGCTAATTCATTCATTGTATACAATTTTTGAGGATCAACCACGTCTTTTAAAGCTTGTTTATGAGATAAGGTCATACAAATGACATAATCTGCCTCATTTATCGCTTCTTTTGTTAGTGGTTTAGAATTCGATTCGAATTCAATATCCATCTTTAATAAAGCTTGTTTAGCGCCTTGAGATATTGGATCTCCGATGTTACAATAAAGGCCATAACTATCTACATCAACATTTTCAATGTTGTGCTTTTTTATAGTATCCATCATTATAGCTTGAGCCATAGGAGATCTACAGGTGTTTCCAGAGCAAACAAATATTATTTTCATACTCTAACACCTCCTGCTGCTTTATTAACTCTATTCATAACAGATGCATTTTTCCCATCTTCTCCAAAGTCTTGGCAAATAATATAATCGGCTATACGTTGTCCTTCATGCATTGAAGCAAAGATGTTTCTCATTGTTTCATCGGCGTTTATTCCAACGTCTATATATCTTTCCCCGTTCAATTTTTGAATAACATCATCTCTTGCAATGATAATTGGATTTTTACCTTCGCTCTTTACTCTATTGTATTCGTTTATCATAGAATCAAAAGTCTCAGCAATTACCATAGGACAAAGTGGCGCATAATGCTTATACTTCATACCTGGTGCTTTAGCAACAGTAACTTTTCCCTTGAAAGATTCGCAAGCTCCTAATACATTTGCTATCATTTCTTGAGTTATTCCGCCTGGTCTTAATATTGTTGGAATATCCCCTGTCATATCGACAATTGTAGATTCAATCCCAACATCAGATTTTCCACCTTGAATGATTAGTGGAACTCTGCCTTGCATATCTTCAAAAACATCCTCAGCATTTGTTGGACTAATGTGTGTTGACACATTTGCCGATGGAGCTGCAATTGGCGTTTTACATGCCTTTAAAAAGGCGTTAGCAATAGGATGCGATGGCATTCTAATACCAACAGTATCTAATCCACCTGTTACTTCCTTTGGAATAGAATCTGCCTTAGGCATAATTATTGTAATTGGGCCTGGCATAAATGTATCTATAAGTAATTTTGCATCTTGAGATATGAAAGACACCAAATCTTTGATTTGGTCTTTAGAATAAATATGTACAATTAATGGATTATCTGAAGGTCTTCCTTTTGCTAAATAAATCTTTTTTACAGCATCAACGTTAAATGCATCTGCACCCAATCCATAAACGGTTTCTGTTGGGAAAACAACAACTTCTCCATCTTGGATAAGTTTTGCTCCTAATTCTATAGCCTCATTTCCTTCTAATAACTTTGTTTCCATCGTTATAATTTTACCTACATTGCAAAAATAAAGCAAGGACACAAAAGTCCCTATATTTACGCTTTTTTAATTTTATGCTAAAATTATTTTGTTAAGTTCTCACGATAAGGGGTATATATGGGAAAATCTGCACAAATAGACGAATCAATTGAATTCTTACAAGGCGTACAAAAAGACGTCCAATCTCGTTTGCATATTTTTAACAAGCCACAAATAGGATCTCTTCCTAATTACCTTGCCTTTTCAAAATTACCAAACATCGAACTATTTAAACCATCACTAGATGCTGAACTTGAAGAGAAAGATATAACAGATGAAGAAAGAGAATCTCAAGCCAAAGCTGAACAAGAAGCTAAAGAAAAAGCAGAAGCCGAAGCAAAAGCGCAAGAGGAAGCAAGGATTGCTGCTGAAGAAGAGGCTGCCCGCATAGCAAAAGAGGAAGAAGAAGCAAGAATAAAGGCTGAGGAAGAAGCAAGACTTGCCGAAGAAGAAGCTGCACGTATTGCTCAAGAAGAAGAAATAAAAAGAAAAGCTGAAGAAGAACAAGCAGCTAAAATTGCTGCCGAAGAGGAAGCAAGAAGAAAGGCTGAGGAAGAAGAAGCCGCTCGTATAGCAAAAGAGGAAGAAGAAGCTCGTATAAAGGCCGAAGAAGAAGCAAGAATCCAAGCTGAACAAGCAGAAGCTGCAAAATTAGAACAAGAAAGAATAGAAAAAGAAGCTCAAGAAGTAGAAGATATACAAGAAAACGAAGTTGTTGAAGAAGAACCTCAAGAAAAAGCTGAAGTTAAAGTTGAAGAAGTAAAGAAAGTTGAAGCTCCAATTCAAAGCAAAGACTCTACCCCATCTTCAAATGTTATTAACTTCGAAACATTGAGAAACAAAAAGAAAGTTGTTTTGGCTAAAAAATCTACCATGATTGCAGGCGGTGTCCAAGCTGCCATCCAAGAGAATGCTAAAAAGAAAGAAGAACAAGCATTAATCAAAAAGGAAGAAGCTCAAGAAAGGGCTGCAAAACGTAGAGAGGAACAAGAAAAAGAAGAATTATCTAGATTGCCAAATGCAATCTTAATTGGAAACACAAAGAAAGCTTCTCCTGAACTTGGAAAATTTGAAATTGGAAGATCAGAAGATCCAGAAAAGCCATATAAGTTCATTTTAAAAACAGAAAAAGGAAAAGTTGTATTTGAAACGGCTCCTATGAAAACAAAGCCAAATGAATTAACTGCAGTTATGTTTAAAGACATTATGGCAAATGGTTCGTTTGCTTTCATGAGAACAGATAGAGGTTTCATCTTTAAGATATTGGATGCACGTCAACGTGTGTTCTGTACATCAAAATCATATCCAACAACTTTGGACGCGCAAAAAGCTGCAGCACTTATTAAAAAATATGGCCTAAGCGCAAATTACATTGACGACACGACAATATAATACCTATTAAAATAAAAGAATGAGGCTGTTAAGAAATTAAAATCATAGCAGCCTTTTTTTCAGTATCTCAAATATTATTTATGATTATTTACCCACTCTAACAACTCTTCGTATTTCATGGATCCATCGGCTAAAGCTAACCCTATGGTAATTAATTCTTCGTCTGTATATGAAAGCTTTATACCATTTATCTCTAGGAAAGATAACATAACAAGTAATCCTATTCTTTTATTTCCATCTACAAAAGCATGATTAGACACTAGATTAAATCCTAATCTTGCACCTTTCTCTTCCTTCGTTGGGTATAATTCTTCTCCGCCAAACGTCTGATAGCAACTATTTAATGCAGAATCAAGCAACTTAAAGTCTCTAACTCCAGCCGTGCCACCACTTGATTCAATTATTAATTGTTGCAACAACAAAACCTTATCTTTATCAAACTTAATCATTTTGCAAGCTCCTCAAAAGCATGTTTGTGCTCGCTTAGAATTCTTCTAGCAACAAGTTCTACATAGTCATTTTCAGTAAGCGTTTGTTCATTATATTTTGAAACAATATAAGCAGGTTTATTATTCTTTAGAATAATTATATCGCCATTTGCATCAACACTTCTTACTACTCTAGAAAAGTTTTGATTTGCTTCAGATATTGAAAATAAATTATTTGTATTAACTATCATCTTTAGCCTCCAACATATATTATACTAAATTTTAGGATAAATTCAACCTAATTTACTAAGATTGCCATATATAATTATAATCTTTTGGGGGAATGATTCCCGTAGGGGTCGCCAAAAAATATGTTTTTACGAATGAAAATAGACACTGTAAAGTGTCTTTTTTCTTACTCCGAAACTTTAATTTTACTCGATAAAGACTACATTATTCCAAAACTTGGGCATAGATTTGAAGGAATATTTGCTGCAAATATAAGCAACTAAAAATCGCAATACTAAAATTTTAAGCCAAATGGATATTTCTTTCTTCTTCATTCCCTCTCCTCCGCCAAAAATAAATTATAAGCACCATTGTGGATAATTATAATTTACACAGATTTTTATCCACTCGAGCATAAAAAGGGAGCTTTTGGGTTTTTCACCTCTAGCTCCCTATTCTTCTATTCGATTAACTTCTTGCGTTTATACTACTACTTATATTACTTAGCTGATTCGTATGCTGATTTATAACTATCCGTTTCATACACATACTCAAAAACATAACCATATATTTGATACCAATTATCGTTAATCATTATATACTCTCGATACGGAATATCTATTATCATTCCGTCTGAATATGTAATACTAATAGTAAACCCTACTCCATCAAATTTATTTTCCCCAAAAATTCTTTTTACACTCGAAGATTTAATTAGTTTTATAAATATTTGCATCTCATCATTTGTCAAATCAAAATCAAATCTCTTATTGGAAGCTTCTGGCACACTAGCAGAAACCTTAATACTTGTTATATTCTCTACAGAAATATAATTTGTTAAATTCCTAGGTTTTGATACACCGATATATACGCTTAATACAATAATTATAAGAATAGATATAATTATAAAAGCCACCATTACATATTTAAATATATTCCCTTGCATATTAATACACCTTTATCTTCATTCCTTTTAAACCATCATAGTAGTTAAAATTAAGTAACTTCAAATCTGCATCCCATGTTTCTGCAACTAACAGATATTTCGTGCCAGCGTAATGCGGCCCAGAAACTTCGACTGCGCCTATACACAAAACAGCGTGTCCTTCATCGCTATTCACATCGTATCGAACATCAATTATGTAACCATTTGAAATATCATTGTAAAAATAGTTCCAAAATTGTATCCCTATGTATCTTGAGATTGTTTTGTTTAATGATGTATATGTTCCAATGTAATGATTTAACGCGTTTTTTCTAACTATATTGTTTGGAAGATTATATGTGCTACCAGAAGGGACATATCCAGAATACAATCTATAAGCAGTTGTTGCTAAATTGATTGATCCATCATTGTTTTTAACCATTAAGTTTGAATATTTTGATAATCCAGAATCATAGTAATACTTTAACACATTCATTGCTGTTGTTAAGCCACATATCCCGAGAGGATCTCCATTTTTTAAGCCAGCTGATCTTAAATCCGATTGTGTTAATGGCGTAAAAGTATAAAAATAATCAGCAATTTTTAATTCTCTAGTAATTTCCCCAACGTACAATACATCTACATAACCATCATCAGCTTCAGAATTATCATTTAAAAATGTCTTATATTTTTTCTTGGCAGTTGAAAGAGAAATAACTCTATCTCCTGTTTTTATCCCTGAGCCATTTATTTTTGTTCCATAATCTAAACCATCCAAATAATAATATTTATCATTTTTTGATGTCATATTAGACTTGTTGCCCAATGACATTTCGATAACCGCGCCTCTTTTATCTCCAACTTGTTTATTAAGTATAATATAGCCATAATCTTTGCCGTTCGCATCAACATAATTTACGCTATATCGAACAATTCTATTATTTAAATCATAAATAGGCACAATAGAATCAACTCTTACCCCTGGCTCTTTGCTGACGAAACTTTCTGCATATGCTTCAACCTGCTTATAGTTATCAATTTGTTCAGCATATGCTTTAATAGGCATTGCAAAAGCTATAGCCAAAAGCATAACCACTAGAACAAGCAAAACAATTGTCAACAATTTTGTCGGCAACATGCGTTTTTTACCAATCTCATTCATAAATAATCTTCCTCCCCCAATTTATATTTCAAAACAATCTTTTGCGGATAATCAACAAAAGCGTGAGATGTCATTACTTTATAACACCAATCTCAAAATCATTTAAACTAATATTAAAATGAATACTAGACCATTTACTAGTTTTGTAAATAACCTTTCGATTTATTATATCATCAAACGTTGCCCAGTCAACACCAATTCTTGCCAAAGCTATAAATATTAAATACGAGTAATGATATGCACCTCCTCATGTTTGTCCAACATTCGGGGTGCATATTTTTATGAATTTGCCCATTTTTCTTGCACGAAAGAAGGCTGCTATGTTTTTTAATTTCTCAACAGCCTCTTAATTTTTATACTCTTGCTTCAATTATTGTCAGCTTACCATTTAAGGTATAATTAGACCCTGCCGGGATAAAGCATGTATCTCCAAGCTTTAGTGTCTCTTTATTTCCATCAACAATAACTTCACCCTCTCCTTCAACAACTGTAATTGATGCAAATGAATTTTCATCAATATCAACTTTCAAAGTTCCATCTGTCTTGATTTGAGTTGTTGTGAAATATTTGCAAGAAGCTAAAAGCTTCTTGTTTTTATCTATAACTTTAACTTCTTCGTTTACCTTGCATACTCTTTTTGAATCAATAACCTTTAAAGACTTATCTATATGTAATTCTCTTTTATTGCCATTTTTATCTACTCTATCATAGTCATATAATCTATATGTTAATGATGAATTTTGTTGAACCTCGCAGATTAAAAGCCCACCGCAAATAGCATGAACTGTTCCTGCGGGAATATAGATACAATCTCCCTTTTTAACTTCTATGAAGTTAAGAACATCTAAAATTCTATTTTCTCTTAGTGCTTTTTCTACCTCTTGAATAGAGTATGCTTCTTTAAATCCACAATATACACCGCCACCTGGAATAGCATCAACGATATACCACATTTCGCTCTTTCCGAATTGGCCTTCATTCTTTAGAGCGTATTCATCCGATGGATGGACTTGTATAGACAAATTTGTCTTTGCGTCGATTAGTTTTATAAGTATTGGGAAAAATTGGAATTTTAAGGCGTTCTTGCCCTTCATTTGAGGGTTCTTATCTAGAACCTCGCTCAATGTTTTACCTTTGAATTCACCATTTGCAATAATTGACTCTCCATCTTTATGACAAGATAGTTCCCAACTTTCTGCAATGACGTCCTTTTCTGATTGTTTGTTCCAATATTTCTTTAGATTTTCTCCGCCCCAGATATAGTCTTTTGTTGCGGGTATTAATTTTAATGCGTACATTTCTACCTCTTTGGAAGCTCAACAATAAATGTTGTTCCCTTTCCTAATTCACTTTCTACTTTTATAGTTCCTTTATGATCTTCTACAACTTGCTTTACAATTGAAAGACCAAGTCCCGTTGAAGATTCACCTGAATCTACAGTTGCTCTTGATTCATCTACTCTATAGAATCTTTCAAATATCTTTTCTTGGTTTTCTTTAGAAATACCAATACCATTATCTTGAACCTTTAATACTACAAAGTTTTCGTCATCTTCTATAAAGACATTAACTACACCGTTTTCTTTGTTGTATTTGATAGCATTTGATACAAGGTTCTTTATTAGCATCATAAGCTCTTTATAGTTACCATCTATCATGCTATCGCCTTCGATATTTATAGTTATATTATTCTTTTTAGCAATGATGCGCAACTCATCTATAGTTTCTTCACACAAATTTCTTAAAGAAATTTCTTCTTTAGAAATACCCGCAGTTTGCGAATCCATTTTACTCAATTGAAGCATTTCATCAATTAATGCTTTCATTTTAATTGCATTTGTTTGGATTTCTTGAGAACACTTTGTTATTTGCTTTTCTGTTGGTTTATTCATAGAAAGAATTTCAGAATATCCAGATATTGCAGTAAGTGGAGTTTTTAGTTCATGTGAAGCGTTTGCAAAGAATTCTTGTTTTGCTTTAGCTGTTTTTACTTGCTCAGTTATATCTGTTGCAACCATTAGCATGTACATATCTACCTCTTCATCTCGAGGTGGGAATATAGTTTCTACATGCAAATATCTGCCCTTTACTTCGTTTTCAAAAGTTGTTGGGACTCTAGTTTTTAAAGATTGTTTGAACATTGAATATTCATGAGCATATTTCTTTAAAAACTCTTTTGATGGATTGTTATTAATTACATCAATACCAAAAAATTCGTAAGCCTTTGTGTTCGAAAAGATTATATCGCCATTTTCATCAAAACCCACAACCCCTTGTGTTATAGACTCCAAAAGTACATTTAGATTATGCATAGTATCATTAATTACGGCACCTAGCTTGTCTATCTCTTCAACCATCTTATCTGCTTCTGATGCAACCAAAAGCTTATTTGTTTTTAGACGCTTATATTTTCCTTCTCGAATATCACTCATGATATTTTGAACGTCTTTTAATGGCTCCATAGAAGCTTTTACGTTAATCCACATAAATACTGCTATTGCAATAGCCGCAAGTATCCAGAAGACTATAATCGCTATCATCAAAATAGCAAATGGTAGTTTTCCCGTAATTGCTGTTTCAGAAAATCTTACAATTACAAATGAATTTGGATCTATTTTATTATTTACTGCAACTTTCACATAATATGTGAACATTCTAGAATATCCAGTATAAACTTCTGTATATTTTGTTCTAACGGCTCCAATATCATCTTTCAATATTGATTCTATTTGTTCATCAAAACTCAATGATTGGTATTTTAATTCTTTATCTGATGTATCTCCAACTGCATTACCATTAGAATCAAAAATAGTAATATTAATACTACTACCCCTTTTTGATGCTAAATATTGATCACGCTTTGAAATGCTATCTAATCTTGAAATTTGATCTGCAATTGGGTCTGCGAATTCTTTAACTTCAGTTTCGGTATCATTTAAGCTAACAATAATAAACGACGCCACAATTGCCGCCGTTATTAAGAACATGGCTATAGCCATGATTGCTACTATTTTCTGAAAGAACTTATTTCTCATCTAAATCACTTAAAGAGAATTTATATCCTACGCCTCTAACAGTTTTAATATAAGGAAGACTTGTATAAACGCCAAGTTTTGCTCTTAATGACTTAATGTGCATATCTAGAGTTCTTGTTTCGCCTACGAAATCATATCCCCATACTTCTTTTAAGATAACTTCTCTTGGAATTACAACATCAATTCTATTCATCAATAACTTTAATAAGTTATATTCTTTTAAAGTAATTACAACTGGCATATTATTTACTGTAACAATATGCTCTGCATCATTAACACAGATTTCACCAGCTCTAATTATTGATGAATTATTTTTTCTGTATGCAACTTTTCTAAGATTTGCTTTAACTCTTGCAATTAATTCAAGCATACCAAATGGTTTAGCTATATAGTCATCAGCTCCAATGTCCAAGCCTCTAACCTTGCTATCTTCATCGCCTTTTGCAGACGCAATAATAACTGGTATTTCGCTTGTTGATTGATCAGACTTTAATTGTTTTAAGGCAGTTAAACCATCAATCCCTGGCAACATAATATCTAGAATAATTAGACTTGGCTTATTTTGTTTGATTGCTTCAAACATATCTTCAGCTCTAGTGAAGCTTTTGCAATCAAATTCATCATTATCGAAGGCCATTTCATAAAGGTCTCTAATACTGTTATCGTCTTCAACTACATAAATAGAATACTTCATAATTACCTACCTTATCTAAAGATAATTTTACCACACTGTAAAATAGATGTAAACACTAGAATGTTTTTTAAAAAGCATAAAAAAAGAGGAAGAAACTTCCTCTTTTGATGGAACCGGCAACGTCCTATCCTCCCGGGCCGTCCCCAGCCAAGTAC
>SVHF01000024.1 GCA_015055975.1 Clostridiales bacterium | reverse complement strand
AATTAAGGAAATTAAGGATATAATGCATCTAACTTAGATTAAATGATCTAGTTAAATCCAAATGTATTATACGAGAAACACATGGAAGAGTGGTTAGATGTTTTATTAGATGCGACCCTTGACACCCTAAAGATGGTGCCAGTGCTTTTAGTTGTTTATTTCCTTATAGAAATATTGGAATACAAGAAGGTTATTAAACTTGGTAATTCTGGAATATTTAAAGGTAAGGCATCTCCTTTGTTTGCGACATTATTTGGCGTGATTCCACAATGTGGTTTTTCAGTTATTGCAACAGATTTATTTACTCAAGGAAACCTAACAGTTGGGGCTTTAATTGCTATATATATAGCAACATCAGACGAAGCCCTTCCTATGATGCTATCTAATGTAACTAATCCGCAAATACTTTTAGATATGCTTGCATTGATTGCAGTTAAGGTTGTTTTTGCTATTTCAGCAGGGTATTTGGTGCAATTTATCTACGATAGAATTTTCAAAGAAAACAATCTTCCACAAGATGATTTTGATGAACCATTTTCTTTGGAAGTTAATCAAGGAGCTAGAGCAAATAGATTTGTAGAAAAAGACAAGAAAATCAATATGACATGCAATTGTGCATATTGCTCAGGAAATTCAGATAAATTTGTTTGGCAAAACCCATTATTTAAGACACTTAGAATTGCCTTATACGTTTTTGCAATTAACTTGATATTGGGAACAATTATCATGTTTATTGGCGAAGATAAGATCGCTGAATTTTTACAATCATCATATGCCGTTCAACCAATATTTGCAGTGTTAGTTGGTTTGATCCCAAATTGTGCTGCTTCAATTATTTTGACAGAGTTATATATTGAGGGAGGATTAACTTTTGGTTCGATTATTGCTGGACTTTCTGTAAATGCTGGCCTTGGTATGTTATTCCTTTTAAAGAACGGGAAAGATGTTAAAAAGAACGTATTTATTATTGCAAGTTTAATTATTTTGGCGCTTTTGGTTGGCTATGCTATCCACTATATTGCGCCACTTATCGCATAACCCACACATTATAATTTATGGACATTTTAAGGCGAGCGCGTATATAATATATTATATATGTCTTAAGGAGGCGCCATATGAGCAGAGACTCACGTGTCCAAGATAGAAGAAGAAACGATAGATCTAGAGACCGAGACAGAAGTAGAGACAGAGATAGAAGATCAAGACGAAACGGCAGAGGGAAAAATAGAAGTTGCTGTTCATCTTGTATTATAAGTATTGTTGTATTATTCGTAATTACACTTGGAGCCATATATGGCGGAGGTTGGTTTGCATGGCATACATATGCTGAACCAAATGTAGGTGTATCTTTTAATGCAGCATTAGGATTAATTGGAAGCACATACATTGCTAAAGACAAAGATATTGTTACAAACCCATTTGAAGAAAAAGATTTAGATGGTTTTTATTCAGGATTATCTCAAGCATTATTCTTAGATAAAGATGTTAATTTGAAGGAATCTCTTGCGGATGTATTAGAAAGTTTTGTTGTTAAACTAACAGAAAATGAAGAAACACCGGAAAATAGTTCGTCAGAAATATCTACAGAAGAAGAATCTTCAACAACAGAGCCAAAGACAACTACTGGAAATGAAGCATTAGATAATTTCTTAAAGAGCTTGAAATTTGATTTCTCAAGATTAAAAGATTATGAGGATGAATATGCAACACCTCAAATCTTATCTTTGACAGACAAACAAACTGCCGCATTTATAGATAACACTATAGATTTAGCGCTATCTTCTGAAGAAATCAAAAACAAGATTTCAAATACACCATATATTAGCAACGTAACACTACAAAACGTTGTAGATATTCCACAAATAGTTATAGCTTCGGAAACAATTAACGGATTAAAGCAAAAAGCTTTAACGCTTACTGTTAGAGTAAATTTAAGAGAAACAGTAAAAGAAGTTGCTGAATCTATTCATCCAGCATTAAAGGCTGTTACATTTATTCTTCCAAAGAAGCTATATGCAACAATGACTATTTATCCAGACGATATTACTAAGGAAGCAAAGATAAAGATTAATTCATTCTCAGAAGAAAAGATGAATAATGTTTATTCAATTGCAAACTACTTCTTAAAAGATTCTTCATATGGTTCTATAAATGGCATTTTGCAAATGGTTAACCAAAAAGCTTTAGAAGCAATTGAAAAGGTTCAAAGCATTGTTCCTGTAGAATTCTTGGAAACAGGTTCTGTTAGCATGTCACCAATTAAAGCATTGATGAATGTTTTAGGCGCAACAGAATTAACAGAAACGCAATTCTTCTGCATGGTTAGAGATCTATGCTTGCCAACATTTGATGATGTAAAAGAGCATTTAGGATTTGATTCAGAAATTACTTACGATGAAATTGAAGATTATCTTCACGCAAGTAGAGAAGAAGTTGTTGCAGAAATTTCTGCAAAATATGCTTTAGATAGCGGATATCTAACAGCAGATAATATGTTAGATAAATTAAAGGGAGTAGGTGGTGAATCTTCAGAACTTGTTGATCATGTAAGATTAGCAAATCTAGATTTCACATCAGAATCATATAATCAAACTGCTGCAAAAGTTAATTTGAAATATGTAGGCTTAGCAAGTTTGATTAGTGGATATCTAAATTCATCAGAAGATGTGACGACAGATTTGAAGTTTGAAATTATCAACTCAATGTATGATAAACCAACTCAAACTCTTTCAATGGTTCTAAAAATTGGTGTTTTAGAAATCATGCAAGAAAAGATGGGTGAAGGTTCTATATTTGCAGGATTCTTAGGACAAATTATTCCACAAGATATTTATATTAAAGCTAATATATGTCTAGCTACAGATGATACATCTCCAGCAACTATTGAAATCAATAATAGAGATGTTGAAGGAACAATTGATATTCTAAATACAATTGGCTCATTGACAGCGTCAATGGGAACATCGTTAGGATTAGACTATACATCTTTAGGAACAACAGTTGCGACAAAGGTTAGAGATGGATTAAAAGAACTAAATGATAAATTAGGAACACAAATACTATTTGAACAAACAGTAGTATATCTTCCAAGTATCTACGATATCATGGCAGATAAGATTTTATATAGCGATGAAGCATCAGCAGATAACTTAACAGCTGCACAAGTTTATTCAGTATTTAAAGGGGCCTGCGTTGTAGATACTCACATTAGAGGAGTTAATAAGGCTGACGATTTAACATCATTTGTAAATGTTGTTAATACTGATTATTCAATTACAAATGCTACATATCAAATTAAAGCTCCTGTTACTTCATCTGATCCAACTATTGTTGACCAATTGAAAGAATTAGGAAATGCAGATACTGGAACAGGTAAGCCAAAGTATGATGAAGCAATTAATGGTAGCGATTTAGCGGCAAGATGGAATAGTTCAACAATTGCAGATAAAGCTCAAAGAATGCTTGAAGAATTTAATCCATACGCTTTAGAAGATGAAGCAGCAACACTATTTGATGGTGCATTTAATGTTTCAGCTGATGGCGTTTCAGATATTACTTTAAATAAAGTAATCGTTGAAAGTTCACATGAAATAAGACTTGTATATTCTTGTGTATACAATACGGATTCAGAAACAAAATATAAGAATGCATTACCAAACTTCGTAATTAACGTTCTTTTAGATAAAGATAAGATCTCTGGTTCAGATCCTTGCGTTGATGTAACAATAAACACAATGGATTCAACTCAATTAAATAACTTCGCATTAATTTGTCAAAGACTTGGTATTTCTTCATTCAACATGGACAATATTAAGTCAAGTACAGATACTGCAGTAAAGAATGGATTAAAGAGCTTGTTCGAAAAGATTGAAGTATCATTTGATAACGTTAATGGCAAGATTCATTTTGGCAGTATGTTTGAAATAGCATACAAGATTAAAGGTGCAGATATCGAAACAGAATTTAGTGATGCGTCATTAACAGATGCAAGCGCAATTGATGTTGCTGATATGATTGGTGCATTACATACACCACTTAACATTTTAGGACAAACAATTGGAGAAGAGTTTGATTCATCGACAGGCGTTGATACTACATCTAATCCAGGACACTTTAAAGCAACGCTAACTGCTAGAAACTTATTTGACTCTATCAATAAACAAGCAAGTTCAATGCCAGATATCGGTCTAAAAACAGGAAGAAAGCCAACACTTGCTCAAACAATGCTTGTAAGCTTCAATAATTCAACATATGAAGATATTAATGCAAGTTATTTAGCAACACTTTCTAATATGTATGGAACTACAACAAAAGATTATATGGCTGTATCATTTGCAATAGCAAAGGACGATTTGAAATACGAATCAGAATTATTACCAGACAACATTTACCTATCAATGGCTCTAGAAAACAAGAGCGCTGGTGATGTATTAATCTCATATAACAACTTAACTAAGAGAGAAGTAATAGTTTTGAAAGCATTAGCAGGATCTTCAGCTTCAGCCGCATTTGACATCTACTCACCAACAGGCGTTAAGGCACAAATGAAGACTCATATTGATTCTGTAGTATTGTTTAATGCAGTAATTCCAGTAACAGTTGGAATGGTATTAAATGCAAACGCAGGTGTTATTAGCGAAGATATTGTATTAGATGCAATTAGCGGAAATTACGTTATAGATTATGAATATATTCCTTAAGGAGAACAAATGAAAAAATACGACACACTAACTATTGGACACATTTCATTAGATTACAACATTGATTATCAAGATAATCAAATTATTGAAGTAGGAGGGGCAGTTATTTATTCTTCAGCAGCAGCTTATGCTGGTGGGTACAAGGTAGCCGTTGTTACTAAAGTTGCTCCACAAGATAAAGATAGATTGAGCGCTTTTGTTATAGACAAAGACGATATCTACTATATCCCTTCTTCAGAATCTACATCAATTAGAAACAAATATCACACAGCAGACAAAGAAAGAAGAACCTGTACATGCATAGGACAAGGAGATTCTTTCAAGATTGAAGACATTAAAGACTTCGATACAGAAATTTATCATTTTGCTGGCTTAATTTATGGAGACTTTGATGGAGAAATCATTAAGTGGGCTTCAAAAAGAGGTAAGGTAGCAGTTGATGTTCAAGCACTTCTTCGCCATGCAAATAGAGAAACGGGCGAAATGTATTTTGAAGACTGGGCAGAAAAGAAGGAAATCCTTCCATATATTGACTATCTAAAAACTGATGCAGCAGAAGCTGAAATATTAACAGGACTTCAAGATAGAAAAGAGGCAGCAAAGCTATTGCATTCTTGGGGAGCTAAAGAAGTAGTGATTACTCACAACACAGAAGTTTTGGCATATGATGGAAACAATTTCTATACATGTCCAATTAGAGCAAGAAACCTATCTGGAAGATCAGGACGTGGCGATACAACATTTGCTGCATACATTACAGAAAGACAACAAGAAAGTATGGAAAAGGCACTACTTTGGGCAACTGCAACTGTATCTACTAAGATGGAAGCTCCAGGTCCATACAAGGGCAAGAGAGAAGATATTGTTGAATACATCCATATGATGTATCCAGAATATTCATTGTATTAATCTAGATTAATAAGGATAGAAAATGCCGAGAAATCGGCATTTTTTTATGCAAAAGAGAGCAAAACAAGCACATAAAGCATATTTTTATTGACTAATCAACGCATAAGTGGTAATTTATTCTTTGGGTAGGGTTATATATGTTGAAATATGCAAAAAGGGAAAGTTTCGCAGAGCGTTTAGATAAAGCTGACGAAGCAACAAAACGCTATTATTCAGAATTAGAAAAAGAATTCAGATTTTTAGACAATGTTAAATCAAGAGTAAGTTTGCGCTGTGTTACGTTTAGACACAACAATGACATTATTGGAAAGATTGCACTAGGTGGCAGATCTTTAAAACTTTTCTTGGCAATGGAACCAGATGCAGAAATGCTAAAGACTGAAAAAATTCATGCAAGAGATTTGTCTAAAACAAAAGCTTATGAATTAGTTCCAACAATGATTCCTATAAAGTCTGAACTAGCCGTAAGAAAAGCAAAGAAAGCTATACAATATGTAGTAGTAAAAAAAGTATATAATTTTAATGTGTAAATAGAAGATGCCAAAGTTAACACAAAAAAAGATAGATAGAAAAATATCTCATAAGAAAGACAGCTTTAAATTGAAAAAAGCCGAAAGAATAAATGCTTCAGCTTTAACTGGGTTAACTAGCGAACAAGTTCAAGATAGATTAGAGCATAACCTAGTTAACAAAAAAGCATTAGATAAGACAAAGTCTTATACAAAAATTATTCTTCAAAATACTTTTAATTTCTGTAATACCTTAATTATTATTCTTTGTATCATTTTGGATATACTTGGGCATTTTGATTACACAATTTCATCTTCCATGATTGCCATAAACATCATTATTGGTATTTACCAAGAAATAAAGGCAAAATGGACAGTTCAAAAATTATCAATAGTTAAGCAATCTACTTGCACTGCCGTTAGAGATTCTAAACAAGTTGAAATATCTACAGAAGATTTAGTTTTAGATGATGTATTTATCTTAACTGCAGGTCAACAAGTCCCTGTTGATGGCCTTATCTTAGATGGCGCGGTTGAATTAGATGAATCTATATTAACTGGGGAGTCTCGTGGTGTTAAGAAAGCAAAAGACGATAAAATCATGGCAGGAAGCATAGCACTTGCGGGCGAAGCTGCAATAAGAGCAGAAAGAGTAGGTAAGGATTGCTATATTGAATCTATTGCAAATATTGCAAGAAAGGTTAATAAGCCAGAATCAAAATTGTTCACTATCATAGATAGAATTATAAAGGCATTCTCAGTTATATTATTTATTCTAGGCATTATGCTAGTTGTCGCATCAAGAGTAGGCGGCGTTGATTGGGACGGAACATTACTTATGGCGTTCTCATCAATGCTTGGAATGATTCCTTGTGGAATGTTCGTTGTAACCTCAACAGCGCTTGCTCAATCTGTATTGAAATTAACTAAAGTTAATGCGCTTCCTCAAGATATCTATAGTATAGAAATGCTAGCCATGGTAGATACGCTTTTGTTAGATAAAACTGGAACCATAACCGATGGTAATTTGGAAGTTATAGACAATAAGATTGTAGATACAAAATACGACATAGAAAAGATAAAAGATATTATCTTGACTATGAACGAAGTTAATAAAGATAAAAAGCCAACCGCTCTTGCAATGAATAAATATTGCGAAGGCGCAAATATGTTGCAATCACTAGAAGCATTACCATTTTCATCAGATAGAAAATATAGCGCAATAACTCTTGAGAATAATGTTACATATATATTGGGCGCTCCAGACTTTATTTGCCCAACCGCAGAAAAGATTCTAAAGTATTGCGAGACAAAATCAATAGAAGGCAAAAGAACACTTTTACTTGCTTCATTTGAAGGGACAATTGATGATATAGATAACGAAAAGACAAATCCTATTTCAGTATTTACAATCGAAGAAAGATTAAAAGATAATATTGTATCTATATTAGATTGGTTCAACCAAAACGATGTAGATATAAAGATTATATCTGGAGATAATCCAGCAACTGTTTCAGCAATAGCTACAAAGGCTGGCGTTAAAAATGCTTGGAAGACAATTAATTGTGCAGAAGTAACCGATGAAGAATTAAGAGAATTGTGCAAAGATGCAGTGGTGTTTGGAAGAGTATCTCCAGAACAAAAAGTTCTTATTGTTGAAGAATTAAAAAAGAACAAACATACCGTTGGTATGGTCGGCGATGGAGTTAATGACGTAAGAGCACTAAAAGCATCAGATTGTTCTATATCTTTTGCAAATGCAAACGAAGCTGCAAGAAACACATCAAGAATCGTGCTTTTGGATAACGATTTTAAGTCTATGCCAAAGATTGTTGAAGAAGGCAGAAGAGTTATAGGAAATATTGAGAAAGTTTCTTCAATGTATATTATGAAGAATATCTTTATTATGGTTATGACATTCATATTTGCTATAGCAATGCTTGTAATGCAAGATCCAAAATTTGGATACCCATTCTCAACAAAGAATATGCTACTTGTAGAATTCTTCGTTATAGCTATTCCTTCATTTACATTTGCGTTATTGCCAAATCAGGAACGTTCAAAAGGCAAGTTTATAAGAAGAGTTATGATTGTATCATTCCCAGCTGCTTTATCTATGATAGGAGCTGCAGGATTTATATTTATTCTAAATATATGCGGAGTTATTCCTGGACAAATCGTCATGGGCGACTATGTAGTATCGCTTGCGTCTTTATCTATGACAATGGCCGCATTTATTTGCGTTGTATTTATTTCTCTTCCTTGGGACAAGATAAGATTGCTAACAATATTTATTGCAGCAGTTCTAGCTATAATTTCAGCTGCCGTAGATTATACATATCTAAATGGATATTTACTTGATGTAGAAATGCCAGAAACAATAATTGATGGCGTTTATGTATTAGCAGCCGTTGTCATTGCTTGGTTTATAAATCTATTTGCAAGATATGTGGCACGAAATATGGATAGAAAATTTGGGGATAATCTAGAATCAAAGTTTATTGATGCTACCTCAAAATTAAAAGATGCCATCATGTATATTCCAAGAAGAATTAAAGCAAATATTTCTAAGAAATAAAAAAATATAGAAAAACAATTGCATATATTTGTAAAAGTGACTAAAATAACTTTGATAAAAATTTAACAAACAGGTGTTTTATGAATAAGATTTTAAAAATTATTGATATGGCAAATAATGTTAAAGAATATGTTGTAGAAGCACAAGATATTGCTAAACATTGTTTACCTGGACAATTTATCATTCTTCGTGTAAACGAAGAAGGCGAAAGAGTTCCTTTCACTATTTGCGATTATGACAGAGAACAAGGAACATTAACACTACTTATCCAAGAAGTAGGTTATTCTACTCACAAGATGTTTGAGCTAAAAGAAGGAGATAGTGTTCATGATATCGTAGGACCATTAGGCAACCCAACAGATTTAGACGAATATGAAAACGTTATGTTAGTTGGTGGTGGTATTGGCTGTGCAGTTATCTACCCACAAGCAAAATTAAGAAAAGCTAAGGGATTAAAGAGTGAAGCAATCTTAGGTGCTAGAACAAAGGATTTATTGTTTGCAGAAGAAGGCTTTATTGAAAATTGTGAAAATGTATATATTGCAACAGATGATGGTTCAAAAGGAACAAAGGGATTTGTTACAACAGTTCTACAAAACCTATTAGACGAAGGCAAGAAAATCGACTGCGTATTAGTTGTAGGCCCAATGATCATGATGAAGAACGTTTGTGAAGTTACACGTCCATATGGAATTAAGACAATCGTTTCTATGAACACAATCATGGTTGACGGAACAGGTATGTGTGGTGGATGCAGATTATCTGTTGGCGGCCAAACAAAATATGCTTGCGTAGATGGCCCAGAATTTGATGGTCATTTAGTAAACTTTGATGAAGCTATGGCAAGATCAAAGTTCTTTAAAGAGCACGAAGATAAGTGCAGATTGAGAGGTTAATCATGGAAATAGTAGAAAGACATAAAGTAAAAGCACAAGACCCAGAAGTTAGAAGCCATAACTTTGATGAAGTTTCTTTAGGATTTGACGACGAAACAGCTCTACTTGAAGCACAAAGATGTATTAATTGTAAAAACCCTCAATGTGTTCAAGGATGCCCTGTAAATATCAATATTCCAGGCTTTATTGCTAAGTTAAAGGAAAAAGATAAAGATGGTGCTTTAAGCATTATTAATGAATCTTCATTATTGCCAGCTATTTGCGGAAGAGTTTGTCCACAAGAAAGACAATGTGAAGAAAGATGTATAAGAAAGTTAAAGCTAGGTGGATCAGTTGCTATTGGTGCACTAGAAAGATATGTAGGTGACTACGGCTTAACAAAGGGAACAAAAGATATTGTTAAACCTCAAAAGAACGGCAAGAGAGTTGCAGTTGTTGGTTCAGGTCCATCAGGACTTGCTTGTGCTGCAGATTGTGCTAAGGCTGGATTTGATGTAACAATATTTGAAGCTTTCCATAAAGCAGGTGGCGTTTTAACTTACGGCATTCCAGAATTCAGATTACCAAAAGATAAGGTAGTTAAGAAGGAAATTGAAAAGTTAAATGCACTTGGTGTTACATTCAAGTTAAATACAATCGTTGGTAAGACAATTACTTTTGATGAATTAGAAGAAGAATTTGATGCTATATTCATCGGAAGCGGTGCAGGTCTTCCAATGTTTATGAACATTCCTGGTGAAAACCTAAATGGTGTATCTTCAGCAAATGAGTTCTTAACAAGATCTAACTTGATGGGCGCATATAAAGAAGATGCTATAACACCTATCTATTGCGGAAAGAAAGTAGCAGTTATCGGTGCTGGTAACGTTGCTATGGACGCTGCAAGAACGGCAAAGAGAATTGGTGGCGGAGAAGTTTATATTATCTACAGACGTTCTCGTGAAGAAATGCCAGCAAGAGCAGAAGAAATCGAGCATGCTGAAGAAGAAGGAATTAAGCTAGTTCTTTTAACTAACCCAGTTGAAATGCTAGGAGATAAGCAAGTTACAGCTTTAAAGTGTGTTAAGATGGCACTAGGTGAACCAGATGCTTCAGGAAGACGTCGTCCAGAACCAATTGAAGGAAGCGAATTTGAAATCGAAGTAGATCAAGTAATCGTAGCACTTGGAACATCTCCAAACCCAATTATTAGAAACAGCGTTGGTAATATGTTTGAATTCTCTAAGAAGGGAACAATCGTTGTAAACGAAGAAACAAATATGACAACACATGAAGGTATCTACGCTGGTGGCGATGCCGTAACAGGTGCAGCTACAGTTATCTTAGCTATGGGCGCTGGAAGAAAGGCAGCTAAAGCTATTATTGAAAAGCTAAGCAAATAATTAATATAAAGCAATAAATAACCCGGCTAGCAAAAAAACTAGTCGGGTATTTTTATTATCTAGATAATAAATTAACTAAATGGATCTTCGTCTTTTATCTCTTGATAAGATGAATCCTCATCTTTAATAAAAGGATCGTCGTCTTTTTTAGAAGGTGCTTCATCTTTAATAAATGGTGCCTCATCTTTTATGATATTTGAAGGGTTATTTTGTTCAGCATCAAGATAGCCATCTATCATAAGCTTGTTCTTTACAGAATTTACAATGCCATAAATTAGAGCTCCAATAACAAGTATGGCAGAGACTGAAATAAATATGATAGGAGATATAACTTCAATAGAAAATCTAAATGCATTATCTTTAGCCGTTGAAATCGCTTGAGAAAAAGCATCTGAATAAGTTAATTCTAAAGATGTTGATGCAATGTCCATTTTTGCTTGTAAGTCTTTTTGGAAAGCTCTAAAGAAAGAATCATTTATAATTGTTCTTGTATTATCTCCCGCCATATCAATCCATCCAAAATATGGACTCATATCTCCAAAATCAACAAGGATAAATAGCCAATGGCCCTCATCGTCAAATTTGTCTAGATATAAATCATAAGCAAAATCTTCAAGAGCATATTTTGTAGTAGGTGGCCCATATTGCTTTGGGAAGTTCTCAGCTTTTATGGTATACAGAATTGGTTGTATTCCAGTTACTTCATAAAAAGAAGCAAAAGAACTATTTATTTCATCACCACTTAAAATGCCAGCGTTATCGATGTAATAGTAATCTAATTTAATACATTGTCTTTCTGGAATCTTTTTAGGAATCATAGAGCCTATTACAAAGCCAGAGATAATCATTGCAGTTATTATACCAATGCTAAATAAAATGATTGTTGATGTAATATTGAGTTTTCTAGGGCGTGATGCAGAATAGAAGACGCACATAACCCCTGCATGGTTTATATAGCTATATCTTCTAGCTCCCGCAAAAGGTCTTGAAGATATACCATGCATTGGTTGATTGGAATGATGTCCTCCACCTGAAGAGTGGAATCCTCCTCCAAAACTACCACCGCCACCGAAGCCACCACCTGAAGAACTTGGCATGTTTTTCTCCTATTTTAATATAAGTGTTGTTACGCTATTTGGTTGTACTGTAAATGTACCATCAAATGCTTTTTCACTTTCTTTCCAGAAAGTGTTTTCGTATGTTTCTACAATTTTTGCTTGAGTAAATTTATCTGAATCAAGCTTAATTGTTTTTGTCTTATTGTTGTCGTTTAAAATTACAATTACGATAGTTCCATCAGGTTTTTTAAATCCAACAGAATCTACGCCACCTAAATCATATAAGTCATGAATGTCTGCTTTTATACGTTTATCGCCTTCTTCGATATAACGCATAAATTGACCATACATGTAATATCTATATAAAAGGGTAATATCTTTTGTTTCTCTATTGAAATATACAAGGCCATCCTCATAACCTCCAAAAGCAACGCCAAGCCACCAAGACCATTCTGTTGCGTTAAGGATGTTTAGATCTTGCATTAGAACTTTTGCAGAATAAATACCACGAGAAATTGATGTATCTACGCCCCCTTCCATAATGCAGTATTCACTCATTTTAAATTCTTTATTGAACTTTTTATAATATCTTGCAAATTGACGTCTTATTGATTTACTAACATTTGCAGCATAAGAGTGCATAGATATTGAATCAAGCGTTCCAAAATACTCGTATTTTGAAAATTCTTTAAAATACTTTTTGTTCTTTGATGAAGCAAGTCCTAATTTATAGTTTCCTGATTCAAAGATGTCCATCTTAAATTGAGTATTATTATCTTTATTATATTTATTTAATACCTTATAAAAAACATCATAGAATTTGCCAAGGGTTTCATAGTCGTAATGGCAACCTTCTTGTCCAGCACTATTTCCACCCCAAGACCATTGAGGTTCATTAACTGGAGATATTTCGATTTCTATATCTTGATAGCCAATTGTTCCAAGCCAGTTGTAGATAAGAGTAGAACAAATTAGAACATAATTAGAAAAGGCTTCAAAGTTTTCTTCAGGCAAATTGTCTTCATGAGCATTGTTTGCATGAGTTAAACCGTTTTTTGTCAACTTATAGTGTGGTGAATTGCAAAACAAAACTAGCTTTTTAATGTTGTTTGTTTCAAGCGCCATCTTTAAATTGTTAAGATAATCTTGATCGCGATTTAAATCGTAATTTGACACATCTAAAAATGAATCTTTATTAACGTAATTTTCCGATTTAAACATGCTAATTGTTTTGACTGGTTCATCATATGGAACTTCTAATTCTAAAGAGCCTCCACCGATGTTGTATCTATATATAGATAAATGTAGCCCATCTTCGCCATATAAAAGGTTTGTTAGCGTTTGTTGAGTAGCCAAGTCTTCATCACGTGCAATAACTCTCCCATTCCAACAAGAAGAGGCTCCAAAATACTTGAATTCTTGATACTCAATCGTGTCGTTAAAATCAAGTTTAATAGTGTTTCTATTTAGATAGCCATAAGCTATTCCAAAGATGGAAGCAGACAAAATAATTACCCCCATTAGAGGTATCAAAATCATCAATAAAATCTTTCTTTTTTTTGCGTTCATACTCATATGTTTCATTATATATAAGTTGAAAATAAATGTCCATACGCGAATTAGTAAGATACACCAATATTTAGTGTATTTTAAGGCTGAATGTAAAATTATTAGGAAAATGCGAAAATTTTACGCAGTTGTCGAAATAATCGGTTGTTGACTTTAAGGTGACCTTTATATAAAATAAGTAGTGCATATAATAATATGTGCACGCAATATTTGAAAATACTTAGGAGGTTTATTTATGACAAATAAGAAACTTTGGTTAAGCCTATTAGTTGTTGTACTAGTTGTTTGTATGTTGTCAGTTACTTTGTTCGCTTGTAATAAAGACGATGAATCAAAGAAAACACCACCAACACCTAGCCAAACAGTTGAGGCTCAAGCTATTGACGCTATTATCAACGGTATTAAAACTAGCGTTGCAGATGGCGACATGACAGACTTAAAGGTTGACGGAACATTAGGTTTAACTTTAGGAGACAAGGAATATGCATTAAAACTTGCTCTTGAACTAGACTTACTACAATTCAATGGTTACAACTATGAAAAAGCTACTGGTGCATTCGACCCAAATGGGGAATATTTCACAAAGAGCGGAAGCACTTATAGTAAGGTAGAAAAACCAGATGAATCTAAAATGGACAATTACTATGTTAGAGTAAGCAGAAAAGATGTAGAGCATGCTGACACATCAAATACAAAGGTTACAGCTGAGTTGAAAGATGTTAAGGCAGATTCTACATTATTTGGTATCTACTATTTTGATGGAGCTCCAAATGCTGATCAAAATCCAAGCAATACAAACATCTATGATGGTAACTATTTGTTCTTACAAGCTAAGACAAAGACAGAACAAAAGAAAGTTAAATTCGCTGCTCCAAACGTTGCAGCTGTTCAAAATGCATTAAATGGTCAAGTTGATTTCCACGGAATCGATTTAGCAGATGAAGATGTATGGGGTTCAGTTGATACAGTTACAGGTATCATCGCTGGTCTTGCTTCAGATGGTGTTTGCACATCAACAGAAGCTTCTATCACTCTAAAGATTGGTGATTTATTAGACCCAAATAACGAAAACAACTTATTATCTTTAGTTTCTGGATTACAAGATTGGTTAAATGCTCTTGACTTAGATATCGATGCTACAGCTTTAGGTGAATTATTACCAAACATTTCTTTAGTATTATCTGCAACATTAGATAATGGTAAGGCTACAGGTTTTGATATTTCTCTAAAACTAGCTGAAAAAGATATGGTAATTAAGAACAAGTCTAAAGATCATACAGTAATCAAGGTTAACATGGATAAAGATGTTACAGTTGGTCTAAGCTTAGATTATACAATCGGTACATGCACAATTTTCTACCCATCAGATTTCCAATCTTGGCCATTACAAGAAAACCTATTAGACGTTGCAGTATCTGTTGACTTAAAATTAGATACTCCACTTGGCGTATCATTCAAATTGAACAAGACAGACTTTACATTAGCAGTTCCTGCAGGTTCTTATACATTATCTCTAGAAGTTGCTGCTAACCCATGGGAAATCATCAAGAATCTTGACAAAATTAGCTTTGATAATACAGCAAAGATTATTGATTCTATTAAGACAATTTTAACAGCCGTTGCTTCTGTAAATATTGATTTACATAATAATACAGCAGATACAACAGCTCTAAGATTATTAGTTGCAAACGAATATGATGGTGGTGTTCTACGTGTAGATTCAGATGGTAAGCCAGTTAAGACAGCTACAATTGTTGTAGATTCATCTATCTTAACAGGTTTAGGTTCTCAAACAATCGATATCGATGCAGCTATTAACCTAGTATTAGGTTTCATTCCAAAGAGCAATAAAGCAACAGTTGCTTTAGATGATCCAACTTATGCTCCATCTACAGCTGATGCAGAAGATGATGAAAAAACAAAATTGTTAAAGACAATCGTTGGCTACCTACTAGGTGCATATATTGGAATCAATGATGGCAATGCTATTACTGCTACATTTGATTCTGCATTAACAAAAGAACTAATGATTCCATTTGGTGGATACAAAGAATGGACAGGTGCTTATAGAGCAGGATTCCAATATTATACAAAGAACGAAGGAACAGATGCTTGGAAGAAAGTTACAACAGAAACATTTGATGCTACAAAAAAATATTTCACATTAGAACCAGCAAAGTTTGTTGAAGTTGATAAAACTAAAACAACATTTGATTCAATGAGACAATATTATACATATAGTACAGCAGACAGCAAATATGTTGAATTCACAGGAAGCGCATTTGGTTCAGATACATACTATGAATTTGAAGATGCAAAATACATAAAGGCTGAAATTACATCATTTGCTCCAGCAACAGATTACTACTACTGGGTAGATGCTGCATATACTCCATATACATATTCTGCAGATACATGGGATGATGCTGCACATTATGTAAAAGGTAAGTCAGATGGTGGCGACTTTGGTATGGGATTAAATGCTTCATTAGTAATTGGTAAAGATGGCAGCATCAAGATCAACGCAACAGTTACAAACCTAGACTTTATGGGCTTGCCACAAACAATCACAGCAGAAATCAGCAATCTAAAAGTTGAATTATTCAACAACAACTTCTTCGTATACAAGGATGGTTCAACAACAATTGTTAGATATAGCGAAATTAATGCTTAATCACATAACTTATTAATTTAAGTTCAACAAAAGGGGCTGTTCGAAAACCCAAAAGTTTAGAACAGCTCTTTTTCTATGCTCATTTTTATGAAGATTTAGTAACCGAACAATCTTAGATTGTTCGAAAACCTATTTAGCCTGATAATACTCTTAGTGTGCATTTTTTTAACGCAAATCCATATAAGATTATTGCAAACTAATTGTAATAGTTATATCCGGGACGACCACCTTTTTCCGTTTGGTTCTTTACGTAACGAGCTATTATTTCTCCGACTCCAGAATTCTCTAAAAGCAGTAAAAATCTATCCATTTTTGCCTGTTCCTTAACCTCTAGGTCGAAGGAAGGCAGCATGAACACTTTTCTTGTAGTAAAATATGCCATAAGTTTTTCTCCATATGGCATTATTTTAACAAAAATGGTTATTTCAGTATGAAAAAGGGACTGTTCTTAAATTTTAGGTTTTCGAACAGCCCCTTTTTAATATATTTAGATATATAACAATTATTTAGATACTTTACTTAATTATTCATTTAGAATAATATATTATTATAATTATTAAAATATTTGAGGCAAAAATATGGATTTTAAAAAGATTGAATCAAAATGGCAAACTAAATGGGAGCAAGAGAAGTTGTATTCTTTCAATAAAAAGAATATAGACAATAAGTATTATGTTTTGGAAATGTTCTCTTATCCATCTGGTGCAAAGTTACACGCAGGGCACTGGTATAACTATGGACCAAGTGATTCATATGCAAGATTTATGAGAATGCAAGGAAAGGAAGTTTTCCAACCAATGGGCTTTGATGCTTTTGGCCTTCCTGCAGAAAACTATGCAATTAAAACTGGTATTCACCCACAAGATAGTACATTAAAGAACATTGCAACAATGGAAAAGCAATTAAAGGCAATGGGTGCTTCTTTTGATTGGGATTATGAGATTAAGACATGCATGCCAGATTACTATAAATGGACACAATGGATTTTCCTTCAATTATATAAAGCAGGATTAGCATATAGAAAGAAAGCGCCTGTTAACTGGTGTACATCTTGTAAGACTGTTTTAGCCAACGAGCAAGTTATTGATGGAAAGTGCGAAAGATGTGGAAGCCAAGTTATTCAAAAGGATTTAACACAATGGTTCTTCAAGATTACAAATTATGCAGAAGAATTATTGCAAGATTTAGATAAGTTGGATTGGCCAGAAAAGACAAAGGCAATGCAAAAGCATTGGATTGGTAAGTCTACTGGTGGCGAAATCGAATTCGAATGTGAAAGTGGAGATAAATTTAGAGTATTTACGACAAGAGCAGATACATCATATGGTATTACTTATGTAGTTCTTGCTCCAGAGCATCCTCTTGTAGATAAATTAACTACTGATGCCCAAAGAGCTGAAGTTGAAAAATATAAAGAAGAATGCGCAAAGACAAAAGAAATAGATAGATTATCTACAACACGTGAAAAAACTGGTGTATTTACAGGAAGCTATTGCTTTAACCCAGTTAATGGAAAGAAAGTTCCAATTTGGATTGGAGATTATGTTCTAGCATCATATGGAACAGGTGCCGTAATGGGCGTTCCAGCTCACGATGATAGAGACTACGACTTTGCTAAAAAGCATGGTATAGATATCATAAGAGTTATCAAGAGTAAAGATGGTTCAAATGATGATCTTCCATATTGTGAATATGGTGTTTGCTGCAATTCTGAAGAATTCGATGGAATGACTACAGAAGAAGCAAAGGTAGCCATTGTTAAGAAGTTAGAAAAAGAAGGCAAAGGTGCTTTAAAGACAAATTATAGATTAAGAGACTGGTTGGTTTCTCGTCAAAGATACTGGGGATGTCCAATCCCAATCGTATATTGTGATGATTGCGGTGAAGTTCCTGTAAATGAAGCAGATTTACCAGTTAAATTACCATACAATGTAGATTTCACTCCAGATGGTGCATCACCACTTCTAAAGTGTGAAGAATACATGAACACAGTTTGTCCAAAGTGTGGAAAGCCAGCAAGAAGAGATCCAGATACAATGGATACATTCGTATGCTCAAGCTGGTATTTCCTAAGATATCCAGATGCGCATAATGATAAAATGGCATTTGATCCAAACATCATTAATAAAATGTTGCCAGTAGATAAATATATTGGCGGTGCAGAACATGCTTGTATGCACTTGCTATATGCAAGATTCTTCACAAAGGCATTAAGAGACTTGGGATATCTAAATTTTGATGAACCATTTAAGTCACTAGTTCACCAAGGAACAATCTTAGGACCAGACGGCTTTAAGATGTCTAAATCTCGTGGAAATGTAGTTTCTCCAGATGATTGTATTCAAAAGTATGGTTCAGATGCATTTAGAATGTATTTGATGTTTGGTTTCTCATATATTGAAGGCGGTCCATGGAACGAAAGTGGTATTGACTCAATAGTTAAGTTTATTGATAGAGTTGAAAGATTGGTCGCAAAATATAAAGATATTCAAGGAAACGACGAATTTGGCGCTCGTGAGAAGGAATTAAACTTCGTTAGAAACTCAACAATCAAAAGAGTAACAGAAGATTTCAAAATTTTCTCATTCAATACAGCTATTGCAAGAATTATGGAATATGTAAATGCTATATATAAATATATAGATAGCGATACTATTAATGCTAAATTCTACAAGGATTGTATTAAAGATTTAGTATTGTTATTAGCTCCAATCATTCCTCATACTGCTGAAGAGTTCAATGAAATGATGGGTGGCACAACATCTATATTCAACGAAGCATATCCAAAGTGCGATGAAAAAGCATTAGTTAAGGATGAATATGAATTAGCAGTTCAAATCAACAGCAAGATTAAAGCAAAGATTGTTGTTCCATCTAATGCAGATCAAGCAGAAATTCAAAAGATTGCTCTAGAAGATAGCCAAGTTAAAGCTGCTTTAGGAGCACAAAATGTAATTAAAGTTATTGTAATACCAAAGAGACTAGTTAATATTGTTGCTAAATAGAGGTGAAATAAAATGATAGATATTAAGTTAATTAGAACAAATCCAGAATTAGTTAAGGAGAACATCAAAAAGAAGTTCCAAGATGAAAAGCTTCCTTTAGTTGATGAAGTTATCGATTTAGATAATAAATTCAGAGAAAGCAAAAATAGAGGAGACTTTTTACGTTCTCAAAGAAATAGCATCTCTAAGCAAATTGGTGCTTTTATGGCTAAGGGCCAAAAGGATGAAGCAGAAAAGGCTAAAGCTCAAGTAAATGAGATGGCTCAAGAATTAGCTCAACTAGAAATTGATGAAGCTAATTTGCAAGAAGAAATCAAAAAGAGAATGATGGTTATTCCAAACATCATTGATGCTTCAGTTCCAATTGGTAAGGATGATTCTGAAAACGTAGAAAACGAAAAGTTTGGAGATCCAGTTGTTCCAGATTTTGAAATTCCATATCACGTAGATATTATGGAAAGTCTAAATGGTATTGATTTAGATAGCGCAAGAAGAACATCAGGAAATGGATTCTATTATTTAAAAGGAGACATTGCAAGATTACATAGTGCAATCCTATCTTATGCTAGAGATTTCATGATCGATAGAGGATTTACATATTATATTCCTCCATTTATGATTCACTCAAGCGTAGTTAATGGCGTTATGAGCTTCAAAGAAATGGAAAACATGATGTACAAAATTGAAGGCGAAGATTTATACCTAATTGGTACATCTGAACACTCAATGATTGGTAAATTTATGGATACACTTTCTCCAGAAGAAGAATTGCCATATTGCTTAACAAGTTATTCTCCATGTTTTAGAAAAGAAGTTGGCGCTCATGGTATTGAAGAAAGAGGCGTTTATAGAATTCACCAATTCGAAAAGCAAGAAATGATCGTTGTATGTAAGCCAGAAGATAGTATGAAATACTATGATTTATTATGGCAAACATCTGTAGCATTCTTTAGATCATTAGATATTCCGGTTAGAACTTTGGAATGCTGCTCAGGCGATTTGGCAGATTTAAAGGTTAAATCTTGCGACGTTGAAGCATGGTCTCCAAGACAAAAGAAATACTTCGAAGTTGGAAGCTGCTCAAATCTAGGAGATGCTCAAGCAAGAAGATTAGGAATTAGAATTAAGAGTAAAGATAATGGTAACTATTTTGCTCATACTCTAAATAACACAGTAGTTGCTCCTCCAAGAATGTTAATTGCGTTCTTAGAGAACAATTTAAATGCCGATGGATCAATCAATATTCCAAAACCATTACAAATGTATATGGGCGGCAAAACAAAAATAACAAAATAATAATAAGGCTGCTTTATGCAGCCTTTTTTGACGATGCCAAAGAAATTAGAAAGGAAGAATCGTATATGGGAACTAGATTTCATTAGAGGCCTTTGTGTGCTTCTAATGATATTTGACCATACTATGTATGATATTGCAGATATCTTTGGCGGAGCTTGGTATGAAGCAGCATTAGATGCAAGCAAAGCAAATGCCGATTTATTACTTAATTTATGGCGAGTAGCAAGGGATTATTACTTTGGGACGACTCAATCTACATTTTGGGGTGTATTGTCTTCAGGATCGCCTATAAGAGCGTTTGTTGAGCCATTAGTTGTTGTAATCTTTGCAATTGTTTGTGGTATTTCATGTTCTTTTTCAAGAAGCAATCTAAAAAGAGGCATCGAACTTGGTATATTTGCCATTTTAATTACTGTAGTTACAAGATTAATTGATGAAAGCATGATGATTACATTTGGTGTATTTCAAATGTTTACGGTTGCAATATTGTTTTGGTGCTTAATAGATTTTATTTGCCGTCACGACAAAATTAAAACTGCAATGACTTGTGGAATGATTGGGGCTATAATGCTTATCATAAATCATGTACTTGTATCTATATGGCTTCAAGACCCTCAAGCTTTCTCAACAAATTCAAATGGATTTTTCTTAGGATATTTCATGGTAGGGGTGAATAAGATTCCATCAGCTGATTATCAACCAATATTCCCATATGTTGCTTGGATGCTAATCGGTGCTGCCATTGGCCCAATGCTATATAGAAATAAAAAATCATTGTTGCCACATCTTGGAAAGTACGATTGGTATGAACCAGTGAATTTCTGGGGAAGATGTGCAATGTGGGTTTATGTTGCACACCAAGTTGTTATTGCGTTAATTTTAGGATTAATTAGTTATATATTCTTAACTCCTGGTAATTTCGTAATTATATAAAAAATACCACCACATCTTTCGATGCAGTGGTAGTGTAGTTCAATTATTTATTAGTCATCATCGTCGTTTTCTTTTAACTTTTTCTTTCTAGCTTCGACTTCATCTTCTTCGTCATCTTCTAAGAAATCGTTTGGATCAATTTTGATGTTCTTATATTCTTTATCAAAATCGTCTTCTTCAACTTCTTCATATTCTTCAAGTTCTTCTTCTGGCTCTTCTTCTTCGAATTCACCCTCAAGTTCCTTGTTTAGAAGTTCTTCTTCTTCATTTGGAACTTCGTCATCCTCAATGAAGTCATCTTCTTGATATGTAGAGTTTTCATCGTCGAAGCTTTCGTCGATTTCGCCTTCCTCTTCTTCGATAGCGTCATCTAATGAAATAACATCTTCATCTTGCTCAAGTCTTATGATTGGTCCTTCTTGAGAATCATCATCCTTGTTAGATCTAGAACGCTTCTCTAAACATTCAGCACAATATTTTTCCCCTGGTTCAACAAAGTTTTGATTGCAAAGTGGGCAAATTTCTTCTTCCTCTTCTTCAAAAATATCGCTATTTGAAAGTTGAGCTTTGCATACTTCGCATAAGTCTTCATCTTCTTTAATGTAATTCAATTCACATCTAGGACATATCTTGTATTTTGGCATTGTTACACCTCGATAGTTATTACTTTGTAAATGCATTATATACGTATATTAGATTTTTGTAAATACCCATTTTAAAAATAGTTATAAAATATACATATATTTACGCGCGCAAAAAGCAAAGTATAAAATATACATAAATTATTCCTTGACAACCAATAAAAATATACTCTATAATTACATCACGACTTGGAGGAATGGCTGAGTGGTTGAAGGCGGCGGTCTTGAAAACCGTTGAAGTGAGAGCTTCCTGGGGTTCGAATCCCTATTCCTCCGCCATTAGAGGTGAATAGCCTCTATTTTTTATTGCTATATATACATTAATAGAGTATTATTTACATAGTGTTATGAGTACAATAGCTTGGGTTATAATTATTACATCTATATCTGGCATAGTTGGAACGGGACTAGGCGGCGTTATTGGCGCTATTTTTAAGAAAGATTCATCAAAAGTTGTAAGTCTTTTATTAAGCTTTGCAGGCGGTGTTATGTTGGCTGTAGTTTGCTTTGATTTAATTCCAGAAGCAATGCAAATAGACGATGGGTCTAAAACTAATGTTTTAGTTACTATTCTTGGTATCATACTTGGATTTGCTATTGTATTTGCTCTTAATAGAATTATAGATAATCATACAAATAAAGAAGTAAAACACGTTAATGAAGAAGAGCACCCAAAAACAGCTGATGCTCTAGATGAGTTAATTCACGCAGATCACTTAACAGAGCATAGAAACAAAGGAACAAATTCTCAATTATTCATAGCTGGTATTGTTATGGCATTTGCAATTGCATTACATAATATTCCAGAAGGAATGGTAATTGGCGCATCATACGCAGGGGATAGTTCAACTTTAGTTGCTGGAAGTGGATTCCTACTAGCCGTAATTATTGGATTACATAACATCCCAGAAGGTATGGCAGTATCTGTTCCACTAATTACAGGCGGAATGAAAAAATGGGTAGCAATAATTGTTACCGCAGTTACAGGTATCCCAACGGTATTAGGTGCCATCCTTGGATATTATGTTGGATTATTTAGCCCAATTGGGCTTACAATTGCTTTATCTTTTGCATCAGGCGCTATGCTATATGTAGTTTTAGGTGAATTATTGCCAGAAGCTTATTTAATGTTTAAATCTAAATTGCCAGCTGTATTTATTTTAATAGGCGTTTTAGTTGGCGTTGCATTAGTCCAAATATAAATAAACAACAAAAAAAAGAACATTTTAGCTCCCTTTTGGTGAACCATGAGTTGTACTTCCCGAACTAACTAGTTGTTTTGGAAAAACATAATATAATAAATTGGCAAATATATAATGCTGTTTTTTTGATATACAACTCGTTCGTTAGATAATACATACCCTTTATTAACTTTATAGTCTTTGTTCGAAACAAATTTGTTGATTGCGCTATGGATAGTGTAGTCTTTGCCTGATTTAATTTCAAGAGGGATTGTAGAAAGATTGTTATAATCATCAATTAAATAATCAACCTCTCCATTCGCTTTATTGTCATAATAGAATAAATTAAAGCCATGTGCCTTTAACTCACTGGCTATAACAGATTCATAAACAGCTCCAAGATTAACGCTACTTTCCGTATTCATTATTGCACGAATATTATGCCTATATAAGATATTAGATAATAATCCTACATCATTTAAATATAACTTTAAAAGGTTCTTTCCGCTTGATTCTATTAATGGGAATGTAGGTGTTGAAATTGCTTTAACTTCTAAAGCAATGCCTGAATTAATTAGATAATCAAATTCGTCTTCGTAGTTTGAATAACGTTTACCTTTCACGTTTTCTATATCTTGGACATGCAATCTTTTCTTTTTATTGCATAGGCTTGAAGGAATTAAATCGTAAATCCTTTTAATCTTTAGTTTATTTTCTTTGTCATACTTGCTTGCATCATTTCCGTATAAATCATAAATATCTGCTTGTATTTTTCGTACTTCTACGATGTTTTTGCTTTCTAAATAACTATTAACAGCGTCAGGAAGCCCGCCGATCAAAAGGTACTTTTTAAATAAATCCAATAATTTATTGTGAACTGTTTCGTTTTGGCTTTCTAAGTTGATAAAATCTGCTTTAATTTTTTCGATTGCGGTTTCGCCGAAATTATTTGCGATTAAGAATTCTTCAAAATCAAGAGGGTACATGTGAACTATTTGAATACTACCAATAGGTATGGATGTTGTTTTAGATAGAGTAACTCCTAGTAGCGATCCGCTGCATATGTATGTAAAACGATTATCTTGTTTAAGAAACTTTAAAAGAGTTAAGTATTGTGGATATTCTTGAATTTCATCAATAAATACAAGAGTGTTCTCCTTCTTGCCCATTCTGTCTCCTGCAACCATGCTTAATTGAAAATAGAAATCGTCTATGTTGTTAATATTTGCAAACAATTTATCTTTAAGTGAGTCTTCTACAAAATTTAATTCAATGTAATTAGTGTATACATTATTTAACACTTCAGTGGCGATATATCGTATGATATACGATTTGCCTATTTGTCGGGCTCCATCAATAATCATGATTTTGTTTGAATTTGAGTTTAGATAGTCGATGATTGTCTTCGATATTTTTCTTTTAAGCATAGCATTTCTCCTTTTCCTTGACTGTATTTTACACTTTTCCTATAAATAATTCAACAAAAAAATACACTTTTCCTATAAAACAAAGACCTAAAAAATACACTTTTCCTATAAAAGAAAAATACATAACAGAGGTAATGAAAAAAGGAAGCGTTTAACTCCCTATTGGTGAACCAAACGGGACAAATTTCACAAACGGGTTAAAAAACAAAGCTTATTAGTTTGTAGAAAGTCGGAAGAAATCGGGCAAAACATCAAATTTTAATGGTAGCAGATAGTAAAGAACTAGCTGTTGTATAATTAATTATAAAGTTGTCAATTAGAGTAATGTTTATAGTGACATGTGATGTCGTTTCATTTTAGTGTTTTGCAATAAACTCTCGGATTGAAAATTAAAAAAGCTTCGGAATAATATTCGTAAAACATTCGGAATAATATTCGTAAAACATTCGGAATAATATTGAAAATTGATTCGGATTATGCTACTATCTTATCAGAGGTATAATATGAAAATAGATAATTATAGACAAAGAATCATAGATAATATAATTGATACATATTTAGAAGCCTTTGGAGCGGTTTTAATTGAAGGTCCAAAATGGTGTGGAAAAACCTGGACAAGTAAATATCATTCAAACAGTGAATTTTTGCTTGCTGATCCAAAAGGCAATTTCAACAACAAGCAACTTGCGATGTTAAATCCAGAATTGGCGCTAGTCGGTGAGAAACCAAGATTGATTGATGAATGGCAAGAAGCTCCAAGCATATGGGATGCTGTTAGAGGCAAGGTTGATGAAACGATAGAAAAAGGGCAATACATCCTTACGGGATCAGCAACAGTCAACAAAGATAAATATGTTCACTCTGGAACTGGTAGAATAGCAAGATTAAAGATGCGACCAATGTCACTTTTTGAAAGCGGGTATTCTGATGGAAAAATATCGTTAAAAGATGTTTGTGAAAACGTTGCAAAAGATCAATTTATAGGAGAAGTTAGTTTAGATAGAATAATTAATTATGTGTTGGTAGGCGGTTGGCCTTCAACAATAGGTATGAATGAAAAGCAAGGGATGCTTCTCTCAAAAGAATATATAAAAACAGTTTTAAGTGAAGATATATATAGGGTTGATAATATAAAGAGAGATGGTCATAAGGTAGAACTATTATTGAGGTCTCTTGCAAGAAATGAATCAACAACAGTTACAAATAAGACATTAAAAAATGATATTAAAGAAAAAGATTTAGATGATATAAATATTGATACGATTACAGATTATTTAAATTTGTTTAATAGGCTTTACTTAATTGAAAATATTCCACCATTTTCAAACAAATTGCGTTCTTCGTTAAGAGTTAAGCAAAGCGAGAAAAGACATTTTGTAGACCAATCATTAGCATGTGCACTTTTAAATATAACAAAAGAAAAATTGTTGAACGATTTAGAATATTTAGGATTTCTTTTCGAATCACTTGTTGAACGAGATTTGTTAACATATGTTGCTTCTTTTGGAGCAAAACTATATCATTACCAAGATTATGAGAATAATGAGATAGACGCGATTATAGAAATGGAAGATGGGGCATGGTGCGGTATCGAAATTAAACTTGGGGCAAATCAAATAGAAGAGGCCGCAAAGAATCTAATTAGAATTAACGATTTGATTATTCGACAAGGAGGAGTTCCAGCAAAATCTCTATGTGTAATTTGCGGATTAACAAATGCGGCATATAAAAGGCCTGATGGTGTATATGTCACTCCAATCACTTCGTTAAGAGAATGAAATAATATTTGATGTGAATCCCAAAAGTTGGAATTAGGCTATATGAGGTCAAATTTGGCCTCATATTTTTCTTGCTTATGTGTCGATTAATTTAAGAGAAATTTCGTGAACGTCAAAAAATAAATTAGTTCCTTACTCAAATAAACATTGAGAGTCGAAACCCCTCGCTCGCGGAAATTCGCGGATAGAACCATGCTGTGGCTCTACTTTGAGTGTGTACGTCAAAAAATAACACTCTTTAACAAAACCCAATAGTCGTGTAAACTACCTTCGTGTAACAGCGGAGGTAT
>SVHF01000023.1 GCA_015055975.1 Clostridiales bacterium | reverse complement strand
GGGCATTATCTATATGATTTTGCCCAATTTTTTGCATAAAAGAAGGCTGCTAAGATTTTTTATTTCTTAACAGCCCCGTTTGTTATTTGATTTCTGGATCTGGAAGAGGGATATTTCCTTCTTTTTTTATGTCCGCTTCAAATATGTAGTTATCACATGCTTTTATTGCCAGAGCTTGTTGTTCTGGAGTTCTAACTGTCCATGTGACAAAGACTTTGTCTTTGTTGTTTTTACGAAGCTTTGCATAATATTTTGATTCGCCGTTTCTTATGCATATTGCTAAGAAATTAACTTTTTTGTATTGTCTCATTAAAATAGCAGGAATTCTTTGCCACCATAGATAATCATATAATTGTCCAAGGATGACATCAGGATAATGCTTATGCATATAATTTACAACATTCCAATCGAAACTTTCGATGCAATATTTGCCTTTATATCCTTTTAAGTGTTCCATAACCATTTCGCAAGTGTCTTTAACACGACGAGTTGGTTTTATTTCAATGATTATGCCAACTTTGCCATCAACTGTTTTTAACATATCGTCAAATAGTGGTACAGATTCTTCAGTTCCAAACAATTTGTATTGAGAAAGATTATTTGTATCTAAATCTACGGCTTTGATGTCTTGTCCTGCCGTTCTTTTTAAAGATGGGTCATGGTGCATAATTAAGACGTTTGAATTAGTTAGCCAAACATCCATTTCGATATCGTAGCCATGGTCAACGGCATTTTTGTATGCCTTTAAGCTGTTTTCAGGGTAGATTTTGTTATCGTGTAATCCACGATGAGCAACTCTATGTTGTTTTAACCAAGTTAAATCTTTTTCCATATTAATATCCTAACTCCTCATTTATGATAATTACGTATACGTGGTCTTGCTTTGATGTTGGGTGATGAGAGATAACTGTAGTATTGCAGATACAATCATCGCTATTGCAATTTACACAATGGCCAAGCGTAGCGCATGGTGTATTTCTATGTAGTCTTACGCAGTTTTTTGGGGCTACGTAATTTCTAATTCTATTGATAGCTGAAGTTACATCTTTAGTAATTTTGTTAACGCCTAAAACGAAGATGATATTCTTTACACCAAAAGTGAAAGTTGTAACTCTATTTGCTGTTCCGTCAATGTTTACTAATTCGCCTTGCTCTGTTAGCGCGTTTGTAGATGAAATGTAGAAGTTAGCGCTTTGCGCTAATTGATAAACATGATCTCTTTCTTCTGGGCTTACTTTGCTGTGAGATAAAATTTTGTTGCCTTCGTTTTCTAGTATGTCCATTAGCTCTAATTCATGAACAGTCATAGAGCCGCCAAATCCAACAGATTTGTCATGACCAATAATTTCTACAATTTTATCTATTGCTTCATCTCTTGATTCGAAATAAAAAGGTTCGAAACCTCTAACTTTTAAATTTTCAACAACTTTATTGATTTCCATATATACCTCACATGTAAATTATACCACACATTTATTGCGTGCGCGTGTTGTATTTTCGCTGGCTTTTGGGTATAATTTAAGTCGTTCAGGAGTATATATGCATTTCGATAAATCAAAAATCCGTAATTTCTGTATCGTAGCACATATTGACCATGGTAAATCTACCTTGGCTGATTGTATTATGTCGGTTACTGATACAGTAGCTCCAAGAGATGCACAACCTCAACTTTTAGATTCAATGGATCTAGAAAGAGAAAGAGGTATTACTATTAAGTTAACACCAGTTACTATGAAATATGAATACGAAGGCGAAACTTATTTGTTTAACCTTATAGATACTCCAGGACACGTAGACTTCACATATGAAGTTTCTAGATCTTTAAAAGCTTGCGATGGCGCTATTTTAATTGTTGATGCCTCTCAAGGTATTGAAGCTCAAACTTTAACGAACGTTTATCTTGCTTTAGATAACAATCTTGAAATTATTCCTGTAATAAATAAAATCGATCTTCCATCGGCTCGCCCTGATGAAGTTAAAAAAGAAATAGAAGATGTAATTGGCCTTGATGCTCAAGATGCACCTTTAGTTTCTGCGAAACTATGTACAGGTATAGATAAAGTATTAGAGCAAGTAATTCATTTATTGCCACAACCAAATGGCGACGAAAATAAGCCACTAAAAGCTTTGATTTTCGATTCATATTATGATGCATATAAAGGCGCTGTATCTATTGTTAGAATCTTTGATGGTAAGGTTAAAGCTGGCGATAAGATAAAGATGATGGCAACAGGTAAAGTATATGATGTTACCGAAGTTGGTATCTTTACGCCAAAGAATACGCCACTTGATGAACTAGCTGCTGGCGAGGTTGGATATATCTGTGCCTCAATTAAGAACGTAGCAGACACAAAAGTTGGTGATACTATAACTTTGGCTGATAATCCGGCAAAAGAGCCTCTAGAGGGCTTTAAAGAAGCTCAGCCAATGGTATTTAGTGGTATTTATCCTGTAGATGGCGCAAGATATGATGATTTAAAAGATGCTTTGGAAAAATTGAAGCTTAACGATGCATCACTTATGTATGAGCCAGAAGTATCTCAAGCTTTAGGGTTTGGTTTTAGATGTGGATTCTTAGGTCTTTTACATATGGATATCATCCAAGAAAGACTTGAGCGTGAATTTGACTTAGATTTAATTACAACGGCTCCATCTGTTGAATATATAGTTGTTAAGACAAATGGAGAAAAATTAGTAGTATCTAATCCATCTAATTTGCCACCAGCTTCTGAAATTGATCATATGGAAGAGCCAATTGTTAAGGCAACGCTTCTAACTCCGCCTGAATTTGTAGGGCCAATTATGGAGCTTTGTCAAAATAAGCGTGGCACATTTATTAACATGACATACTTAGATACATCTCGTGTATCACTTGTATATGATATTCCTCTTAACGAAATTGTTTACGACTTTTTCGATACGCTAAAATCTAGAACAAAGGGTTATGCATCTTTGGATTACGAAATTAAAGGGTATGAGAGAAGTGCGCTTGTAAAATTAGACATCATGCTAAATGGTGAAATTTGCGATGCGCTATCTATTATTGTTCATAAGGATAGGGCATACGAAAGAGGAAGAAGAATTGCAGAAAAATTAAAAGACGTTATTCCAAGACAATTATTTGAAGTTCCAATTCAAGCTGCTGTTGGCGGGAAGGTTATTGCTAGAGAAACAGTAAAAGCTGTTAGAAAAGATGTTCTTGCTAAATGTTACGGCGGCGATATTACAAGAAAGAAAAAATTGTTAGAAAAGCAAAAAGAAGGCAAAAAGCGTATGAGACAATTTGGCTCAGTAGAATTGCCATCTGAAGCATTCTTAACTATTTTGAAGTTAGATAGTGACGATTAATTCATGAAAAATCTAGGCGTTTATGTCCATATTCCATTTTGTCTATCTAGATGCGCATATTGCGACTTTACATCATCTGTTCTAAAGGATGATGCAGATATTAATACATACGTAGAGCATTTATGTAAAGAAATCCAATTATTGAGTCAAAATGGCACGTTTGAAAACCACGTTATAGACACAGTTTATTTTGGCGGCGGGACCCCATCATTATTAAAAACGCATTATTTTAGAAGTATTTTAGAAACATTAAGGCTAAATAGTAGGGTAGAACCCGTAGAAATGACTTTTGAGGCAAATCCAGCCACAATTACTTTTGATGAGCTAAACGAGCTAAAATCACTTGGCTTTAACAGGATTTCAATTGGAGTACAGAGCCTAAATGACAAGACGCTAAAGGCTATAAATAGACGCCATAATGCAGCTGAGGCACTAGAAGCTATAGATATGGCTCAAAAGACCGGATTGTCCATATCTGTAGATTTGATGGTTGGGTTGCCTTTTCAAACAAAAGACGACATAAAATTCTTTGTTGATGAAGTTACAAAATTCAAAGTTAACCACATTTCTTGTTACATGCTATCTTTAGAAGATGGCACTCCACTTAAAGCTCAAGTTGAGAAAAATTTGATCAAAGTTTCTAACGACGATGAGAAGGTTGAACTTTTTGATTTTGCAGCAAAGTTGTTAAAAGAAAAAGGCTTTTATCGTTATGAAGTTTCTAATTTTGCAAAACCAGGATTTGAGGCAAAACATAATTTCAAATATTGGACAAGAGATGAATATATTGGCCTTGGATTGAATGCTCATTCGCTTTTAGATAACAAGCGTTTTTATGATAAAGATACATTTTTAGAGTATTACAAAGACTTAGATGAAGACCGTCTTCCTTATGTAAAAGAGGCTGATTTAGACGAAAATGACATAAAAGAAGAATATATAATGTTGGGATTTAGAACAAATCAGGGCATAAATTTTGAAGATTATTTAAAGAATTTCGGTAAAGATTTTATGGCTGAGCACGAAAAAGCCGTTCATTTGCACAAGGATAAATTAAATATTTCTGCTAATTCTATATCTATTAAAGAAGAATATCTTAATGTATTGAATCAAATAATAATAGATTTTATATAATATATATTTTTTAAAGAAAATACTTTACAACTCTATCGCAATAGAGTATTATTGAATACGTAAAACAAAAAGGAGAGATGTTATGAAAAAGATTTTATTAACAATTTTAGTAGTTGCAATTCTAGCTGTTTCATTAGTTGGACTTGTAGCTTGTAACTTACCTCAAGTAACAATTATGGCTGAAGCTGGTTCAGCAGGGGAAGAATTAGCACAAGATTATGCTAATCAATTAGGACAATTTGCAAAATATGTTTCTGCTCAATCACAAAGAGATGTTTTGATTGAAATCGTAGCAGGAACAGCAGATATTGGATTTATTGATTCTATTATGGCTAATTACTACATCAATACAGAAGGATCTTCTTATGCTGGAAAAGTTGATTTAGTAGATGTTGAAGCTGAAGAAGAAACCTATGCAATAGGTTTTAGAAAAGAAGATGTATATCTAACACAAAAAGTAAATAAGGCTTTATATGATTTACAAGAAGATGGAACATTAGATGAAATCGCTGAATTTTATGGATTAAAGGATTCTTTAATTAAATTTGAAGATCAAGTTATTGATGAAACATTAGATAAGTCTGGATTTAACGCACTTATGGAAAGAGGTTCAATGATAGTAGGTTATACAATCTTTGCACCTATCGCATATAAGAATGCTAATGATGAATTAATCGGATTCGATACAGATGTTGCTAAAGCAGTTTGTCAAAAACTAGGCATTACAGCTTCATTCCAAGAAATCGATTGGAACACAAAAGAAGTTGAATTAAATGCAAAGAATATTGATGCTATTTGGAATGGTATGACAAAGACAGATGCAAGAGCTGAGGCTATGAGCTTATCTGCTTCATATCTAAAGAATAAGCAAGTTGCTGTAGTTGCTGCTGGTTCAACAGTAATGGAAGACAACAAATAATAAAAAAGGAGTAGGGCTTGGTGATTTTATCACCAAGTCTTACATTTATTTATGACTATAACTTTTTCTCAAGTTCTAATTCAATTATTACAAGGTTTTGGTACGACATGTTTATTGTTCGCACTAACTTTAGTTATGGCGCTTCCTCTTGGCCTTATTATTTCATTCGGTTCAATGAGTAAGTTTAAGCCTTTGAAAATATTAACAAAGGTATTTATTTGGATTATTAGAGGTGCACCTCTAATGTTACAAGTAATTATTGTATTCTATGTTCCAGGATTAGTTTTCAATTCACCAATGAAATCTAGATTAACAGCCGTTGTTATAGCATTTGTAATTAACTATGCATGCTATTTCAGCGAAATCTTCAGAGCAGGAATTGAAAGCATCTCTCATGGCCAATATGAAGCCGGAAAGGTACTTGGAATGACAAAGTCGCAAATATTCTTCAAAGTTATTTTGAAGCAAGTTATAAAAAGAACAGTTCCACCTATGAGTAATGAAATTACAACACTAGTTAAAGATACAGCTCTTGCTCGTGTAATCATGGTTGGAGAAGTAATTAAAGCTGCTCAAGATATTACAGCAGTATACGGCATTATATGGCCATTGTTCTTCACAGGTGTATTCTATTTGATATTCGTCGGTATCTTAACTCTAGTATTTGGAGCAATAGAAAAGAAACTATCTTATTTTAAGGCGTAATATATGGCATTTTTAGAAGTTAAAGGTATTAGAAAATCATTTGGCAATACTGAAGTATTGAAAGGCATTGATTTTGATATAAATCAAGGAGAAGTTTTATCTATTATTGGATCATCTGGATCTGGTAAAACTACGCTTTTACGTTGCTTGAATTATCTTGAAACAGCCGATGAAGGACAAGTGTATTTAAATGGTGATGTTATTTTTGATGCAAAAACTATCAAGAAAGAATCACAGGAGACAATAAGAACACACAGCTTGAACTTTGGAATGGTATTCCAACAATTTAATTTGTTCCCACAATATACAGCTTTAGAGAACGTTATGTTGGCTCCAAATCAAATGATTCCACAAGTTTTAAAGGCAAAGAAGAAAGAAATTAAGCTTCAATATAAAGATCTTCCATTTTTCAAAAGAATGAAGAAGGTTACAACTGAAGTTCTTAAATATAGAAAGTATTTACTAGATGCAAATAAAGAAACGGCAAAAGAACTTTTAGCAAGGGTAGGATTGAAGGACAAAATGAAAAACTATCCATGCGAATTATCTGGTGGACAATGTCAAAGAGTTGCTATCGCAAGAGCGCTTGCAATGAGACCAAACATTCTATGTTTTGATGAACCAACATCAGCACTAGATCCTGAGTTAACAGGCGAAGTATTGAAGGTTATTAAAGAATTAAAAGAAACAACTAATTCAACAATGATTATAGTTACACACGAAATGGAATTTGCAAAGCATGTTTCAGATAAGGTCATCTTTATGGCAAATGGTGTAGTTGAAGAAGTTGGTACACCAAGACAAGTGTTTGATCATCCAAAGTCTGAAAAGACAATAGCATTCTTAAAGAAGGCTGTTGAAGATACAGAATACGAAGATATAAGGATAGAAGAAGATGTCTAAAGAATCAATTGATGCTTTATTCGATATCATACTTAAATTACAATCAGAGGATGATTGCAAAATCTTCTTTGAAGATTTATTGACTTATAAAGAACTAGAGAATCTTTCCCAAAGAGTAGAGGCTGCAAAGCTTCTAAAAGAGGGAAAGACCTATGTTCAAATAATAAAACAAACAGGTATTTCAAATACAACTCTATCTAGAGTTTCTAAAGCTTTACAATTAGGCGAAGGTTATAAAAAGTTTATAGATTAACCTATCTTGCCAATTCTATATCTTGATGTTAATATATCAAGTATGGATAAAGATATATTTGAAGAAAATAAAAAACCCACACTAAAAGATTTATTTTTAGATTATAAAGATAAAAGAATAGGACCAATACAGCGCAAATTTAACGCTATATACGTCATTGTTACGCTTTTATCATATTTGTACTATCTTGGTTATGGAACAGTATTTATCGTCAAATATGGGCTTGAAGAGCCAGCTTCTATACTATTGCTTATAGCAATAATCATTTACACGTTAATTCTTGTTATATGCGCTATTATCTCTTCTAGTATAAAAACTGCAAAGAAGCGTATTAAAAAGACGATGAAGGTGTTTAATTATTTCAAAACATCTGTGATTATCATAAGTTCAATTGTTGCTATAATTGCGCTTGTTGCGACTGTTCGTTCAGATAGCATATCTGGGTGGACGATGTTCGTTTCTATCTTTTCTTTAATTATGAATATGATTAGAATTACATTTGCTTTAATTACACTTACTTTTTCAGCAGGGACTTCTGTTATAAAGTATGGTGCAAAGCAAACTGTGAAATATATTAAAAAGAATTATTCAAATAAAAAATCAGCACCTGCAATTGATACAGATGCTGACATAATAGATTCTAACGAATAATATTATTTTTCTTCTTTTGGAGCTTCGTCCTTTACTTCATCTTCAACAACTACAGTTCCATCAGCTTGGATTTCTACATCTTCACCCATAGCATTTTCAATAGCTGTTTCTAAAGCTTCAGGGTGTTCAGACTTGAACTTTTCAAGATCTTTAGAAGAAACAGCATAAACGCTTTCGTTTGATTTGCCTTCGTCTGGGTCACCTTTACCCATCTTAATGCTAATAGCTTTTGTAATTCTTTCTTTAATAGAAAGGATTGATGGTAAGAATGAGAAAGTTAATACAGCGCTAAATAGGGCATTTCTTGCAAGCAATTGTGTAATTTGTTTAACAATTACGTTTGTAGATACTAACATAACGGCAAGACATGCTACAACGAAGATTGAACCTGATGTTAAAACGCCAGGAGCGGCTCTATAGATACCATTTCTAATAGCAGCTTGGCCAGTAGCACCGTTTGCTTTTTCTTCTTGATATTTGCTTGTTAATAAGATAGCGTAGTCAACTGTAGCACCAAGTGCGATAGCAGATACGATTAAGTATGCCATGAAGTGTAGTTCTTGGTGGAAGAAGTAAGATAGAGATAGGTTAATCCAAATACCTGTTTCAATTACCATTACCAAAATTACAGACAAGAAGAATGATCTAAATGTCAATAGAAGAATGATGAAGATAATTGCAACAGACAAGATGTTAACTAAAGTGTAATCTCCTGGAGTTACTTCGCTTAATTCTTTAGCTGCAACTACGTTGCCTGTCATTTTTAGTGGAGTAGAAGCATATTTTGCATCGTTAAATGTATTTGCTGCAATAGTAGATATAGCAGTAACGGTGTTAAAGCTTTCTACATCTTCTTTTCCTCCAACGATAGTCATTGTATATAACATATAATGAACGTCAGTATCTTTTGGTTTGGCTGTGCCTTTTTCTGCATTATATACGCCAGATATGAAGCTCTTCATTAATTGGCCGTAGATTTGATTCTTAATATAGCCTTTGTCCATATTGATAAATCCAGATAATTGATCTGAAGTTAACATAGAAGAAATAGAGAAGATATCTGAAATAGTATTTGTTGATGCATCACGAACATAATGCTTGTTTGCATCAAATGTATCTGCAGTTACTTCAACCTCTTCCATTTTCTTTGTTTCATCGTTTTGGGCGTAATATTTTTGATTAGCATCAAAAGCAGTAGCTTTCATATATCCAATTCTAAATGATTGTTCAATAAATGAATATTGTGGAGCATTATCATCTTCAACATATGGAGTCATAACAATAACTTGATTTGATGATGAATCAAGTGCTATTTCCGAAACAGTTGGATTCTTGTTTTCTTCTGTAACTGAAATGAAAGTTAAATCAACTTTATTTTGGAACATAGCAGCAGGGATTAGAAGACCAATACAAATAACGATAATTGGAATACAAACACCTTTCTTTGTAATAATCTTTGAATCGAATTTTAGTCTTGGAGTTAATGGCTTCCACTTGTGTTCTGTCTTTGCAATCCACTTGTTGAAGAACAAGATAATAACTGGTTGTAATATAATTACAGTAATTAGTGACAAGATAACGCCTTTTGCAAGAACGAAACCTAAATCGTAACCAATACCGAATTTCATAAAGAATAGAGCAACGAAACCACCAACAGTAGTTAATGATGAAGCAACAACTGACTTAATTGTCTTTGGCAAAGCTTGAATCATAGCTTGTTTTGGATCTGGGGTTGTTCTTAATTCTTCATAATACGTGTGCATTAAGAAAATTGCATAGTCCATAGCAACGGCAAGTTGTAGGATTGTTGCACAAGAGGCAGTAATAGAAGATACGACACCCATTGGCTTTCCGGCGATAATATTTGTACCCATATTTAGTAGGATAGAAATACCAAGTGTTGCTAAGAAGATTAGTGGTTCTAGATATGACTTTGTTGTAAATAACAAAATAATAAATACAGCTACAACTGCAATAATAACGAATTTTGGCATGTCACCAACTGAAGATTCTAGTAATGATTTTGAGTTTTGAGCAGAACCAGTGAATGAATATGCACGATCAACAGAAGGCGCATTTGTTTCGCCCTTAGTAATATAATCTTGAATATGGCTTCTTACTATATCTTCCATAACTGAGATGGCTTTAGCTGTCTCATCTGCTGAGTTTGGTGTAGTGAAATAAACAGAGATTATGTATGTATCTACAGGACCTATATCTGTTTGTGTAGTTACAATAAATTTTTGAGCAAGTTTATCTTGAATCTTATCGATGTCATCGTTAGATAAAACTGATTGTCTTCCTTTTAAAGAATCTAAAGACGTAAAAGTTCCAAGCCAAACCATCTTGTTGATATATAAATCACCAGAATTTGTTTGACGATCTTCGATATCATTAACGATTTTTGCGACTTGATCTTGATTTAGATATGAAATACCAATCGAAAAGTCACCAATAATATTGAACTCTTCTTGAAGAGTTGCTAAACCTTGTTTAGTTACTGTGTCGTTATCTAGATATGAAATAACGTCACTTTCTTTCTTTACAAAGAAGTTGCCAACAACAGCTAATATCATCAATACTGCAAATATTGAAACGATAATAACTTTGTGATTAACAACCCATGTAGAGAATTTAGTTAGTCCTTTGTTGCTTTGAGTTTTTTCTTTTAAATTTTCAAACCATTGTTTAAACTTTGCCATAATCCCTTAACCTTTTTTAGTAATCAAATAATATGTTATCACGACTAAAATATTAACGCAAATATATTTATAATATATAGTCAATTTATTAAAAAATGCAACTATGCTAGCATAGTTATGAAAATTACTTTTGCAAATGCTTCTTTAATGCTATAATACTTTCGTATGAAATTAGGTGTATCAACGGCTTCGTATTTCCCATTACTTCACGTCGAGGAAGCATTCGATAAAGTAGCTTCATTGGGTGCTGATGCTTGTGAAGTATTTTTTGAGACACATTCTCAATATTGTGACGAATTTGCAAAGGTTTTAATTGATGCCATTGATAAAGCAAAAAAGATACACGAATTTGATATCCATTCAATACATTCTTTAACAAATCAATTTGAACCAGATTTGTTTTCACTAGGTACAAGAGCAGTTGCAGACGCAAGACAAACATTTAACAATATATTATCTGTAGGCCAAAAGCTTGGTGCAAAGTATTATACTTTCCACGGCGCAACTATCCTAAAAAAGACATCAAGGGCAAACATGAACTTTGATAGAATCGCAAGAATCTATAATGAGCTTCATGAAATAGCCAAAGGCTACAATATTGAATTTTGTTATGAAAATGTACATTGGACATATTATCATTTCCCAGAATTTATTGATGAATTAATCCCAAGATGTCCAAAGCTTTCTACAGTTTTAGATATAAAGCAAGCGGCTCAAGCTGGATATTCATATAAAGACTTTTTAAAGAAGATGGGAAATAGAGTTAGAACTGTTCATGTTTGTGATATAAAAGAGGATGGAACGACCGCAATTCCTGGACGTGGTAATATAGATTTTGTAGAATTATTTAAGGTATTGCTTGACATGGGATTTGATGGCAGTGTTTTAATGGAAGTATATTCAAAGGACTATAAGGAATTTGACGATTTAAAAGAAAGCTACGACTATTTAAAAGTCGCACTAGATAAAGCTAAAAAATAAACTCATTTTGGAGGAGACATATGCGTTATAGCAAAAAATCAATGAAAATCAGAATTGATTACAATAACATGATGGAAGCCACATTAGGTGACAAGGGTATTTCAGATAAGAAATTCAATGATATGGCTGACAAGGCTAAGGCTGCATTCGAAGCAGTTGAAGCAGGTAAAGGCAAGAACATGATGGAATGGGCAGACCTTCCATACAATCAAGATGCCGTAGTTGAAGATATTCTTCAAACAGCCAAAGAAATCAGAAAGAATTATGAATATTTCGTAGTATTAGGTATTGGTGGTTCAGCACTAGGCCCAATCGCTACATTCCAAGCTATTAATCATTTACATTACAATGATTTACCAAAGAGATTAAGAAAGGGACCAAAATTCTATGTTGAAGACAATGTAGATCCAGAAAGAATGGCTGCATTATTAGACGTTATCGATATTAAAAAGACAATGTTTAATGTTATTACAAAGTCAGGTTCAACATCTGAAACTATGACACAATACTTAATCATCAGCGCAATGCTAAAAGAAAAGCTAGGCGCAGATTATAAGAATCACATCATTGCTACAACATCTAAAGCAAAGGGCAACCTAATTAAAATTGCTCAAGCTGAAAGCTTCAAGACATTCTATATCCCAGATGGTGTAGGCGGAAGATTTAGTGAATTATCTCCAGTAGGACTTCTAGCTGCAGCTGTTACAGGTATCGATATTAAGGGATTATTACAAGGTGCTAAGTTTATGGATGAACAATGTAATTCAGCTTCTTTAAAGAAGAACCCAGCTCTTATCCTTGCTACATTACAAGTTATTGCTATGGATGAAGGAAAGAATATCGGTGTTATGATGCCATATGCAGACGGATTAAAATACATCGCTGACTGGTATTGCCAACTATGGGCTGAATCTTTAGGAAAGAACGTAGAACTTGATGGAAAGCCATGCAACAAGGGTCAAACTCCAGTTAAGTCTCTAGGTGTTACAGATCAACACTCTCAAGTTCAATTATATACAGCTGGTCCATTCGATAAGGTTATTACATTTATCGGTGTTGACGAATATAGAAAAGAAGTTAAGATTCCAGATGGATGCAAGGAATATCCAAATGTTAACTTCCTATGCGGACACACAATGAATGAACTTATCCAAGCTGAAAGAAAGGCTACAGAATATGCAATCACAAAGGCTGGAAAGCAAAACTACACAATTATGCTTCCAATCCTAAATGAATACACACTAGGCCAATTAATGTATCTATTCATGTTACAAACAGCTTATGCTGGTGCAATGCTTAACATTGATACATTTGACCAACCAGGAGTTGAAGAAGGAAAGAACGCAACATATGCTTTACTTGGTCGTCCAGGTTACGACGAAAAGAGAGCAGAACTTGCTAACGCTCCTCAAAAGCAAGATAAGTACATTCTATAAGAATGACTAAAATCACCAGAAACAAAATCATAGCGATTGTGAGCTTTATAGCGCTTGCAATCGCTATGTTCTTTTTATCTCAAATAAGAGAAGTTTCTGAGTGGTTTACAAAGCATTTATATTTTCCATTAGCAAACGCTTTTGGCAACATCTTTGAACACCTAGATTTTGCGGTTTATGAGGTAACTTTCTTTCTTTTGGCTGCAGCTGCTGTAATTTTAATAGCATTTTCTATATACTATTTTGTCCATAAAAATAATGAGAGGGGATTAAGCCTTTTAACAACGCTATTTTTGATTGTTTCAATTTTTGTGTTTATATATGTTTCTATGGCTTCAACTATGTATAATAGAGAACCTCTTCAAATAAATGAAACAAAGGAAGTTTTAAATGAAGATCAAGTAGAGACAATTGCAGCATCTTATTTTAATGATTTTAATGATATTGCATCAATGCAAGAATTAAATGAAGATGGATCGTCAAAGTGTCCTTATTCAGATAAAGAACTAATTGCGCTTTTAAAAGAAGAATATAAAAGATTAGATTCAGATTATTTCTTATCTTATACTGCAACCCCAAAGCCAATAGCATCATCATATTTAATGAATGCATTCTCAATTACAGGTATGACATATATTCCAACATTTGAACCGGGATATAACTATATGTTATATGACTTCCAAAAAGTGTTGACTATGGCACATGAAATTGCACATACAAAAGGCGTTATGAGGGAAGATGATGCAAACGAAGTTGCATATTATATTCTTATTACATCAAGCAATAGTTATTTAAAATATGTAGGTTATTTATATACATGTACTTACATGCTATCTGCGCTTATATTAACAAACAGCAATATGAAAATTACAATCCCATATGTAGCTTTTATGGATAGATATAATGCTAAAATGTATTGGGAAGAAAAGGCTGTATTTTCAAAGCTTGGAGATTGGATAAATTCGCTATATTTAAAGTTAAATTCTCAAGATGGGACAAACTCATATTATTCATATGATGAACATACTCAAGAGACAATAATTGATGATGAAGGACACGAAAAAACAGTGTTTAATGTTATCTCATTTTCTCATGTTCAAAACATGTTATTTGCATTGTATCAATAACTAAATAATCCATAAATTTTAACATTTAGACAAATTTTCACAAAAAGTTTTTCAACCAAATCTTTATATTTATATTATAATTAAATGCGTGAGGTGCAAGCGCGTGATTAAATATGGCGTTATCGGAAACAATCTAGATCACTCTCTAGCTGCTGAAGTTCATAACTTGTTCTTCAACATTTATTCTTTAGATGGGGTATTTGAAAAAGTAGTTGTCCCTTTAGAAGATTTTAACAACATAGATATCCATGAAAAGTTAATGGGCTTTAAGGGCGCCAATGTTTCATCGCCTTACAAAGTTAGAATTATTTCCATGTTAGATTCTGTATCTGACGAAGTTAAAGCAATTGGTTCTGTAAATACAATAAACAACATAAACGGGAAGTTGATTGGTTACAATACTGATGCTGAAGGCTTTAAAGAACTTTTATCTAGAAATGGAATAAAACCTCGTGGAAAGATTTTCGTTGTTATGGGCTCTGGCGGTACAGCAAAGAGCGTTTGCTATTATCTAAAAGATAAGGCAAAAGAAATATATGTAGTAGCTCGTGATAAAGAAAAAGACGCAATTGATGGCGCAAAGATTATTGATTATGACGAATTGCCATTTATAAATGGTGATGTGCTTATAAATACAACTCCAGTTGGAATGTATCCAAAAGTAGATAAGTGCATTATAGATAAATCTATTGTTGAAAATTACGAATATATTATTGACCTTGTATACAATCCAATTTTCACAAAATTGATGCAATATGGCGTTAAAGCTGGCAAAAAATGTATTCCAGGGTTATATATGCTTGTATCTCAAGCAATAACAAGTCAAGCATATTGGCAAGGTATTAAGATGGATTACATGATTTCTCGTGTTTACAAAGAAATATCTGTAATTGAGCAAAAGAAAGCTCATGGCAATGTGTATATAACAGGAATGATGGGATGCGGGAAAACTGAACTAGGAAAGTCTCTTGCAAAAGCTTTGAAGAAAGATTTTGTAGACTTAGATGAATACATTGAAAAGATATCTAAGAAAAAATTACAAGCGCTTTTAGATGAAGGCGAGGATGTATTTAGAAAGTGGGAAACAAAGGCAATACAAAAGCTAGCTTTTGAAAAAGATAAAATTGTAGCTTTAGGAAGTGGTGCCGTATTGAACGAATACAACGTACTTACCATGAAGCTTTCGGGGATAATTGTTTTAAGAGATAGATCTTTAGATAGAATTCTATCTACAATTGATGTTTCGCTTCACCCAACAATAAAGGGTAAAGAAGACTTGATTGATATCTACAACGAACGCTATCCAATTTATTTGAGAATATGCGATTTATCCGTTCCTTATGGGGAATTGGATTTAGATACTAAAAAGTTAGTGGAGGTTTTAGGATGAAAATAATGGTCATAAATGGAGTAAATCTAAATATGTTAGGAATTCGTGAGCCAGATATTTATGGCAACCAAACATATGACGATTTAATTCAATATATCGGAAAATACGCAAAAGAAAAGGGCGTTGATGCATATTTCTTCCAATCTAACCACGAAGGAGATATCGTAGATTGCATTCAAGAATGCTATTTCAAGAAGTTTGATGGAATTATCATAAATCCTGGAGCATTTACTCATTATTCATATGCAATCCATGATGCAATAAAGGGAGTAAATATCAAAACTGTTGAAGTTCATATTTCAGACATTTCAAAAAGGGAAGATTTTAGACACGAATCTGTAATTAAACCTGCATGTTTTGCACAAATTATGGGCAAGGGTTTTGATGGATATTTAGAAGCAATAGATAAGCTAATGTAAAAATATTTTTTTTGACATACCATTTGCGCGTATGTTATTATTATACGCGTTAGTAAAGGAGCAAAATAGATGGCAAATAACACTAAAAAACAGGAAACAGTTGTGACAAAGCCAAAGACACCTAAGGCAAAACAACCAGAGACGGCAAAAAAGACTGTAACTCCAAAGAAAGAGGCGGAAAAAGTAGTAGCACCTAAGGCGGAAAAAGTAGTAGCACCAAAGGCTAAAGAGGTAAAGCCAAAAGTTGTTGCGGCTAAAAAGGAAGCACCAAAGGCTGCGAAAAAGGCACCAAAGGTTGAAACAAAAGTCGAAATTAAAGAGGAAGTAAAGCAACTTGAATCACCAATTCAAGAGTCTATGGATTTGAAGTATACTCAATCAAATCAAGAAGAACCTAAAAAAGAAGAGGTTCTAATTCCTCAAGAAAATATTGAAGTAAAGAAAGTAGATGCCCCTCAAGATAGTGAAATTATTTCTGCGCCACAAGAAGAACAAGAAGCTCCAAAAGAAGAAAAGAAAAAGAAGTTAAGCAAAGCTTATTTGAAATCTCCTCTAAATAGAGTAGATACAGATCCAAATGTAGGTTTAACTGAAGTTCAACTTCAAGAAAGAATAGATAAAGGTTATATCAACGTTCAAAAGAGCGTAGTTACAAAATCATATTTCGCAATATTTAGATCAAACGTTCTAACACTATTCAACGCAATAAACTTTGTTTTAGGTGCAGCTGTATTAGTATTTGGCCAATTAAAGAATGCGTTATTCTTAGCAATTGTTATCGCAAACATGATTATTGGTATCTTCCAAGAAGTTAGATCTAAAAAGACTTTGGAGAAGATGTCAATAGCCACAGCTCCAACAGTTGATGTTATTAGAAATAAAAATAGCGTAACATCAAGATTCCCAATTCCTGCAGATAAGATTGCACTTGATGATATTATCATTTTAAAACAGGGCGCTCAGGTTCCAGTTGACTGCGTAGTTGTAGGCGGTATGTGTGATGCAAACGAATCACTTTTAACTGGTGAATCTGATGATATCCATAAAAAGAGCGGAGATGAGCTATATTCTGGTTCAACAATCCAAGCAGGTGAAGTAACTTGTAGAGTTACAGCCGTTGGTGAGAATTCTTATTCATCAAAGCTTTTAGCTGAAGCTAAAAAGTTCAAAAAGACAAAGAGTAAACTTATGACATCTATCAACTGGATTATTAGAATCGTTACAATTCTAATCTTCCCAATTGGTATTTTGTTATTCTTAAATAACTATCAAATCGCTGATGGAGTATTAACAAATACCGTTACAAAGACAGTAAGTTCTATCATCGGTATGATTCCAGAAGGCTTGATGGTATTAACATCTGTAGCTCTAGCTGCCGGTGTTTATAAACTTGCAAAGAAGCGTACACTTGTACAAGATTTGTATTCAATTGAAACACTAGCAAGAGTTGATGTATTGTGTCTAGATAAAACAGGAACAATTACAGAAGGTTCTATGCAAGTTGAAAAAGAGCAAATGTTCTCTGAAAAATATGGTGATGTTAACGATATTTTAGGAAACATGGTTAAGGCGCTTGGTCCAAACAATGCAACATTTGAAGCATTCCAAAAGCATTATGTACAAAAGAATGAATTTGAAGTTATAAAAACAATTCCATTCTCATCTGCAAGAAAGTGGTCAGCTGTTAACTTCGGAATCAATGGAACATTTATAGTAGGTGCTCCAGAATTCGTTTTAAAGCATAGATTCCAAGAAGTTAAGAACGATTGCGAAGCATACGCAAAAGAAGGCTACAGAGTTTTAGCTTTAGTTACAACAAAGCAAGCTCTAACAGAAGAAATGGATCCAGATAGAATGACACTTGTAGCTTTAGTTGTTTTAAGCGATAAGATTCGTGAAAACGCAAAAGTTACATTTGAATATTTTGCTCAACAAGGCGTTACACTAAAGGTTATTTCAGGTGATAACCCAGTAACAGTATCTAAAGTTGCTGAACGTGCAGGCTTAAGTGGAGCAGACAAATATGTCGATGCAACAGAACTTGATACAGAAGAAAAGATCTATGATGCATGCGACAAATACACAATCTTTGGTCGTGTTACTCCAAAGCAAAAGAAACAACTTGTTCAAGCTTTAAAATCTAAGGGCTATACAGTTGGTATGACAGGTGATGGTGTAAACGACGTTATGGCTCTAAAAGAAGCAGATTGTTCAATTGCTATGGCAGCTGGTTCTGAAGCATCTAGAGCTGTAGCCCAATTAGTACTATTAGATAGTGACTTTGCATCACTTCCATCAGTTGTAGCTGAAGGTAGACGTGTTATTAATAACATTGAAAGAGCGGCATCTCTATTCTTGGTTAAAACTACATTTAGTGCGCTATTATCAATACTATGTATTGCATTCACAATAGCATCACCATTTGAACCAATTCACTTAACACTTGTTAGTGCATTGTTCGTAGGTATACCATCATTCTTCTTGGCGCTAGAGCCAAACAACCATAAGGTTACGGGTGGCTTTTTGTCCAAAGTCTTTAAAAAGGCGCTGCCAGCCGGCTTTACTATAACGCTTTTGGTATTCTTGATAAGTTATACATATAGCAATATCGGTTACAACGTTTCGGCTCAAGTTGGAACAATGGCCACATATATCTATTCAGCTGTATCGTTTGCAGTATTAGCACAAGTATGTGTGCCATATACAAAAGAAAGATTATTCTTAATCGCAATCATGCTTATAGCGTTTATTTGGTGTATTTCAACACCATTTATGGCTGCAATATTCAATTTATATTCGTTGACATCGAATATGACAATAAAACTTGTAATATGCCTTGTTTGCGTTGTTCCAACAATGCTATTCATGCGTGTTGAAATCGAAGCGATAACGAATTTGATAAGGGAAGTTAAGATATTCTTTAAGAACAGAATTAAAAACGCAAGGAAAATTATTAATCAAGTTAGTAATCGCGAAGAAGCGACAAAGTAGGTTATCATATGGAAAATGAAAAAGTAATCGTACTTGACTTTGGTGGTCAGTACAATCAATTGATTGCTAGAAGAGTTAGAGACTTAAATGTGTATTGCGAATTGTTACCATATAATGTCTCAATTGAGAGAATCAAATCTCTAAATCCAAAGGGTATTATCTTTACAGGAGGTCCTAATTCTGTATACGATGAAAAGGCACCTCACATCGATAAGCAAATCTTTGATTTGAATATCCCAATCTTAGGTATCTGCTATGGTTGCCAATTGATTGCATATACTTTGGGTGGCGAGGTAAAGCACGCAGAAACTCGTGAATATGGAAAACAACAAGCAAAGCTTGAAGATTCTTTATTGTTCAAAGGAATCCCTCAAAAGAGCCAAGTTTGGATGAGCCACACTGACTATATTAATAAGATTCCACAAGGTTTTAAAATTGTAGGCTACACAGATACATGTCCAGTAGCTGCAATGGAAAACAAAGAAAGAAAGATTTATGGCGTTCAATATCACCCAGAAGTTGTTCACTCAATAGATGGCAATAAGATGCTAAGAAACTTCCTATATGAAGTATGTGGTGTTAAGGGCGATTGGACAATGGACAATTTCGCTAAAGAAACAATCAAAGCTTTAAAAGAAAAGATTGGCGATAAGAAAGTTCTATGCGCATTCTCAGGCGGTGTAGATAGTGCAGTTGCAGCAACACTTGTTCATAAAGCAGTTGGCAACCAACTTGTATGTATCTTTGTAGATCATGGTCTTCTAAGAAAGGGCGAAGCTGAACAAGTTATGAAAGTCTTCAAAGATGGCATGGGCATGAACCTAATAAAGGTTGATGCATCAAAGAAGTTCTTAGGCGATCTAAAAGAAGTTCATGAACCAGAAAAAAAGAGAAAGATAATCGGAAGAGACTTCATAGAAGTCTTCGAGCAAGAAGCTAAGAAAATTGGTAAGGTAGATTTCCTTGTTCAAGGTACAATTTATCCTGACGTTATTGAATCAGGTCTTGGACAAAGCGCAACAATTAAATCTCACCATAACGTAGGAGGTCTTCCATCAGTTGTAGATTTCAAGGAACTTGTTGAGCCATTGAGAAATCTATTTAAAGATGAAGTAAGGCGTGTAGGATTTGAAATTGGTCTTCCAAAAGAAATTGTTATGCGTCAACCATTCCCAGGACCAGGCTTAGCCGTAAGATTACTTGGAAATATTACAAAGAAGAAATTAGACATCTTAAAGGATGCAGACTATATCTTAAGAGAAGAAATAGCTCTAAATAATTTGGATACTGAAATTTGGCAATATTTTGCAGTATTAACAAATATGAAGAGCGTTGGTGTTATGGGCGATTCTAGAACATACGATTACACAATCGTTTTAAGAGCAGTAACATCAGTAGACGGAATGACAGCCGATTGGGCAAGAATTCCATTTGACGTATTAGAAAAAATATCTACTCGTATTGTTAACGAAGTTAAAAATGTAAATCGTGTAGTTTACGATATTACATCTAAACCACCAGCAACAATCGAATGGGAATAAAAGGAGAAAAAGATGATACATAAGTATGACACTCAACTATTAATTGAAGGAAAGGATCTAGACCAACAAGAAATAATTGATTATTTCGAAAATGATTTAGATGGCGAATGTTTATTAGTTGTTGGAGATTCAGATTTAATTAAAATCCATTTCCACACAGATGAACCATGGCAAGTATTGGAATATTGTTCAAAACTTGGCGAAATTTATGACATTGTAGTTGAAGACATGGATAGACAATCTCGTGGGCTTCAAGGTTAAAAAAAAGATAAATAATTTAGGAGAATATAGATTATGTTAACAGCAATTGTAGGAATTAACTGGGGAGATGAAGGAAAAGGCAGAATGGTCGACCTTATCTCAAAGGACTACGACATCGTATGTCGTTACCAAGGCGGAAACAATGCAGGACACACTGTAATTAACCATCTTGGAAAATTTATCTTAAATCTTTTACCATCTGGTATTTTGAGAGAAGATAACATCAACGTTATGGGTAATGGTATGGTTATAGATATCAAACACCTATGCGGAGAAATGGACAGATTAATTGAAGCTGGCGTTAAAATTACACCAGATAATCTAAAGATTAGTGATAGAGCAGTTATCGTATTGCCATACCACGTTCAATTAGACTGCTTAGAAGAAGAAAGATTAGGAGCTGCTAAATTCGGTTCAACAAGAAGAGGTATTGCTCCAGTATATAGCGACAAGTACGCAAAGAAGGTCATTTCTATGGGCGACTTGTTCTACCCAGAAGCTTTAGAAAAGAGAGTTGAAGCTTTACTTGAATGGAAGAATCTAACAATCACTAAAGTATATGGTGCTCCAGCCGTTACAAAAGAAGAAATCATGGATTATTTAAAGACATATGGCGAAAGATTAAAGCCATTTATCTGCGATATGTCTAAGTTCTTAAATGAACAAGCAAAGAAGGGCAAGAACATTTTATTTGAAGCTCAACTTGGTGCTTTACGTGATATTGACTTTGGTATTAACCCATATACATCATCATCAAATAACATTGCAGCATACGCTCCAATTGGTGCTGGTGTTCCAAATCTAAAGCTTTCAAAGACAATCGGTATTATGAAGGCATATTCAACATGTGTAGGTGAAGGCCCATTCACTGTTGAAATGTTTGGCGATGAAGCTAAAGAACTTCGTGATGCAGGTGGCGAATACGGCGCAGCTACAGGAAGACCAAGAAGAGTAGGCGGATTTGACGTTGTTGCTTCTAAATATGGTTGTATGTGCCAAGGCGCTGATGAAATCGCTCTAACTAAGATGGACGTTCTATCTTATATGGATAAGATTCCAGTTTGTACAGCTTATAAAGTTGGCGATAAGATTACAACAGATTTCCCACGTGGCGAAGAATTAAGAATTGCTACTCCAATTTTTGAATATCTTCCAGGTTGGAAATGTGATATCTCAAATTGCAGAAAGCCAGAAGATCTTCCAAAGGAAGCTTACGATTACATTAAGTACATCGAAAAGGCTACAGAATGCAAGATAACATATGTATCTGTTGGTGCAGATAGAGACGCATATTTGGTGATGTAAGATGGAATTAAATAATCATTTTTTAGACTTAAAGGATAGTTATCTATTCTCAACTGTTGCTAGAAAGGTTAGAGAATACCAAGCGAGCCACCCAGGCGTTAAAGTATACAAATTATCTATTGGCGATGTAACTCTTCCACTAGCTCCAGTAGTTATTGAAGCTATGCATAAAGCTGTCGATGAGATGGGCAAGAAGGAAACATTCCGTGGATATGGTCCAGAACTTGGATATGACTTTTTAAGAGAAAAGATTCAAGCTTATTATAAGAGACTTCCAGTTGATTTAGATTTAGATGAAATCATCGTATCTGATGGTGCTAAATCTGACCTTGGTAATATCTTAGATATTATGTCTCCAAATAATAAGGTACTAATCCCAGATCCAGTTTATCCTGCATATGTTGATGTAAACATCATGGCAGGAAGAAAGATTGATACATGTGCAGGCAATGCTGAAAATGGTTTCAAGCCAATGCCAAATGATTCATATAAAGCAGACGTTATCTATATTTGTTCTCCAAACAATCCTACAGGCGCTGTTTATACAAAAGATGAATTAAAGGCTTGGGTTGATTATGCAAATAAGCAAAATGCATTAATCATCTTTGATGCTGCATATGAAGCATTTGTTCAAGATAAGTCACTTCCTCATTCAATCTTTGAAATTGAGGGTGCTAGAACTTGTGCGCTAGAGATTTGTTCTTTCTCTAAAACTGCTGGATTTACTGGTACTCGTTGTGGATACACAATCGTTCCAAAAGAATTAAAGTTCAACGGAATTTCAGCAAACGCTCTATGGAATAGACGTCAATCTACAAAGTTTAACGGAACACCATATATCATTCAAAGAGCAGCTGAAGCTGTATTTACGGATGAAGGACAAAAGCAAATTCAAGCAAACCTTGAATATTATAGAGAAAATGCAAGAATCATCAAGAACGCATTAGTAGAAAAAGGTATCTACTGCGTAGGTGGTGAAAACTCTCCATACATTTGGTTAAAGTGTCCAAATGGTATGAAGTCTTGGGAATTCTTCGATAAGCTTCTAAACGAAAAGGGCGTAGTTGGAACTCCAGGCGCAGGCTTTGGTGAAAATGGAGAAGGATTCTTCAGATTGACAGCCTTTGGTGATAGAGAAACTACAATCGAAGCTGTAAAGAGAATAACAGAAATCTTATAATGCAAAAGTTTACTCAAAAGGAAGTTAACGAAATTATCGAAAGATTAGAAAAAATGCACCCTGAGGCGCATTGTGAGCTAAACTTTGACACTCCTTTTGAGGCACTTGTTGCGATAATTTTATCTGCTCAATGTACAGATAAGCGTGTGAATCTTGTAACTCAAGATTTATACAAAAAATACAATACACCTCAACAGTTCGCATCTTTGGATATAAAAGAACTCGAAGAACTTATAAAACCTTGTGGTTTCTATAAGAATAAGGCAAAAAACATTAAAGAGTGCGCTAAACAAATCATAGAAGAATTTAATGGCGAAGTTCCAAAAACCATGGAAGATTTAACAAAACTTGCTGGGGTTGGAAGAAAAACTGCAAATGTAATGCTTGCCGAAATATATAAACAAGATGCAATTGCTGTGGATACTCATGTAAAGCGTGTTTCAAATAGAATAGGATTCGTTAAATCTGATGATCCTTACGATGTTGAAATGGCGCTAAAGAAAATATTCCCAAAAGACAAGTGGTCAAGAATGCATCATCTTTTAATCTTTTTGGGAAGATATACATGTAAGGCTATAAAGCCAAACTGTAAAGAATGTTTATTAAACGATATTTGTAAATCTAGGAGATAGCATGTTTTTAGATATAGCATCAATTTTTATAAAAGCTGGAGACGGTGGCGATGGCATCGTATCTTTCCATACAGAAAAATATGTAGATATGGGAGGCCCTGATGGCGGAGATGGTGGAAATGGTGGTTCTATTATCTTTGTTGTCGACGATAGCGCATCAACTTTAGTTGACTTCCAATATGCAAAGCACTTTAGAGCCGAAAATGGCTCAAATGGCGCGCCTAAGAACTGCAGAGGTAAAAATGGTAAAGATTTAATAATCAAAGTTCCTAGAGGCACAATAATTAGGGATAAGGCATCTAATGAGATACTTGCTGATATGTTCTACAAAGAATCTAGATTTGTAGCTCAAGCTGGCGGTCTTGGAGGTAAGGGTAATGCAAGATTTGCAACACCTCAAAGAAAGGCTCCAAAGTTTTCTCAAAAAGGTGAAAAGACGGTTGAAATCCCACTAACACTTGAATTAAAGACAATTGCCGATGTTGGACTTGTTGGATTCCCAAATGTAGGTAAATCTACGCTTTTATCTGTAGTATCTGCAGCAAAGCCAAAGATTGCCAATTATCATTTCACAACATTATCTCCAATTTTAGGCGTTGTAAAACATTATGATAAATCATTTGTTATGGCAGATATTCCAGGATTAATTGAAGGAGCTTCAGAGGGTGCTGGACTTGGTCATAGCTTTTTAAGACACGTTGAACGTGTAAGATTGATTGTTCACGTTGTAGACATATCAGGAAGCGAGGGAAGAGATCCACTTTCTGATTATGAAATAATCAATAGAGAATTAAAGAAGTATTCTAAAAACCTTGCTGAACTTCCACAAATTGTTTGTGCAAACAAGTGCGATTTAGTAGAAGATGAAAAGCAAATTGATGAATTTGAAAAGAAGATTGGAAAGAAAGTATTTAGATTAACAGCTGTTGCTCATAAAGGTCTTCAAGATTTGTTGGATGAAATTTCTAAGGAATTAGATTTATTACCAGAAATTGAGCCAGTACATGTTGAAAGAGTAGCAAAACAAAAGGATTATTCTTCATTTGAAATCTTAACAGATGGACAAGGCTTCTTTGAAGTTGTTGGACCACTTGTAGATTCACTTGTAAGAAATGTTGTTTTGAGCGATTTTGAATCTAATAGATATTTCCAAAAGCAATTATTAGAAAAGGGCGTTATTCAAGCGCTAAAAGACGAAGGATGTGAAGAAGGAGATACTGTAAGAATTTCAGATATCGAATTCGATTTTGTGGAGTAATATATGACAAGTAAAGAAAGAGCATACTTAAGAGGTATAGCAATGAAAATGGAACCAACAGCTCAAGTTGGTAAAAACGGTATCACAGATACTTTATTAAAACAAATTGATGAGCAATTAGAAGCAAGAGAAATGATTAAAGTTTCAGTGCTTCAAAATTCTGATCTTGACGCTAAAGCTGTAGCTAACGATATAGCAAGTGAAACAAATGCAGAAATCGTTCAAGTTTTAGGGTTCAAGATTACATTATATAGAGTTTCTAAAAAGGATAAGATAAAGCATTTACTATAATGATAGGAATATTTGGCGGGGCATTTAATCCACCTCATGTTGAGCATATTAATATGATGGAAAAAGCATTGAGCGAAGGGCTTGATGAAATAGTGGTTGTTCCATCAAAAAATCCACCTCATAAATCTACATGTCAAACACCTTTTAATCAAAGGGTAGATATGTTAAATATAGCACTACTTGGGAAAAAGAATATTATCATAGATAATATTGAAGATATAGATGATAACATTCATTACACATTCCAAACGCTTCCAAAACTAATTAAAAAATATGGCGATGTTGTATTTATAATTGGTGGCGATTCTCTAATAGATTTCCATACTTGGAAAAACCCAGAAGAGATTATTAAGATGTGTCCAATTTGGGTATTTAAAAGAGGAGATAGAGAAAAAGAATTTGAAACTGCAAAAAAGTATTGGGAAGAAAAGGGCGCTAAGATAAAAGTTTTAGATTATGAGCCACAAGATATCTCATCATCTTTAATTAGATATTATTTGGCACTTGGATATGATGTTGATCTAGATCCAAAGGTTTTAAAATATATAAGAGACAATAATCTATATTCAGACTTTATGCCACTTATCCAAAAGGTATCTAAATATTTAGACGAAAAGAGATTCTATCATGTACTTGGCGTAGCCAAATATGCCTTATATCTAAATGATAGACACAACTTGAGGCTAGATAAAGATAAGGTGCTAATTGCGGGTATATTACACGATTGTGCAAAAAAGATTGAAAAAGATCCTTCTTGTAATAAAGATGGAGTGCCTCAAGACTCAATTGGAACACCAGTTGAACACCAATTCTTAGGTTCAATTGTTGCAAAAAGAGATTTTGGGATCCAAGATCCTGAAATTTTAAGTGCGATAGCGTGCCATACAACTGGAAAGCCAAATATGACAACATTTGAAAAGCTTATATATTCAGCAGACCTTCTAGAAGAGGGAAGAAAAGATGACTTCATTATACCTTTGAGAAAGGCTATGGATGAAGATTTTGAAAAAGGATTTTTAACAATAGTAAGACAACAATATGATTATCTTCGCAAATCAAAAGGAGATAACATATATCCATTAACTATTGAATGTGCAAAATATTATTTAGGAGTATAAAATGAACGAGAAAGATTTAGTAAAAAATATTGTAAATATTTTAGACAACAAAAAGGCTACAAATATAAAGATAATTGACTTAGAGGGAATATCTACGCTTGCAGATTATTTTGTTGTTGCTTCTGGTCGTTCAACAACTCAAGTAAAAGCACTTTTAGATTATCTAGATGAAGAGATGGAAAAGCTAGGAGTTAACATGATTCGTCAAGAAGGTAAGCAAGAAGGAAAGTGGGCAGTTGCAGACTTTGGTGATGTAATTGTACATATCTTCCACGAAGAAACTAGAACTACTTATGCTTTTGATGAACTATGGGATAACGGGAACAATATCAAAGATAATATATAAGATTTTCTGTTAGACTGAAAAGTAATGCGCCTAGCTGTATCAAATGTCAGTAAGGCGCTTGTTTTTCCCCAATTAGGGATTGGGAGGTAACTTGCAAAAGTAAATTCCAGTATTAATAGCCTGGCAGGAAGTAAGTTCCAGTCGGGCTATTTTAGTGTTTTA
>SVHF01000022.1 GCA_015055975.1 Clostridiales bacterium | reverse complement strand
ACTCAATAAATATACCATTATACGGACTTAACTTGTATACAAATACCTAAAACGGATTTAAATTAAATAATTAAACTCTTTTTTTTGCGCACACGCAATATAAATAATTTGCTAGCATATTATTATAATAATGTGTATAATTCTATATAGTTTAAGGAGAATATGATGAACTATACAGAATGCACATCTTACATGGATAATATGTCTAAGTTCGGAACAAAATTAGGACTAGACACAATTCGTGCTCTTTTAGATAGACTAGATAACCCACAAAAAGGTCTAAAATACGTTCACGTTGCAGGAACAAATGGTAAAGGTTCTGTTTGCGCTTATTTAACAAAGATCCTATCTATTGCTGGATATAAAGTTGGAACTTTTAACTCTCCTGCTGTTTTTTCATATAATGAAAGATTCTTAATTAACGGAAGACCTGTTGATGACGATAAGGTTACAAAATATATAAATTTAGTTGCTGAGCAAAGAGAATTAATGGCAAAGCAAGGAGCTGAAGCTCTTCCAACATCTTTTGAAATGGAAACAGCTGCAGCATTTTTATTATTTAGAGATGAAAATTGCGATATCGTAATTCTTGAAACTGGTATGGGTGGAAGATTGGACGCAACAAATGTTGTAGATCCTGAAGATAAATTGTTATCTATAATAACATCTATCGCTTTTGACCATACAGAATATCTAGGAAATACTCTTTCTGCTATTGCTCAAGAAAAATTTGGTATCGTTACAAATACCCTAATTACATTTGAACAAAATCCTGAAATCATGGAAGTATTCAATAAGGCTCCAAAACTAATTTTAGCAAAAGAGCCAAAGATGACAATTGCTACACTTTCTGGTATTGCGTTTACTTACAGAGGACACTTCTATAGATTATCTATGCTTGGTGAACACCAAATGCAAAATGCATCTTTGGCTATTGAAGCTGCAAAGAAATTGAAAAAGCTAGGTTATAGCAACATCAATAAAAAGGTTGTTCAAGAAGCTCTATATAAGACAAACTGGCCAGGAAGATTAGAAAAATTTTCTGTTAAAGGAAAGATTGTCATTCTAGATGGCGCTCATAATCCAAGCGGAGCTAGAACTTTAAGAAATGCTATTAAACTTCACTGTTCAAATACAAAGATTTCTTATGTATTTGGAGCATTTAAAGACAAGGATATCGATGGCGTTCTTACTGCTATGAAAGATGTATTAACTACAATGTACATCGCTAAAGCTCCAACACCACGAGGACTTGACGTAGATTCTTTAAAAACATATTGCGATAAATATTCAAATAATGTTATAACTAATGCAAGCATTAAAGAAGCTTTAAATAAAGCTTTGGAAGATGATTCAAAAGTTGTAGTAGTATTTGGATCATTAAGTATATTAAAAGAAGCATTGGAAACAATAAAAGAAAATGGATAAGAAAAGAATTGAAAACGCTATAAAAGAATTATTGGAAGCTATCGGCGAAGATCCAAATCGTGAAGGTCTTCAAGATACTCCTGATCGCGTTGCAAGAATGTATGAAGAAATTCTAGCAGGTTACAAAGATGATGCAAAAAAGCATCTATCTAAAACATTTACTGTAAAAACAAGCGATATCGTAATTGAAAAAGATATTCAATTTTCTTCAATGTGCGAACATCACTTAATGCCATTTTTTGGAAAGATCCATATTGCATATATCCCAAATGGAAAAGTCGTTGGACTTTCTAAACTTGCAAGATGCGTAGAAACATATGCAAAGCGTTTACAACTTCAAGAACAATTAACAAATCAAATCTGCGAAGCTCTATACACTAATCTTAATGCTAAAGGCGTTATGGTAGTTTGTGAAGCTGAACATACTTGTATGACTTGCCGTGGAGTTAGAAAGATGGGCTCAAAGACTGTTACTTATTCAGTTTTAGGCGACATCGACGAAGGCAAGAAAGCAGAAATTTTATCTCTTATAAAATAATGATTATCGGAAATAAAACATTCGAATCTGGAACACACATTATGGCAATAGTCAATGTTACCCCAGATTCTTTTTTTGAAAATTCTCGTGTTAAAGGAAATACTGAAGTTTTATCTAGAGTTGAAAAAGCTCTAAATGAAGGTGCCGAGATTATAGATATCGGCGCTCAATCTACTCGCCCTGGTCATATTCCAGTCACAGCTGCAGAAGAAATCAAAAGATTATCTACATATATTCAAGATATTAAAAAGGCCTTCCCTGGAACATTGATCTCTGTAGATACTTACTATAGCGAAGTTGCAAAATACTCTTTAGACAATGGTGCCGATTTAATTAACGATATCTGGGGCCTTCAATATGATAATGGCGAGATGGCAAATATCATTGGAAAATATAATGCAGCTTGCTGTTTAATGCATAATGCCCTTAAGGATGAATATACGGCCCTTCTAGACGATATTTGTGCATTCTTGAAAAAGAGTTTAGATATAGCAAAGAAAGCCAAAATTGACCCTAATAAGATTTGCTTGGATGGTGGTATTGGCTTTGCTAAGAATATTGATGAAAATTGGGAATTACTTAAAAACTATGATAAACTAAATACACTTGGATATCCTCTACTTTTAGGAACGTCTAGAAAAAGAATGTTTGGTGGTGATGTTCAAGATAGATTAAAACCAACTCTTGAATCAACTTATCTTGCCTGCCAAATGGATGTAAGATTCGTAAGAGTACATGATGTAAAAGAAAATAAGGAAGTAATAGATAATTTCAATGCAAACAACAATAGAAATTAAAAACTTAGAAGTTATGGCAACACATGGAGTATTGGACTTTGAAAAAGAAAAAGCCCAACCATTTGTTTTCAACGCAACTATTTTTGTTAACTTCCTAAATGCCGCAAAATCTGATGATATTAAAGATACGATATCTTATTGCGATATAATGCAAGATATTAGTGATTTTGCCACAAACAATTCTTTTAATTTGATTGAAACATTAACATATAAATGTGCACTTCATTTAATAAAAAAGTATCCATGTATTGAAAAAATCACATTATCTTGCTCAAAACCACAAGCTCCTTTTGATATGACTTTTGAAACAGTTCAAACAAAAGTTACTTTATCTTGGCATAAGGTTTATCTATCGCTTGGTAGCAATCTTGGCAAAAAAGAAGCAACACTAAAAAAAGCTGTTAAAGCTCTAGATGCCGAAGATGAAATTGAAGTTAAAAAAGTTTCTTCATTTTATAAAAACCATCCATATGGTGGAGTTGCTACTGAAGAGTTTGTAAATATAGCAGTTGAAATAGATACTCTTTTAAATCCATACGATCTACTTGACGTAATCCACAAGATAGAAAAATCTTTAGGTAGAAAAAGAACTATTCGCTGGGGTAATAGAACTTGCGATATAGATATAATTTTCTACGATGATTTACACATTAAAGAAAAGGATTTAATCATCCCTCATAAAGACTATAAAAATAGGGACTTTGTTCTAGTCCCTTTGTCTGAGATAGCTCCTCATTTATTCTAATACTTTCTTTAGATACTGACCTGTTTTAGAGCTCTTAACTTGAGCTACTTCTTCTGGCGTTCCTTGAGCTATAATCTTTCCACCCATATCGCCACCTTTTGGCCCTAAGTCAATAATGTTGTCAGCAACCTTTATAACATCTAAGTTATGCTCAATAACAACAACTGTATTTCCTGCATCTACTAGACGTTGAAGAATCTTTATTAGCTTTTCTACATCTACTGCATGAAGACCTGTTGTTGGCTCATCTAAAATGTATAGAGTCTTTCCTGTGCTCTTTTTAGAAAGCTCAGTTGCAAGCTTAACACGTTGCGCCTCACCGCCAGATAGCGTTGTAGCACTTTGTCCAAGCTTTATGTATCCAAGACCTACATCTTGAAGTGTTTTTATCTTTGAATAAATTTGTGGATGATTCTTAAAGAATTCACAAGCTTCATCAATAGTCATTTCTAAAACATCATAAATGTTCTTGCCTTTATAGTGAACTTCTAGAGTTTCTCTATTATATCTTTGGCCATGACAAACTTCACAAGGAACATAAACGTCGTTTAAGAAGTTCATTTCAATCTTTATGATTCCACCACCTTGGCAGTTTTCACATCTACCACCAGATACGTTGAATGAGAATCTTCCTGGCTTATATCCACGAGATTTTGCATCAGGAGTTTCCGCAAATAGATTTCTTATTGCCGAAAATACTTCTGTATATGTTGCTGGATTAGAACGTGGAGTACGGCCAATTGGTTGTTGGTCAATATTTATAATCTTATCTATATTCTCTGCACCTAAGATTTCATCATAATCTGGAGCTATTTCATGAACTCCATTTAATTCGCTTTCTAGTGCGTTATATAAAACTTGGTTAATTAAGCTGCTCTTACCAGAACCAGATACACCAGTTACTACATTTAAAACGCCAAGTGGGATATCTACATTAACATCCTTTAAGTTGTTCTTACGAGCCCCCTTTATAGATATAAACTTTCCATTTCCCTTCTTTCTAACTTCAGGCACTGGAACTTTTATCTTTCCTGCTAAAAATTGACCTGTATAGGATTTTTCGCACTTCATTACATCTTCTGCCGTTCCTTGAGCAACTACTTTTCCACCATTAACACCAGCACCTGGACCAATATCTACAATCCAGTCAGCTCTTCTCATTGTATCTTCATCGTGTTCTACAACGATTAATGTATTTCCTAAATCTCTTAAATTTTCAAGAGCCGACAAAAGCTTATCGTTATCTGCTTGATGAAGTCCAATTGATGGTTCATCTAAAATATATAAAACGCCAGTTAGTCCAGATCCTATTTGCGTTGCTAGTCTAATTCTTTGGCTTTCGCCCCCAGATAAAGTACTTGCAGCTCTATTTAGCGTCAAATAGCCCAATCCTACATTTTTTAAGAAGTTTAGTCGTGCTAGTATCTCTTTAACGATTTGAGCGGCAATAATGGCGTCAGAACCTTGAAGATCTATGTTCTTAAAGAAGTCCAAAAGATTTTCAACTGAATATGAACACATTTCAGCAATGCTAAGGTCTTTAACTGTTACAGCTAGTGATTCTTTCTTTAAACGAGTTCCGTGACATTCATCACAAGGAACAAGCTTCATATATTTATCTAGCGATGTTTTTATAAATTCTGATGATGTTTCTCTATATCTTTTCATGATATTTGGGATAACACCAATGTATCTTCTTGAAACTGATCCTTGCATGTTAGCAGATTTAAATTCGATGTTTAATTTATCATCAATACCATATAAAATCTTATCCAATATATCTTTAGGTATATCTTTAACTGGAATATCTAGTGAGAACTTCAATTTCTTTGAAAGTTCTTTATACATAGCCCATGGCATGTTAACTACTTCCATCATAAATCCAGATATATTTAATGCACCTTCATTTATAGATTTATCCCACTTAATAAATTTGTTCAAATCAATCTCATTTGTATATCCAAGACCCGTACATTTTGGACAAGCTCCATATGGGCTATTGAATGAAAACGAACGTGGTGCAAATTCTTCAATAGATATTCCGCAATCTGGACAAGCGTATTTTGTGCTTAAAAGTTGTCTATCTCCATCGATTTCAATCTCTACCATCCCTTCTGCTGCATTTAATGCATTTTCAAGAGAATCTGTTAATCTTCTTAGAATTCCTTCCTTCACTATTAATCTATCTACAACGATAGAAATTGTATGCTTGTAATTTTTATCTAGGTTTATTTCATCTTCAAATGTGTAGTCTATGCCATCTACTACCAATCTTGCATAGCCCTTTTTCTTGAAGCTTTCTATTTCTTTTTTGTATTCACCCTTTCTACCTCTAACGATTGGAGCTAAGATTCTAACTTTAGCACCTTCATGAGCCTTTAAAACTATATCTGCGATTTGATCTACAGTTTGATGTCTTATTTCTCTTCCGCAATTTGGACAATGTGGAATACCAATCTTTGCATATAAAAGTCTTAAATGGTCATATATTTCAGTAACCGTTCCTACAGTTGAACGAGGGTTTTTAGAAGTTGTTTTTTGATCAATTGAAATAGCTGGAGATAATCCATCGATAGAATCTACATCTGGCTTATCCATTTGGCCTAAGAATTGTCTAGCGTATGAAGATAAACTTTCTATATATCTACGTTGTCCTTCAGCAAAGATAGTATCAAAAGCAAGCGAAGATTTACCAGAACCAGAAAGTCCCGTAATAACTACTAATTTATCCTTTGGAATAGATAAAGAAATATTCTTTAAGTTGTTTACTCTTGCGCCTCTTATTTTAATCTCGTTATTCATTTCTTAATTCCTTTGCTATTTCCTTTAACTTTGAAATCTCATCTCTATAATGAATTGCCATTTCAAAATCAAGATTAGCCGCAGCTAGTTTCATAGAAGATTTTAATCTATCTAACTCTCTTTGTATATCTTTTTTAGACATTGAAGAAATTTCTTTATTGCTCTTTTTAGCAATCTCCAATGTATTTTTAACTTCTTTTATAATTGTCTTTGGAATAATTCCGTGTTCTTTATTATATGCCATTTGAAGTTCACGTCTTCTAGATGTTTCGTCTAAAGCTCTCTTCATAGAATCCGTTATAACATCTGCATACATTATAACTTTTGCGTCAGCATTTCTTGCGGCACGCCCTATTGTTTGAATTAACGCAGTATCACTTCTTAAGAAGCCTTCTTTATCTGCATCCAAAATCGCAACAAGTGTAACTTCTGGCATATCCAAGCCTTCTCTTAAAAGGTTAATACCAACTAAGATATCAAAATCCCCTCTTCTTAGACCATTTACAAGCTCAACTCTCTCAAGCGTATCTACATCTGAGTGCATATATTTAACTTTGTAGTGTCTTTCTTTTAGATAATCTGTTAAATCTTCTGCCATAACCTTAGTTAGGGTTGTAACCAAAACTCTACCTTTCTTTTCAAGTTGAATATTAATGTTTTCCATTAAATCATCAATTTGGCCAGCAATCTTATGTATCTCAACAATAGGATCTACAAGTCCTGTTGGACGTATTACTTGTTCAACAACTTGTCCTGCTTCTTGCATTTCTTGAGGACCTGGGGTTGCAGACACACAAATCATTTGATGAACCCTTTCGTCGAATTCTTCATATTTAAGTGGTCGGTTATCATACGCTGATGGCAATCTAAATCCATAATTTACAAGATTTGTCTTTCTAGATAAATCTCCTCTATACATTGCATGTATTTGAGGAAGTGTCATGTGAGATTCATCAATTAAAACCAAAAAATCTTCTGGGAAGAAATCCAATAAAGTATATGGAGCTTGGCCAACATCTCTTCCATCGAAATATCTTGAATAATTTTCAATGCCAGAACAATACCCCATTTCTCTTATCATTTCAATATCGTATGAAGTTCTTTCTTTTATACGTTGAGCTTCTATGAATTTTTCTTCCTTTTGGAAAGCTTCAACTTGCAAAAGCATATCGTTATGAATACGCTCTAGTGCTTCTTCACGCTTATCTTTTTGAACTACATAGTGAGATGCTGGGAAAATATTTACATGTTTTAGAACATTTAAAGTCTTTCCAGTTACGATTTCAAATTCTTTAATTGCTTCTACTTCATCGCCAAAGAATTCAACACGTATGCCTTTTTTATCTTCTTGAACTGGATAAATCTCAACTATATCTCCATTAACTCTAAATGTAGCTCTTTCAAACGCCATATCGTTTCTTACATATTGAAGTTCAACTAATTGGTCTAATAAAGCATCTCTATCTAAAGTCATTCCTTCACGTAAAGATATAGCCATTGAAAAATATTCCATAGGAGCGCCAAGACCATAGATACAAGAAACCGATGCTACAACTATTACATCTCTTCCTTCACAAAGTGCTGATGTTGCTGAGTTTCTTAATCTATCTATCTCATCGTTTATAGACAAATCTTTTTCAATGTATGTGTCTGATTGTGGGATGTATGCTTCTGGTTGATAATAATCGTAATAAGATACGAAATATTCAACTCTATTGTTTGGGAAAAATTCTCTAAATTCGTTACAAAGTTGAGCAGCAAGTGTTTTATTGTGAGCAATAACTAAAGTTGGCCTATTTGCCCTCTTTATAATATTTGCCATAGTGAAAGTTTTACCAGAACCGGTAACACCTTTTAAAACTTGGGTGCGAAGACCATCATTTAGCCCTTCGACCAATTTTGTTATAGCTTGCTCTTGATCGCCGCAAGGTTGAAACTTTGAAACTAACTCAAACATATTCTAATTATGAGAAGATTGCCGCCAATATTCTTGTTAAGATAAATGACCCAATAACGCCGGCAACTGTTAGGATGATTTTCATCTTGATTTGTCTTTGCTCTGCAGCAATTTGTCTAGAAAAATCGTATCCTGCTTGTTGAAGTGTTATGCAATAATATTTATCTCCATGCTTTTCCGTCTCTATCATTTCAAAATATCCTTCATTTGCAAGAGACTTCATAGATGGCTCTAAATCTTCTTGTGAAAATTCCATTGAATATGGAATATCCTTTAAAAGCTCTAAATAGCTAACTAAACAAACACCATCTTTTATAATGGCTTTGTTATAAACAACTTTCATTAATGCCTTTGTTTTTTTAGTTAGCATATTAAGCTCCAAGTGCTTGAACTAAATACATTATACCACATATGATTCCACCACCCAAAACACCGCCTAGTATTCCATATAGGAAAGCAGTTATCTTGAAAGATAATGGCTTCTTTGTTTGTGCTACAACTTCTTTAGATGTTTTTGGCAAAACTATTACTGAATTTCCTGCCTCATCAGTCTTTATGACTTTTTGTTGAGTCTTTTCTGCCTTAAGCATAAGTTCATAGTCTTGCTTTATAAGTAATGCTTTATCCGTCATTGAAAAGCATACTTCGTCTGCATCTTTATATTTTTGAGTGATGCAAAGATTTAATCTTGCCTCTTCAAAAATAGATTTAACATCCTCAAGTGCTACATCTTCACCATAGCAATTCTTAACCTCTTCCCAAGAATAAATAACGTATTCTTTGCCAGAGATTTTATTGCATAAATTCATTACTAATTTTGTAGCACTTTCAGATAGCATATTATTCTTCTACTCTTATAACGTTTTCAACGTTAATAATGTTCTTTAAAGCCTTGATTTCGTCAATAGCTTTGTTCATAGCGTTTTCTGTTGTCTTTCTTGTTACAAAGATAATTGGAATAATGTCATCCTTTTTGTCTTGCTTAATTTGAGAAATAGAAATATTGTATTTCTTCAAAACTGTTGTAACATCAGCTAAAACGCCTGGTGCATCGTGAACTGTCATTCTTACATAGTAAGCACTTTCGAAATCTGAAATGATATCGTCCTTTGTCATTTCATTGAACATTTCTGAATATCTAGCATGTTCAACTTGTCTTGCACAATATACGATATCTGAAACGATAGCACTACCTGTTGGTAAATCACCAGCTCCTCTTCCGTAAATCATAATATCTCCTACTGCATCACCAACTACAAATACTGCGTTGAATGAATTAGAAACTGAAGATAGTGGGTGATCTTGTGGTAAGAATACTGGATGAACTCTTGCCTCAATCTTTCCATCTTTTTGCTTAGCAATAGCTAAAAGCTTTACGATGTAGCCAAGTTCTTTACCAATCTTGATATCTTCTGCTGTAATTTTTGTAATACCTTCTCTAAATATTAAATCAACAGGAAGACGCTTGTTGAATGCAAGTGAAGATAAAATTGATAGCTTATAGCTTGAATCATAACCTTCAACGTCAGCAACTGGATTTGCTTCAGCATATCCTAAAGCTTGCGCATCCTTTAAAACTGCTTGATAGTCTGCATTTTCATTTGTCATTCTTGTTAGAATGTAGTTTGTTGTACCATTTATAATTGCCTTGATTTCCAAGATGTTGTTAGCTTGCATAGCTGTTGTCATTGTTCTTATGATTGGCATACCGCCACCAGTTGTTGCTTCATAGTAAAGTCCAGCTCCTGTCTTTTGAGCTGCTCTTTCTAGATCTGGCCATGACTTTGCAAACATTTCTTTGTTTGATGTAACAATGCTCTTTCCTGCTTCTAGGGCTTTTGTTAAGAATGTCTTTGCTGGCTCAAGTCCGCCCATACATTCAACTACGATGTCTACATTAGGATTTTCACAAATCTCATCAATAGACTTTGCTAGAATGCTTAAATCTAAGCCAAGTGCTGTTACTCTTTCTGGACGTAAATCCAAAACAGCTGCGATTTCTACATCTACGCCATATTCTTCTTTGATTGTTTCACGTCTGTTCATTAAGATCTTGCAAGTACCGCCACCTACAACTCCTAATCCTAAAATTGCTACGCCAACTTTTTTCATCTTGTACCTCTTTATTCTTTATTCATGTCGTATATCAATTTTAACCCTTTTAGCGTTAAATATCTATCTATTTTAAAAATTTTTAAAGATTTATCTACGCCACATACAAGCTCACTCAATCCACCAGTAACAATTACCTTGGCATCTGGAAGGTTTGAATCTTCTTTCATTTTGTCAATTAAATACTTAACAAGCCCTGTCATTCCATATACAATTCCTGATTGTAGATTTGTCATCATTGTCTTTCCAATTGATGAATCTGGCTTTTGGATTTCTACGTTTGTTAGTTTTGATGCATTTGAAACTAAAGCTTCTAGTGATGTCTTAATCCCAGGAGCAATTGAGCCTCCTAAGAATTCGCCTTTTTCAGATATAACGTTAAAGGTTGTTGCTGTTCCGAAATCCACAACAATACAAGGTCCACCATAAAGCTTATATGCAGCAACAGAATTAACTATTCTATCTGCCCCAAGTTCATGTGGGTTTAAATATTTGATATTTAATCCTGTCTTAATTCCAGGTCCTACCATAATTGGAGTTTTGTGCATATAATATTTACAAGCGTGCTCAACTGTGTAGTTTAGTGTTGGTTGAACTGATGACATGATAATACCATCAATATCGTTAAACCCAAGCCCCTTTGTCTTGAACAATGAGTCCATTGAAATACCGAATTCATCAGCCGTTCTTGCAACTTTAACAGATAATCTCCAAGATTGAACTAACTTGTCTTTATCATAAATACCAAGTTTGATGTTTGTGTTTCCTACGTCTATTACTAAAAGCATATTATCCCCTTGTTTTGTTACTCGCTCACTTGAGCTGTATTTTCTATATCTTGAGATTCTAAAATGGCCTTTTTATCTACCTTCTTATCTTCTACAAGATGAGCTTTCTTTAGTGCAAATACAATTGGCGGTGTGATGATAGCAAATGTAATAAATTCTATTACAAAGTTCAATGAGAACCATGCCAAAATGTATTCAATATTTATAGCTGTTCCATTAGATAGTTCTTTATTATTAAAGAAAAGTATCGTAAACAAGCCAACAAACAATGTGTTTGTAATTGTCCCTAGTGCTGCTGAGGTAAAGTACACTGCTTGATCTGCAGCAATTCTTTTTGCACCCTCTACACTATAGTGATCTAATAATCTTTGAAGCCAGTATCTTACAAGCCATGCAACAACACCTATCATTGTTCTAGACACAACGCATACACAGAAGTTTTGGAAAACTGGAGCTAGTGGTGATGCAGCTTTTGTTGTAAACCAAGCTATATAGTTAATGATACCCATAATGAACGATAAAATCGTTGTAGTTGTAAAGTCTTCGACTTGTGCAACTATTAAAACTGGTAATATCATTAATGCTAAGGAAATTGTTCCGAATGTGATTGGCACAAAACAGAAAATAATAATTAGTGCCGTCATTAGCGCTAAAAGCGCAATCTTTTTAGTATAAGTTTGTTTCATTTTCAACCTCGCTTGAGTTCCTTTCGGATACCCATCTAATTGTGACTTTTATTTTTTTAGTTATATAGCCTTCGTGCCATTAACCAAAATGAGTATAACATCTAAAGATGAATTAGGCAAATAAAACAACCACCTAGAAAACGAAAACGAAGGCCCAAAAACTAGGCCTTCGTAGTTATTTTTAATAAGCAAAGATTATTCTTCTATATCTTTAATGTCTTTACTATCTATAGGTTGATCTATTGTTGCTAATTCTTCTTTTATTTGCTTAAATACATCTCTATCTTCCATAAAGAAGTATGAGAAGAATCCACAAACAATTGATGCAAAGATGAATGAAATAATAGAAATTGCGCATTGATGTAAACATAGTACAATTAGAGCAAATAGGAAGATTGCACCTGATACACTTATTCCAATTAAACTTAATAGACTTAATTTACCATATAAAGCATCTAACTTTAATTTAGCAACGATATCTTTAAATAAGCCAAATTTCAATATAGCATATACACAAGCGCATAACATTTCAAGCATTGCTAAGATGAATACTACCCATCCAATGCAGAAACCATGAGATACAGGTGTTACTAATACAAATTGAGAAAAACTTGCAACTTCAACTACAGCCACACCGTTTGCAACTGCTACATCATTGATTTCATCAATAGTTCCATCGTTGTGCACATGAAGAATTCTTAAACCTTTTGCTTTTATTTCTTTTGGAAGTTGGATCTCAACCTTTACCTTCATACCTTCTTTAATTTCAGATGGTTGAATATCTTTTTCAATTCCGCCTTCTGTTTTAATTAACTTAACATCATATACCTTTGCAATCTTTTCTTTAGAAGAAACCTTTGCTTGAACCTTAGCAGGATCAACCTTTCCTTCAACTTTAGTAATCTCTGCCTTAACTACAACCTTTAGAGTAATTTCTTGAGGAATCTCTGTTCCATCGGAAGCTTCAACAGTTACACCTGTTCCTGAATCTGTTCTAGAACTACCTGAAGAAGGAGTTGGTGTAGGAGTTGGCTCTGGTGTTGGAGTTGGTGTTGGCTCTGGTGTTGGTGTTGGCTCTGGAGTTGGTGTTGGCTCTGGTGTTGGAGTTGGTTCTGGAGTTGGTGTTGGCTCTGGTGTTGGAGTTGGTTCTGGAGTTGGTTCATCTGGAGCTTCGTTAATTTCAGGCATATTACGAAGAGTTGGGAAAGATGCGTTTTCCTTCATTTCCCAAACTGTATCAAAATCCCAGCCTACAAAACTTGCTTGTTGTTTAAAATTAGCTTCTGAAAGGAACGCAACACCAGTTGCGTTACCTGCTAATGGATCTGCTCTTCCTACTAAAACCTCATATGTATCTTGAAGAGCATAACAGCCTGATACTGTTCCTTGGCCATCTCTATAACCAGTTGTATTATTTCCAACTACTGCGCCAGTCCATTTTTCTGACTCTGAGCCTGTATTATGAACTACAGCATGGTTAAAGCACTTTTCAATGGCTCTTTGGTTTTCTCCAGAAATACCACCTGTTACTTGATACGTGGTATTAATAACCCCATCGTTATAGCAATTAGATAGTTTGTATGTTACATTAGAAGAATAGTTTCCAGACTTTCCCACAATACCTGCAACGCCATATCTTCCACTGATTGTTCCGATGTTATAACAACTTTCTATGTCGCCATAATTTGCTCTTCCAACAATACCCCCTGCTGCTGATTCTTCTAATGCGTTTGACGTAATGTCGCCAACGTTAAAGCAATGATTAATTGGGGCTGATGATTCGCCTGCAATACCACCAACTATTTTACCACCATCGATGTTGCCAGTATTAATACAGTTACGTATCTCTGCTGAATTTGAACCTACAATACCACCAGTATAGCACTTTGCTGAATTATCTATAATATGAACATTACTTTTACAATTGTCTATGCAAGCGTTACTATTATATACATTTGATACAATACCTCCAATTGTTCCACCGCTTGTAGCTTCAACTATAATTTGGCCATTAACAATAAGATTCTTTATTGTTACACCGTAGCCCGTATAAGCAAACAAGCCAACTCTGCAATATTCTGCGCTATTGTTAAATAAAATATATAGTCCGCTAATTGAATGATTTCTGCCATCAAAAATCCCTTCATATGCATCATTATATGCCGTTCCAATAGGTGTCCATTGATCTGTATCACTTCCGGATAAATCAATGTTACAACGCAATTCTGCGCAAGCATCATTGTCTTTTTGCTCACCATTTAGCCCGTTTATAATATCACGGAATTTTTCAAGTTGGGCTTTTGTCCTAATTTGATATGGATTAGATTTACTTCCATCTCCATCCATAGTTACTGCACTATCTGCTTTTGCAACCTTATTATTTGAAATAGTCACAAAACAAACACTAAGCATAGTTAAAACAATTGCTAGTATTAACAATAGTGATATGCTCTTTGCTTTTAATTTCATATAACCTCCTCAAGTTCCAAAATATCTAAGATATTTAGAAACTTAATCCACCACGATTGTAAAACAAGGATAATATGTGGTCAATACCACATTATATACATAGGCAATATTAGTTTTTATCTTGGCTAAATATTTATTAAACACACAAATAGCCCCCAAAGCTTTTTCACTTTAGAGGCTATTTAATTTGATTGATTGTTCGTCTAAATCTGACTACTCCTCAATATCCTTAATATCTTTGCTGTCAACGTCTTTATCTACAGTTTTTGCTTCTGACTTCATCTTTTTTAATAAATCTCTATCTTCTAAGAAGAAATATGTAAAGAAACAACAAACTAGAGAAGCTAAAATGAATGAGATAATTGAAATCGCACATTGATGTACGCATAGAGCAATTAACGCAAATAAGAAGATTGCGCCAGCTACGCACATTCCAATTAAGCTCAATAGATTCAACTTGCTATATAAAGCATCTAATTTTAATTTAGCAACGATATCTTTAATTAAGCCAAATTTCAATATAGCATATACGCATGCGCATAGCATTTCAACCATTGCAAAGATAAATACTATCCATCCAATACAGAATCCATGAGCTGCTGGTGTTACTAATACAAATTGAGAAAAGCTTGCAACTTCAACTACAGCTACTCCGTTTGCAACTGCTACATCATTGATTTCATCAATTGTACCATCGTTATGTACATGAAGAATTCTTAAGCCTTTTGCTTTAACTTCTTTTGGAAGTTGGATTTCAACTTTTACCTTCATACCAGGCTTAATGTCTTCTGGTTGAATTTCTGTTTCAATTCCGCCTTCTGTTTAAATTAACTTAACGTCATATACCTTTGCAATCTTTTCTTTAGAAGAAACCTTTGCTTGAACCTTAGCTGGATCAACCTTTCCTTCTACCTTTGAAATTTCGGTCTTAACTACTACTTTTAAAGTAATATCTTGAGGTATAGTTGTTCCATCTGATGTTTCAACTGTTACGCCTGAATCTGTATCTGTTCTAGAACCATCTGAAGAAGGAGTTGGTTCTGGAGTTGGAGTTGGCTCTGGTCCTGGTGTTGGCGTTGGAGTTGGTTCTGGTGTCGGAGTTGGCTCTGGTGTTGGAGTTGGCGCAGAATATGGAGCTATTATCAACTTGTAACTGCTTGCACCTGTGCCTACATTTTGCTCAAGCATTGCGCCACCTTCTATGCCTTTAGTGTCTAGCCAACCATACATATAAACTGCATTAACAATCACTCCCGAAATCGCTTGAGTTTTACCCCATGCTTCAAAATCATCAATATTTTCTCCTATCGTAACAGCATTTTCAGCGTCACACATAATCCCATATGATGATACACTTGTATCTGTTCCTATTGCTATTAATTCTCCATCTGTAAATGCTAAACTATTTGCTTTGATACCAGCGCTAGTAGTGCTATCATCTCCACCCTGTGCAGAAACTATACCAGCACTTTGCGTATATGCCCTAGTATATACTCCTGCAGATACGCCATTTGATGCATTTGCCTCATGTCCAAATGCTTGCACTTGACCTCCTGTAACAATTAAATTGCTTGTTGGAGAATAAACACCTGCACTTATAGTGCCTGTTGATGCGCCATATGCTGTTACTTCACCTCCTGCAATGGTCATATTGCCACCAGAAAAATAAACACCTACGCTATAACTAGGTCCAGACGCTGCTGTTGCTTGTTGTCCGTTTGCAACAAGTATGCCACTATTTATTGTTACTGCTCCATCAGAAAAAATACCTATACTATATGCAGAATCATCAGATGTTTGATATGCGACTCCACCGGTCGCTGAAACGTTTGAATTTGTTATAGTAAGCCCGTCTCTAGTATAAATACCATCACTTGCCCAACCAGTTGCGCCACCTTTTGCAACAACATCAGTTGCATTAGTAATCGTTAAAGAGCCACTATTTAAATACATTCCATAACTTGCATATGAAGCATCTCCTGTAACTTCAACATTTAATCTTCCACTGCCTTTAATTTCAACGTTAGCTGACGTAATGTAAAGTCCATATACTTTAAACTCATTAGATGTGTTTTTGATTACATTTTCTCCAACTAGTTCAATTGTTAACTTATCACTCCTATCATATCTAATAACAGAAGTGTCGTCACTTACTGTATATCCTTCTGCATTATAACTGAAATTGTTTAAAGTTAATGTGTGAGTAGCTGGATCATAACTCCATCCTGTACCAGATGTATGATCGGTATCAACTTCAGTATTCCCGATATATAATCCTAGTTCTTCTGCATATGCTTCATGTTTTGTCTTGATAGTAAATATGCTAGCAACTAATGTTAATAGCAAAATAGAGATCAAAACTAAATATAAACTCTTTGATATATTTTTTGTTTTAATCATTTAGTAGTGCCCTCCTAAATAAATATAAGTTTTCCTTTAATTTTCATTATAGCAAAGCAAAAAAGCATATACACGTGCGCAAAATACGAAGTGTGCCACAAAATGAACGTTATTAGCCTACAACCAAAAATAAACAACCATAACTAGGTTTGGGCCATAAAATGACAACATCATTGATAAAAATTAATCGAAGATAAACAAAAGCCTTAAATAATGACAACCGCCATAGTGCAGTCGTTGAATAGTGTAATTTATACCTTATCGGGTGTATTTTACAACTGCGATGTATTGTTTATACCCTTTCGGGTGCAAAATATGTAAAATGCATTGACTTTGTACCTTATCGGGTGTAAAATAATGCCATGAATAAAATAGCTGAGTTTATTAAAACCGAAAGAAAAAGAGTTGGATTAACACAACAAGAGTTTGCTTTGAGGTCCGGATTGGGGCTAAGGTTTGTTCGCGAATTAGAACAAGGGAAAGAAACTGTTAGAATGGATAAAGTAAATATCGCTCTATCTATGTTTAACGCTACAGCAATCCCTGGTCCAATAGAAAAGGATAAATAATGGAAAATCGCACTGCATATGTATACATAGACGATACTTTTTGCGGAACAATATCCGAAATCGATGCCGGATATAAATTTGCTTACGATTTGGATTACATCAATAGCAACTCCCCAAGAGCCGTTTCCCTAACACTCCCACTAAAAGAAGAACCATATGTCTCTAAAACTTTATTTTCTTTTTTCGACGGATTAATTCCAGAAGGCTGGTTACTTGCAACAATATCTCACAACTGGAAGCTAAACGAAAATGATAGATTCGGACTATTATTAGCAACTTGTTATGATAGCATTGGGAATGTATCAATAAGAAAGGAGAAATCATGAAGTGTCTTTGCTGCGGAAAAGAAATAATTAGCCCTTCTATAGATGAGCAAAACTCATCTTGGCACATTTCCTGTACAAAAAAATTCTTTAACAGTAGTTTCTTTCCTCGCATCAGCATATCTAAAGACGAACTTCAAAATATATTATCTAAATCAGTTCAAATTGGCGGTGTTACTGGAGTACAAAAAAAATTATCTTTGCACTTAGAAACTAAAGGTAAAGAATCACGTCTTACTTTAATAAACTATCCACAGGGATACATTTTAAAACCACAATCAAACGAATATAGATGCTTACCAGAAGCAGAGTATCTAACAATGCAAATGGCTCAAGTTGTTGGTATCAAAACAGTCCCATATGGCTTAATTAGACTTAACTCAGAATTAGCCTACATTACAAAGCGTATCGACCGTATTTCTCAAAATGGAGTCTCACAAAAGATTGCAATGGAAGATTTTTGTCAGCTTGATGGTAGACAGACAATTGACAAATACAAAAGTTCGTATGAACGTTGCTCAAATATTATTGCCAATTACTCTTCAAACGCACGACTAGATATGACAGAATTCTACTTAAGACTTGTATTCTCGTTCGTAGTAGGAAACTCAGATATGCACTTAAAGAACTTTTCTCTTATTCAATCAAATAATAAATATATACTTTCGCCTGCATATGATTTACTAATTGTTAACATTGTTAATCCTTTAGATACAGAAGAAACCGCATTAACTATTAACGGCAAAAAGCGCAATATTACAAAAAATAGTTTTTATAAGCTAGCAGACTATTGCAACTTAACTCCAATCGTCGCAACAAGATTAATCAATAGCGTTATAAGCAAAAAAGACAAGCTAATTTCTTTATGCAATGAATCATATTTACCTGATGATTTGAAAGAAAAAACCATTGATTTAATAGAAAATCGTTGCGCAAGACTTAACTAAATATTCTTTTTCTTTTCAATTAAAAAATATGCACATAGATTTAAAATTAAATCTAAAACTATTGCTGGAAGTATTACATATAAAGATAATGTCCAATAGAAATCTTGAAATACGCCAATACATAAAACCCACATTAAAAAGATAACTGGAAATGCAATATATCTCCAGATTTTATACCAAATAGGCTTTATGCTTGTTTGTAACCAATACTTTAGAAAATCTATCATACATATGCATTATACACTATTTTTATATTCGAGTAACAAACTTTCTTTGACTTTTTATGTGCGCACACATATAATTATCAATGAATTAAATTTTAGGAGCATAACATTATGGCAGAACTTACAATGGACAAACTAGTAGCTTTATGTAAAGGTCGTGGCTTTGTATTTGCTGGTAGCGAGATTTATGGCGGTCTTGCAAATACTTGGGACTATGGTCCTTTAGGCGTAGAGTTAAAGAACAACATTAAAAAGGCTTGGTGGAAAAAATTCGTTCAAGAAAATACACTAAACACAGGTCTTGATTGCGCAATTTTAATGAACCCAGAAACTTGGGTAGCATCTGGTCACGTTGGAGGCTTTTCTGACCCATTAATGGATTGTAAGCATTGTAAAGCTCGTCATAGAGCTGACAATCTTATCGAAGATTGGAATAAGAAAAAAGGTATCGAAATGAACATTGCTGGTTGGACAAATGAGCAAATGGAAAAATATATTCAAGATAACAAGATTCCTTGCCCAACATGTGGTAAATCAGATTTTACTGGCATTAGAAAATTCAACTTAATGTTCAAGACATTCCAAGGTGTTACAGAAGATTCATCAACAACTATCTATCTTCGTCCAGAAACAGCACAAGGTATTTTCGTTAACTTCTTGAACGTTCAACGTTCAACAAGAATGAAGGTTCCTTTTGGTATTGGTCAAATCGGTAAATCATTCAGAAATGAAATTACTCCAGGTAACTTCATCTTCCGTGTTAGAGAATTCGAACAAATGGAACTTGAATTCTTCTGCAAACCAGGTACAGATTTAGAATGGTTCAACTACTGGAAGAACTTCTGTAAAGATTGGCTACTTGGTCTTGGTATTAAAGAAGATAAATTAAGACTAAGAGATCACGATAAAGACGAACTTTGCTTCTACTCTAAAGCAACAACAGACTTTGAGTTCAAATTCCCTATGGGTTGGGGCGAACTTTGGGGCGTTGCAGATAGAACAGATTACGACTTAAATTGTCATATGAAGCAATCTGGTAAGAACATGGAATATATCGATCCAGTTACAAACGAAAGATATGTACCATACGTTATTGAACCATCTTTAGGTGTAGAAAGAATGGTACTCGCAATTCTTTGCAATTCATACGAAGAAGAACAATTGGAAAACGATTCTCGTGTAGTTATGCACTTCCATCCAGCTCTAGCACCATACAAGGTTGCCGTTCTTCCTCTTATGAAGAAAGATTTATCTGAAAAGGCATCTGAAGTTTATAGAAATCTTGCTAAGAAGTTCTCTGCAAACTACGATGATGCAGGCTCAATCGGTAAGAGATATAGAAGACAAGATGAAGTTGGTACTCCACTTTGCGTAACTATCGACTACGATACTCTTCAAGACGATACAGTAACAGTTAGAGATAGAGATACAATGGAACAAGTAAGAATGCCTATTTCTGAATTAGAAGCATATATCGCTAAAAAGATTGAGTACTAATTCCTAACACAACAAAAATACAAAGGGTGCATTTAAAATGCACCCTTATTTCATTAGCTCATTTCACTATAAAAAGAAACACCGGAGAAATGACTTCTCCGATGCCCCCTTAAGTTATATATTTAGTAGAACTAACTATAAGGCTATTTATTTTTTCTTTGTTGCTAACTTAACACACTCATATGCGCCATCATAATGGCCTTGCTTTTTCAATTCATCGATTCTATCGCAAAGATGGCAGAACAATTCCTTATCCTCTAAAAGCTTATCAAACATAGCGTTGATAGTTTCTTCTGTTGGACATTCTGGAGTTGAATCACCAATTTCTCTACCGTTGATAGCACCATATACTTCGTGGCCACCGATGTGTCTCATGAATACCTTTGGTATTGGGTAATATGCAAGTTCAGATGGCTTTGTTACAAGCATGTCAGATACTGGCATTAGAAGGTTTGTAGAATATACTGCTTCAAATAGATTTTCGTTGTAGATAGCATAAATACCATTTACATCTTTTTTTCTAATTTCTTTAGCGAAATCCTTTAGCTTTGCATATTCATTGAAGAAGTTTGTTGTCTTCATATCGCCAATATCTTTTTGTAATTTTTCATAAACAGTTTTATGGTCACCAAAGTTAATAATTAAAGCAACCTTGCCAGAATTTACGTATGGAATTAAGTGCTTAATCATTGCAAGATACATATCATATCCAGCACCAGCTCCACCAACTGTCATTAAGATTCTCATTGGCTTATCCTTTTGAGCTCTTTCTTTTCTTAGCTTGTTATCTTCTTCTAGGTTAACCAAAAGTTCGTGGTCGATAAAACATCCAACCATCTTTAATTGATCTTCTGGAATGCCCTTTAGAGGAGTCTTAGCAAAACCATTCAATGTCTTATATCCAAAGTAAGCAAATGGAGTTTGAACAGTATGCATAGCACCTTCAGATAAATGTAGACCCATTGGCCAGTTATCTGGAATAGCGTTAACTACATTTGTCATACCAGCATGGATAGCTGCTTGAGATGGCCATACGTGTGTTGCAATATATGGCATATCTTTTGGAATATTCTTAAAGATAGGAACTAAAAGTTCTGAATTCTTTTGGTCTTTTGCATTGTATGTAATCTTCTTGAAGCCTTCACAATTTAGTGGTTCCCATACAAGTTTATTGAATAGCTTAGACTTTTGACTGATTCTTGAAGCTAGAGAATACATATCATTTTGTTCTCTAATCATCTTTGAACCTGTAGCATCAAATGATGCTAAGTCTAACCAATATGGCTTATATCCCAATGCCTTTGCACAAGATGCCATAGCAATTGAAATTCTATAGTGGCCAAATCCCATTCTGATGTTTCCTACGATTAAGCCTTTTGGATCAAATGTTTCTTGCTTATCCGCAAATACTATATTTGAACCATCGATAAAATCTAGAGTGTCGATTGCTTTGAATCCAAGTTTATAATCTGCTTGAGAATCATCGCCATATTTTTTAATATATTTTTTCTTTGACTTTTCTGCGGCTGCAATAGTTTTTGCATCCATTTCGTTTCCAAAAATTACACTGCTCTTATCCATCATTTAACTTCCTCCTCAACTTTTTCTTCTTGAACTGGAGCCTCGTCAGCTGCGTTTGCTTCACCTGGATCTTTTTCTGCATTAATTGCATTCATAAATTCTTTATCTGTATCTTTGATGATAATCTTCATAATCTTCTTTTCTTTGTAGAAGAATAAGATAACTGCACCAAGTACGCAGAATATAATAGCTACAATTGCTACCCAAGTCATACCAAGTTTAGTTGCTGTAATATCATTTGATGACATATCTTGTGTAGCCCCAATGATTGCTAAAGATGTGAATAAAAGCATAGCTAAAGATTGACCAAACTTCATAGCAAATGTTCTAGCAGCGAAGAACATACCTTCTCTGTTTTCGCCTGTTTGAATAGCTTCAGCTTCTGCAATATCCGCAACGATTGATTGTGGAATAATACCAAGAAGTGCCATTGGGAATGCAGCAATAATTACGATTAACACACCAAAGATGTATGCAAATGCACTACCATCAACAAATGGTAAATTACATAATGCTGTAATTATATATGCAAGTGCTAATCCCAAAAATCCTGCAATTACTAACTTCTTCTTACCAAACTTCTTAACCATCTTTGTTACAAATGGATAGAATGCTGCAGATAGAACTGTCATAGCGCCTAAGAAAATCATTGTGAATGATTCGTTGATATGCATAGATACCTTAACAAAGAATGGAAGTCCTGTTTGGAATAGTGTTAAACCAACCCAGTACATAATATCTGATCCAACGAATACGTCGAAATCTTTATTCTTAAATGTTGATGCAAGTGATTTTATCATGTTTGCATTTGATGGAACTGCATCAACGAAATCTCTTTCATTTAATAAGAATGTTGGAATTAACATACAAACTGCAGCAATAGCAGCAAGAATGATAAACATAATTCTATAACTCATCGCAAATGAAACGCCCATACCTCTTAGAACGCCTGCAAATACGAATGGAGTGTAAGCAAGTAATGTACCTGCAAAGAATGTTAAAGAAATAGCAGTAGAAATTGCCATTCTATCTTCTTGAGTCTTACCAAATTCTGAAATCAACGCATTGTATGGTGTACAATACATCGTCATAAATGTATAGAACAAAATTACGAATACTGAAATCCATGCAATATTAATTCCTGAAATTTCATTAACTGGAGCCCAGAATAACAATACTGTAACAATAGCTAATGGTATTGCTGCATATTGCATAAATGGGATTCTTCTACCACGTTTATTTTTGCTTCTATCTGAAAGCGATGCAATTAGTGGGTCCGTTACGGCATCGAATATTCTAGATAATGCAGTAATTAAACCTAAAATTGTTAAAAATCCACCAATAATTAATCCTGGGTGGATAAATTGTGTTGCACCAGCTTCAATATCTGCTGTTGTTGGCAAATAGAATGTTACCAACCATGCACCGATAATACCGCTTAGTGTTGACCATCCTAATTGTCCAAGAGCGAAAATCCAAATTTGCTTTTTAGATAGTCTCTTAGTTGTTTTTGTTTCTTCCATAATGCTCTCCTCATCTTCTTGTTATTTTTTTAAATTACTTAAAAACAATTTAATTAATGTTTCAACTTCTTCTGTTGAATATTTTCCATCTTGCTTTAAAATCTTTGCATCGGCTGCAAGCTTTTTGCATAGCTCTAATAAAGCATGTGTTGTAGTAAAGTAGAATACCTCAATATTCTCTACTTCTTTAATAGAACCATCTTGAAGGCCTAATTTATATGCATAATTGAAATCGTCAAAGAATGTTCTAATTCCGTTTTCATACGCACCTAGATCTGTTGTTTGCTCTGCAATGTATAAATCAAATTCTGCTAAGAAATTGTAATAGTCTCTACGAACTTTAAAAATGTTATAGAAGCTCATATAGAAAGCTTCAATTTTTTCATATCCAAGTTTGTATTGAGATTGATGGAAATACTCTTGAGATACTGTCCCAAATATAGACATTGCAACAGCTAAAACTAGGTTTTGCTTTTTTTGGAAGTGTCTATAAATAGTTGCTTCCCCAACGCCTACTTCTTTTGCAATATCTTTAATTGTTACGGCTGCGATTCCCCTTTTGAAAAACAATTTTTGTGCTGATTCGACAATAAAATTTAACTTTGCTTCCTTAATACTCACAATCATCGCCCCCTAAATCCTTGATATACGCCCTCTCAAAATGATAGTCCGTCTATCATTTCTATTGTAATAAAAAACCCATGCTATGTCAACATGGGATTTTATATTATTTTAAGTTCTACTTATAGAACACCTTTTATCCTATCTAATGCTTGCTTTAAAATAGACCTTGGACAAGCAATATTTATTCGTATATAGCCGCTTCCACCTTTACCAAACACATATCCATCATCTACCCATACTTTTGCCTTATAATTTATTAGTTCTTTTAATTCATAATCGCAAAGCTCTAATCCTTTACAATCAATCCACAAAAGATAAGTTCCTTCTGGTTCAATTAATTTAAGCTTTGGCAAATTAGTATTTATATAGTTTCTTACGAACTCTAAATTACCTTTTAGATATTGTTTTAATTCATTTAACCATAGATCTCCATTTTCATATGCTGCTTGGCAAGCAACAATGCCAATTATGTTAGATTGAGAATAGCCAATTCTATCCATTTCAAGTTTATATTTTCTTCTCACGCTATCATTTGGGATATAAATATTAGAAATATGTAGCCCTGCTAGATTAAAAGTTTTAGTTGGAGCGGTACAAACAATACAGTTATCTTCAAATTCTTTTTTTATTGTGCAAAATACAGTATGATTATTTCCTTCATAAGTAAAATCTGAATGGATCTCATCAGATATTACAAAGACATTGTGCTTTAAACATATATCTCCAATTTTTTCTAATTCGTCTTTTGTCCAAACTCTGCCTACTGGATTGTGAGGATTACATAAAACAAATAATTTAACATCATTATTCACTATCTTTGCTTCAAAGTCCTCATAGTCAACTTCATAACGTCCATTAATATTTACTAATTCAGAAACGATTAATTTTCTATTATTCACTTTTATTGTTTCTTCAAATGGATAATAAACAGGCTGGCAAATCAGTACTGCATCGTTTTCTTTTGTTAAAGCTCTAATTGTTGCAGCAATAGCAAATACAACGCCACATGCCAATACAACTTTTGACGTATCGATATCCCAATTATGATGTTTTTTAAACCAAGTATTTAATGCATCAAAATATTCTTTTGTTGGTTCAGAATAACCAAATATTCCATGCTTAGATTTATTAACTAATGCATTTTGGACTTCATCTAAAGTTTTAAAGTCCATATCCGCAACCCAAAGAGGAATCGCATCTTGAGGTCTTTTTCTTTGAAGCGCAAAATCATATTTCAAAGAATTTGTATTATGTCTATTAATAACTTCATCAAAATTATATTTCATCTTCAAAAGCCTGCCTTAAATCTTCAATTAAATCTTCTACGTTTTCAATTCCTACAGATATACGTAAGAATCTATCGTTAATTCCTTTTGCTTCTAATATCTCTTTTTTGACATCAGCATGAGTTTGCTTCTTTGGGAATGTAATTAAACTTTCAACTCCACCTAAGCTTTCAGCATATTGAAATACTTTAACATTTCTTAGAATTTGCGAAACGTATTCACTTTTTTTAACTTCAAATGAGATCATTCCACCAAATCCTGTAGATTGTTTTATAGATACGTTATAATCTTTGTTATCTTCAAATCCCGCATAATATACTTTATTGACTTTTGGATTATTTCTAAGCCATATAGCAACTTTTCTTGCATTTTCGCTTATTCTATCCATTCTTATAGGTAATGTTTTTATTCCTCTTTCTATCAAAAACGAATCAAATGGAGATAAACACGCACCAACCGTTTTATATAGATAAGCAAGTGCTTCTCCTAATTTTTTATCTTTAACAACAACAAAACCTGCCAATGCATCATTGTGCCCACCTAAAAATTTAGTGCCACTATGAATAACTACATCAGCGCCAAGCAAGATTGGTTTTTGATAGTATGGTGTTAAGAACGTATTATCTACAAAGAATAATAAATTATTGTCTTTAGCGATTTTAGATATTTTTTTAATATCAGAAACATGCATCAAAGGATTAGATGGCGTTTCGATATATATTGCTTTTGTATCTTTTCTTATTTTGCTTTTCAATAGATCTAAATCTGATGTGTCAATGAAATCAAACTCATACCCATATGACAATGCATCGTTTATAAACAGACGAATGCTCCCGCCGTATAAATCGTCAGAAGCGATAATATGAGCTGGCGGCTTTACAAGCTTTATAGCTGTTGTAATTGCCGCCATCCCGCTAGAAAACGCAAAGCAATGCTCCCCGTCTTCTAGCTTTTTGACTAGCTCTTCCAAGTGTGCTCTTGTTGGATTAGCTAATCTTGAATAACTGTATTTTGATTCATCTTCGACACCTGCGTGTACGAATGTGGATGCTTGGTATATAGGTGTTGTCAAACATCCATATTCGTGTCTTTCATTGCTTGAGTGTAAACAGAGAGTCTCGATTTTCATGATTCACCTATTTTGCGATTGACTCAAAAACTTCTGCAGTCTTTGCTCTATAGTTTGCAAATTCTTCTTCTGTAGATGAACCATAATATAACATGATTTCTAAGCTCTTTATAATAGGTGCTTGTGCATCTGCTTCCTTATGATCTTTGTTGTATGAGAAGAAGAATGGAACTTGCAATCTATTTACAGAAATTACTTGTTCGCCACTTGTATAAGAAATCTTAACTGGTGGTTCTTGTTGATCGTTTAGAGTAACGATGTTTGTTAAGTAGTTAGAAATAATGTTTGCATATAATGGAGTTAAAGTTGAATTGTTAACTCTTATGTGCGCATCTTGATAACGATTTGTGCTAGCATTTGTTGTCCAATACTTTCTTGCATAACCACCATCAAGCTTTGTATCAAATGTATATACTGTTACGTTATGTTCTACTGCATAATCATTTACAATATCAATGATAGCTTGAGTGTTTCCGCACCATGAACCTGCAAATAGGATTACATAGTCACCTTCTTGTTGTAACAACCAGTTGAATTGTCTGTAGTTCAATACTTCATAATTGATCTTTTTATCAGCTGCAAAGATTTCTCTACCAGATTTTTCGTTGTATGCTTGACGAATATAATCAGCATCTGTGTATTTTGATAAAGTTACATTATTATCTTTGATGTAATCAAATACTCTCTTTAAACGAGCTTTGTATTCATCTGTGATGTAATTTCTTGATGTAACATATTTACCATTTGCATCCTTCTTATATGTGCCATCTTCGTTCTTTTCATAAATTGTTGTGTAAACGCCTTGATCATCTCTATCAACCATTTCTTCAAAGCCTGTTACGATTGGGTATTTAACTCCATCTTGAGCTTGAGCTGAAACAACTGACTTTGTAGCTAAATCATATGCACTTCTTGTTGTATTATCCTTGTTGTATAAGAATAAGAATGGAACTTGAAGTTTAGCGACGTTTACTAATTGAGAATCTGCATTTGTATATGTAACTGAACTTGTAGATCCTTCTTTATATTCAACCCAATCATTTAAGTTAGTTAAATATCTAGAAATTAGTTCACCATACAAATGGTTGTATTCTTGTCCAGCATTCTTTGTTGCTGATTCAGATGGATTTGTAACTCTAACGTGTGTAGATGAAGTTTCGCCATCTAGATAGAAGTCAAAGTTGTAGATTGTGTCAATGCCATATTGGTGAGCAAATTCATTGATATATGTTGCTGCAGCACGTGTGTTATGGCACCAGCTTCCACCTAGAAGAATTAGGTAGTTACCTTCTTGTTGTAATAGGTAAATTAATTCTTCGTATGTTACCGCATTAAATACGATATCCTTGTTTTCAAATGTATCTACACCATTTTGTCTTGCTGTATCTGCATTTGATTTTGTGTTGTAGTCGTTATAGAAATATTCTTGTTCAGCTGTTGCTACAAAATTAACGCCATCTCCTTCATTGTCTTGGCAACCAACTAAAGTTAGAACATTAAGTGCAATTACTAATATAGCGACTAATAATACTAATGTTGTAATTTTTGTTGTTGTTTTCATTGTATAGTTCTCCTTTTAAATTTATTTTCTTAGCATATTTCTGGTTCTTCGGCGCTTTGTTGTTGAGAGTAAGAAGCACCTGTATCTTGAGATCCATATTTTGCTTCAAGCGCTGTTAGCGTTGAATAATTAGAAATTAATGAATAATCCTTATTTGCAAAATACGTATCGACAATTTGTCTTATTTCGGCTAGTTCTTTCTTTATTTCATCTTCTTCGGCCCCAGCTAAATATTTATTGTTAACATCTCTTATTGCTGCTTCTGAATATTGAGCTTCTGCCTTTTGAAGATTTTCTTCGCCTACTTTTTTATTTACTACTTTAAATGTTATTGAAGCGCCTAGTGTTGTTTGGAATTGATCAAACTTTAATTTTGCGTCATCAATCTTTCCTTTGCTCTTTTCGTTGTAGCCAACTACACCTATTTCAGATATTGCTTTTTTGGCGTTGCTATATGTTATAGAAGATGTAGTTATTACTAATATCAATGCAAGTAATGCAATTGCTGCAACGACTATAAAATATATTTTTCCTCTAGATAGCTTCTCCATCTACAATACCTCCTTGTTCTAAGTCCTTCTTTTGCTCTTCAAATATTTGCTTATCTAATAGCCCTGATTGGCTTGCTACAACTGTTGCTGAAACTGATGCTGTTGTAACGTTGTCTAATGTTCTTACCATGTCAGAGATTGTATTTATTGGCATCAACAAGATTACGGCCGCTACTGGCAAATCTAAGATTCCAAACAATCCTATTGCTGATACAACTGCGATTCCTGGAACGCCTGCACTACCAAGTGACATAACTAAAGCTAATAATGCAAGTACTATATAATTACCAATTCCCCATTGTGCACCAGTTGCATTTACAAAGAATATTGCAAGCAATACTGGCCATACACTTGTGCATCCTGGCATTCCTATTGTTGCCCCAAGAGGTGCTGTGAAGTTTGCAACTTCTGAATCAACGCCAACATATCTTGTTAGGTCATTAATTGTAACTGGCAATGTTCCTACACTTGATTGTGTTGTGAATGCTGTAGCTTGAGATCTTGATGTCTTTTTGAAATATTTAAATGGATTTACCTTTGCAACAAATTTTAAAATTAGTGCGTGGTATCCATATGTATGAATTGCGCATACTACATATATTGCTACAACCAATAATAGTAATTGAAGAATTGCATCCTTATTTGTGAATATCTTACTTGCAGAGCCAGCAATTAAGCTCAATACTGCAAATGGTGTTAAATCAATTACAAAACTTAATATCTTATATAGAATTTCTTTTACAGATTCAACAAGCTTTTTAAATACACCAATCTTTTCTTCACCCTTTTCTTTAGCAACACTAATATATGCAACAGCTATAGCAATACCAGTAATTATTATTGATACAACATTGTTTGCTGCTAAATCTCCAACTAGGTTGCTTGGGAATAAATCTAGAATTACTTTATCAAATGTTTTTGTTAGTCCTTGATATGCACCAATTGTGCTTGATGATACATTAGATATTTCACTAAATATTGCACCGGCATTTTTGCCAAGCCCTGTAACTGTTCCAAAGATTATACTTAAAACGATTGCAACAAAAGCAGATAGTAGTAGCCAAAATACAGAACGGATTCCTATCTTTCTCATGCTGTTCCCGTCTTTTAATTGAATAAAACTTGAAATAATAGATACTAAAATAACTGGAGCAACAAGAGCTGTAATAATATTTACATATATATCTCCAATCAAATCTACCCAAGTTAAATATTTGTTATCTTCAGATGCAAATACGATACCAACGATTACGCCTAGCACTAAGCTTATCAATATTACAAATGTCCAATTAATTTTATTAGACAAATAATATAGCAAGCCAAATAGTAAAAATACTACTGCTAATGCTAAAAGCGATATCCAATTAAAACTTAATAATAACTCCATATATTTATCTCCATAAAAAGTCCTGCACTTTCATGCAGGACCTGTGTGTTTTCTTTTAATTTTTGCAACAAAAGCCCTGCTACCTTAGGTAACTACACATTTCTCCCATCATACACATTTCAACTTTTATTGTTCTTTTCATTTTCTTTTCATCCTATTTGCCTACTATGTTAGTAGGTTTATCGTGTATGATTATATTCTTTCCAATAAGGTATGTCAACAGGATTTATAAAAAATTTCAAAAAAAAATTAAGCGTTTAATTATTTAATTTAAATCCGTTTTAGGTATTTGTATACAAGTTAAGTCCGTATAATGGTATATTTATTGAGTA
>SVHF01000042.1 GCA_015055975.1 Clostridiales bacterium | reverse complement strand
TGCCCAACCATTTCTGATTGAGCAATATATGCAAATTGCAAGTGATTTTTAACCTACTTTTTCAGTAGCGTCCAAAATAGTGACAGTATTAGTGACAAAAGTATCGAAATTTTAGCATAATATGATATACTATTGATATCCTTGAAAGGTGGTGTTTTTTTTGATGAATAAAGAACTATTACTTGAAATCATAAATAACAATGATGAAAGAGAATGGGTAGAATTTAAAACAAATTATCCAGCTGAAAAACACGCACAAGATATTGGCGAGTATATTTCTGCATTATCTAATTCAGCAACGCTACATAAACAAAATTATGCTTATATGATTTGGGGTGTTGAAAATAACACAAGAAAGATATTGGGAACTGATTTTAAGTATGATTTAGATATTAATGGCTCTGAAGTATTTAAGCACTATCTTGCTAGAAATCTTGAACCACGTATATCTTTTAAGTTTGAAGAAGTATATATCGATGATAAAAGATTGGTGGCCTTAATAATACCAGCTACTAAAGATGTTATAACCGAATTTAATCATGAAAGATTTATTAGAATTGGCTCTAGTAAAGAAAAATTAAAGAAATTTCCTAAATATGAAGCTGAACTATGGGCTGAATTAAGTGGCTCAAACGATATAACAAACATTGAATCAAGAAGAACTCACTTAACTTTTCAAATATTAAAGAATTATTTATCAACTCATAATTATCATTATAATGATTCAACTTTTGAAGAGAATTTAGGACTTAGAACTAAAAATGGCGAATATAATTTAATGGCAGAATTATTAGCTGATGAAAATGATATAGTTATTAACGTTGCTACATTTGCTACTAATGATAAAACAGAATATTTAAAAAGAAATGAATTTGGTGGCAAATGTTTACTTCTTGCAATGGAACAAGCCAAAAATTATATTGAAGCAATTAATCAAATATATGTAGATACAAAAGTAAGACCAAGAAAAGAAAAACCAATGTTTAATATGGATGCATTTAAAGAAGCATGGTACAATGCTTGTGTCCATTACAAATGGAGTGAAGCAAATAATCCTGGCATTTATGTATATGTAGATAGATTAGAAATAGAATCATTTGGTGGAATTCCATCTGATCTATCTAAAAGACAATTCTTGCTTGGAGTTAGTAAACCAGTAAATAAAAGATTATTTGAAATATTTAAAACATGTGGCTTTGTAGAAGAAAGTGGCCATGGAGTGCCAACTGTTACAAAGGCATATGGTGATGAGTCATATATATTTGATGGCAAATTTATAAAGGTTGTTATTCCTTTTGATAGAAGTGGTTTTACAAATACTACCCAAGAAATCGATAATACTACCCAGAAAACTACCCAGGAACACGAAAGCACTACCCAGAAAACTACCCAAGAAAGATTAATAGAATTATTAAAAGCAAATCCTAATTTATCTAGAAGCGATTTGGCAACATTATTGAAATTAAGTGAAGATGGCGTTAAATACCAAATAAAAAAATTAAAGGATAAAGGGATTATAAAACGTGTAGGTCCAGACAAAGGCGGCTATTGGGAGGTAATAGAATAATTTGTTAATAGTTATTGCACTATCCCAATAACTACCTCAATAACTATTCTAATAAAAATAATAAATGTTAATGATGCCAAAAACCAAGTAAAGAATATGGTGTTAGACGCCTACCTGTTTGTTTTTTTGTTGTATTTAATTTAATTAAAGAATCATCGTTATTAATTAACTTTTATGTGATATAATTAATTTATTAATTAACCGAGGTGCATCATGAAAAAAGTTTTAATTATTTCTACATCATTAAGAAAGGATTCAAATTCAGATTATTTAGCAAAAGCTTTTCAAGATGGAGCAATTGCTGCAGGAAATAGCGTAGAATTAGTAACATTGAGAGGCAAAACAATTCAATATTGCAAAGGTTGTTTTGCGTGCCAACAAATCGGGCATTGTGTAATTAAAGATGATTCAACTGAAATTGTAGAAAAGATGAAAGATGCTGATGTAATTGTTTGGGCAACTCCAGTTTATTATTATTCTATGAGTGGTCAAATGAAAACTTTAATTGATAGAGCAAACTGTCTATATTCAGTCGATTATAAATTTAGAGATGTTTATGGACTAATTACAGCAACAGAAGAAGAGGACTATACTCCTCAAGGTACAATACAAGGAATTCAAGGCTGGGTAGATTGCTTTGAAAAAGCAACACTAAAGAATTGCTTATTTGCAGGTGGAGTTACCGACCAAGGCGAAATATTGAAATTTAAAGATTATTTAGATAAAGCATATAAAATGGGACAAGGTGTTTAATATGAAAGATATAACAATTGAACAATTACAAAAATATAAAAAAGAATATTTAAAGGATGATAAAAACTACATTCTTCAAAATGCATTGTCAACATCAACTATTGAAAAGGTAATATCAAGAAGAAGATTACGTGCATTTAACACAAAAATGATGTTTTCTCATGAAGTTAAAACTCATGGAATTACAAACCAAAAAGCATCAGGGCGTTGTTGGATGTTTGCAGGATGTAATTTGCTTAGAGAAGAAATTATTAAAAAGCTAGAACTTGATGATTTTGAGATTTCTCAATCATATTTGGCATTTTATGATAAAATCGAGAAATTCAATAACGATGTAAGATTAATTATCGATTTAGTAGAAAAACAATATCGCGATAAAGGGGAATTCAAATATACAGATTACGAATTTACTGATCATTTAGCTCAAGTATCTCAAGATGGTGGTAATTGGGGCATGTTTGTAAATCTTGTAAACAAATACGGTATTGTACCAAAAGAAATATTCCCAGAATCAATTACATCTTCTCAAACAAGATTAATGAATAATTTACTAACATCTCTTGTTTGCCAAACGGTTCAACAATACATTGTATTGAGAAAAGAAAAAGGAAAAGATCAAAGAGAAGAATTCGAAACTGAAATTGAGAAGGCAAATAAGAAAGCTTATAAGATTATAGCTTTAAACTATGGCGTTCCTGAAGATAAGTTTGAATATTACTTCGAAATAGACGATTCTAGCGATAAAAAGGATAAAGACAAGAAAAAGGACAAGGATGTATTAAATGTTAAGAAATTCGAGCATTTTAAGGGCACACCAAAAGAGTTTTATAATAAATACCTTGGCGAAGACTTTTTAAATCAATTTGTAAGAATTACAACATATCCAAAATCAGAGCTTACATTTAATCAGTTATATGAAGATAGATATTCATTTGGAATCTATGGCAAAAAGGAAAGATATCTAAATGTATCTTATGATGATATGGAAAAGTTGTGCATAGCACAAATTAAAGATAATAAACCTATTTGGTTTTGTTGCGATTGCTTGCAAAATAGGGATGGAACAGAAGTTTGGGATGATCAAAGCTATGACTATAAATCAGTATTTGGGGTAGATTTGTATTTTGATAAAGGCCCAGCTATGGATTTAATGCACATAGAAATCAACCATGCAATGATGCTATGTGGTGTAAATCTAAATAAAAAGGATGTTCCAGATAGATGGAAGATAGAAAACTCTTGGGGAAAGGACGCAGGAGATAAAGGCTATTATGTAGCAACAGAAAGCTGGATGCAAAAATATATGGGAGATGCTGCAATAAATATCAAATATTTATCTGACGAGCAAAAAGCGCTATTGGATAAAGAACCAATAATTGTTGATGGACACACGGCTGCAGACTAATTCATTTAGTTTATATATTGGCGCTCTTTATTGATATGATACCTCCAAAGTGGACACTTGAAAAAGTAAAAACTTTGGAGGTTTTTCAATGGATAAAAGAAGCAAGTTTACAAAAGAAGAAAAAATAGCAATCGTTAAAAGATATCTAGAAGGAACAATAGGACCTACTTCTCTTGCAAGAGAATTCGGCTGCAGTCGAAGGCAACTATGTAGATGGTCACGTGGATACGAAGCTCATGGAGAAGCTTATTTTAGAGATAGCTCTAGGCATAAGGCATATACGGAAGAATTTAAAATTGAAGCAGTTGAATATTTTTTGAAGACATATTCTGTAGATAAAGCGGCTGCAAAGTATGGCATTTCAGATAGCGTTTTGCAAAAGTGGATAAAAGCATATAAAGATGGTACACTAAAAGACAGAATACCAATGCCTGAGGTGTATAGCATGAAAGGAAGAAGAACAACTTTTGAAGAAAGAAAAGAAATAGTACATTATTGTTTAATGCATGACAAGAACTACAAAGAAGCAGCAAAGATATATTCTCTACCATATTCAAGAGTATTTAATATGGTTAAGAAGTATGAGCAAGAAGGCGAAGAAGGTATTATGGATGCAAAGACAAGAAACGCATTACATCCATTAACAGAGATTGAGAAATTACAAAGAGAAAATGAGCGATTAAAGAAAGAGTTAGAACTTGAGAAGTTAAAGCGTGAATTAGTTCAAAAAAAAATTTCTCTCGAGAAAGAACGTTTACAAGAGTTCAAGAAGAAGCTTCATACAAAGCAATAGAGCTATTTAAAGACAAATTGTCTATTAGACAATGTTGTGAGACATTAGGCGTTAGCAAGA
>SVHF01000041.1 GCA_015055975.1 Clostridiales bacterium | reverse complement strand
TCAATAAATTCGTTTTTAATAACTGTATTCATACAGGATTTACAATACGATTCTAATACGATAAATTTCAATTTATCTATCTTCATCACAAACGCAGCGAACTCTGCTTGCAACGATTCTTTGGGGAAAGGAATTAGCATTGCGTTTAGTTTTCCTTGAGAAAATTTTGGTTGGGCTACCCCTGTAACATATTTTTCTATACTTATTTGCGCAAAATAATATTGAATAAAAACTCTTGTGTTTTGACTGATAAATTTAACTACATGCGCATGGTTGTTAACCCAGCATTTTCCACTAACAGAAAACGCAATAGGAGTAGATCTGGCCAATAAGTTTGCTCCATCTTCAGAAATAAGCAGTATGTCTTCATCGTAAATCCAGTCATTCACATAATCTACTATACCAGAAGCTCCATAATACGGATATGGACCTGAGACCCTTTCGCTTTCTGTTATAGGTACTCGTTTTGAATCTAAATTAATTGAAATATCCTCAAATCGTCTAAGTGGAAAATTCTTTGTGTTTATATTTACATCTCCAAATAACTCTATAAATCGTGATTTAACTTATCCAATATATCTTCTATAGGAGTTTCGCACATTATTTTGATCCACAATGGCATAATGCATAGTCGTATCAATTTTTGTATGGCCTAATAATATTTGAACTTGCTCTACGGGCATCCCTTTGTCTATTGCTTTTGTCGCTAATGTGCGTCTAAAACGATGGGGGTGCACTTTATCTATATTTGTTTTTGCTCCAAGCTTTCTTAGCATAATTTCAATTCCACTTATTTGCAATCGATTAAATGGTCGAAACAAAGAGATGAAAAGAGCAGGGTTATCGTCAATTCTTGAATTTAGATAGTTGGTTAAGTGTAGTTTTGTTTTTGAGTCAAAATATACTCTTCTTTGTTTACCGCCTTTGCCGAGTACGATACATTCTTTATTTTCAAAATCAATATTGTTGATATTTAGTTTTACAAGTTCTCCTATTCTCATTCCAGTTGAAGATAATAATTCTATTATTACTTTATCTCTTAAGCATGAACAATTATCTTTTAGATTTTCAATATTTTCATCGCTATATGCTAATTTTATAGTTTTTAGAGATTTGATTTTATGTATACGTTTTACCGGATTTTTTCTAATGTAATCTTCTTCTTCAAGCCAGGCGAAAAAAGATGATAGCACCCTACGAATATTATCCATTGACGTTTTGGAAATATTTTTAGATGAAAAAGAATCTAAATAATTTCTAATGTCATCTGTCGAGATGTCGTTTATTTGTTTTGTGCATTCCTTAAAAAAAGAATTAAGAATATATATGTAGTATTTTAATGATGCTTTTGAGCATCCTTCTACATTTTTTGCGGTTTCAAATAACTGTAAATATTCAGAATTTGTTTTCTCTTGTTTATGAGAGATAATAATATCGTCTATTAGTAGTTGTAATTGGTTTAATTCATGTTCCTTTAAAAAAGCTGTTGCTCCTTTAAGAATGTCGTTTCTATCGTTTAGTGTCATTTTTGTCCTCCTAAATTAATTTTTAACATTTGTCTCTTTTATTATATAAATATAATTGTTATAATAAACCTATTGAGTGGAGGCACCATGATTACAGGGAGTATAAAAAATAAAATTGATGCCATTTGGCAAGATTTCTATAACGAAAATATGGCACAAACATCTGAGATTGTAAATCAACTTACTACTTTGATGTTTATTAAAATGCTTGATGACAAACAAAATGAAATAGAAGCTAATGCTGCAATGATTGGAATTCAACCAAAACAAAGCGATTTGGTATTTAAAGATGGTAATTATAAATATTATGAAATTATCAATGGAGAAAAGCAGTTAGCTTTTGAAATCCCATATGCAGATCTAAGATGGAAAAATTTTAAAAATCTTAATCCAACAGATTTAGCACGAAGAATTAAAAATTATGTAGTTAAGTTTATTAAAGATCCAGATAATGAGTCGGTAGGACAATTTGGAAACTATGCGAAAAGATATTCGTTTGGATTTGATGACAAAGAAAGATTATTAGCATCTGTTGTAGATAAGTTGTCTGATGATGAGTTTGATTTTAATAAATTAGATTTAATGGGCGATGTATATGAATATATGTGTGGCAGCGGGATATCTGGACAATATAGAACGCCAAGGCATATCATCGATATGGCGGTTCAAATGATGAAGCCAAAATTGGGTGATGCGATAATAGATCCAGCTATGGGAACTGCAGGGTTCTTAATTGAAGCAGCAAAATATATAAAAGAACACCAAGCAAAAGAGCTGTTAAATGTTAAGAATAAACAGTATTTCCAAACGGGAATGTTTTATGGCAATGATAACGATCCAAATATGGCAAGAATCGGTTATATGAATGCGATTTTGCATGGAATTAGCAATCCTCATTTTTCAATGGACTCATTGCTAGAGAATGAGAATTTGAATTCATACTATGGCAAATTTGATTTAGTATTAGCAAATCCTCCATTTTCTGGCAGTTTAGTTGAGTCTGCAACCAATGGGAAAGTTTTGTCTATTACAAAAACAAAAAAGACAGAATTGCTATTTGTAGCTTTGATGGACTTGCTATTAAAGCCAGGTGGTAGATGTATGACAATTGTGCCAGATGGCGTATTAACAAATGGTAATGCAGCATTTATATCTTTAAGAAGAGAACTAATAGATAAGCAAAAACTTATTGGTGTTGTTTCTATGCCTATGGGCATATTCAGTGCTTCGTCAAAGAAGGGGTCTGCAAGTAAGGGTGCAGGAGTAAAAACATCGTTCTTAATATTTGAAAAAACTAATAATGGCGGAACGGATAATGTATGGTTCTATAATATGACTAATGACGGGTACACATTAGATGTTAAACGTTCTCCAGTCGATGGTTCAAATATACCAGATATTATTTCTAGATTTGATAATCTTGATGCCGAATTAAATAGAAAAAGAACTGAACAATCTTTTATGGTTCCAGTTAGTGAAATTCGAGAAAAAGATTATGACTTAAGTTTTAATAAATATAAGCAAATCGAAAAAGAAGAAATTAACTATAGATCTACAGCGGAGATATTTAAAGATTTAAAGAAAACATATAAAGAAGCTGAAGAATTAATGGGCTCTTTAGAGGAAATGTTAAATAAAGAGGTTTAGCATGAAAGTGAAATTGGGAGAGTTTATTAAAGAATTTTCAAAAAAGAATAAGGGTAATTATCCTTATCCAGTATATAGCGTTACAAATAGCAACGGTTTTTGCACAGAATATTTCACGAAAGATGTTAGTAGCGAAGATAAGCGTACATACAAGATTGTTCCTTATGGTTTTTTTGCATATAACCCTTCGAGAATTAATGTGGGTTCTGTTGATTGTCAGTTAAAAGAAGAAAACGTCATAGTAAGTCCATTGTATACAGTATTTTCTTGTTCAAAAGATTTGGATCAGGAATATTTGAATTATTTTTTCAAAAGTAATTATGGAAAACGTCTAATAAAGCAACGTGTTTCAGGTTCTGTTAGATTTAATTTAAAGTTTGATGTTTTATGCGATTTTGAAATAGCAAATCGTATTGTTGAAGAACAAAAAGCGGCTGTTAAAGTATTTAAAAACATAGAGAGAATGATATCAATTGAAACAAAACAACTTGCGTTGCTTGACGAATTGATTAAATCACGATTTATATATCCGATGGAGGCGCAATTATGTTGTTAAAAGACGAATTCTATTTTATGCCAAAATCAAAGATAAAAGCAGGCGAAGGAAAAGATGAAGGCCTATATCCGTTCTTTACTAGTTCTGATATTAAAGTTAAACGCATAGATAATTATTTGTTTAACGATGAACTTGTAGTATTAGGCACGGGAGGTATGCCATCTTGCAATTATTATAATGGCAAGTTTGCAGTATCTACAGACATTTTTGTTCTTAAATCAAAAGGAAGAATTAAGCCTAAGTATTTGTATTATTTCTTACGACATAATAATTTGTCTATTCTAGCTGCTGGGTTTAGAGGAACAGGTTTAAAGCATATTAGCAAAGAATATACAAACGAGATAGATATTCCATATAAAGAACCAAATATACAAAAAGAATTGATTGATATTGCAGATGTAATAAACATTTTGATTGATAATTGCAAAAAGGATCTTCATCTGTATGATGAAATGGTTAAATCACGATTTAACGAGATGTTTAGCAAGGACATTGAGACTGTAAAAATCGGAGATGTTCTCAAAACCACATCAGGCGGGACACCTTCTAAAGGTAGGCTTGAATATTATTCAAACGGAAATATTCCCTGGCTTTGTAGCGGTGAGGTTAACGCTGGCATTATTACAGAAGTAAAAAATAAAATAACAGAATTAGGATTGAAAAATTCATCGGCTAAATGGATACCAGAAAATAGTGTTGTTGTAGCTATGTATGGTGCGACAGCAGGTAAAGTCGGCTTACTAAAAATTAAAACTACTACTAATCAAGCAGTATGTTCTATTTTACCTGATTCAAAATTTATGCCTGAATTCCTTTATTATGCAGTTGGGTCAAAAACTGAAGAATTAGTGAGTAAGGCTTGGGGTGGAGCCCAACCAAACATATCTCAAGGAATTATTAAAAACACATATATTCCATTCCCTTCATTAGATAAACAAAATGAGTTTGCTTCATTTGTAGAGTCGGTCGATAAATTGAAATTTAACGTTCAACAACGTATAAATATATATCAAGAATTATTAAATAAAAAAATGGATGAATACTT
>SVHF01000021.1 GCA_015055975.1 Clostridiales bacterium | reverse complement strand
TTTTAACACTTTTTGCTAAATATGACGTATTATTCTATTGTCAAGCTAAATTGAGTAGACTTTTTCAGTACCGTCCTATTTTGTCACTGTTCATAATTTCAATAGTTAACACTATAGGAAGTGTTGATGATTTAATAGAGAATCTTCAACAAAATGGCAATTAAAATATGTGAATTATTTATCATATTCTCCATATTCGCATCCAACATTTAAACATTCGATTTCATCAATAAGTTTTCCATGCGAATATAGTTTTACTGTTCCTTTTCCGTTTCCGCCATTCCAAAGTCTATTGTGCAACTTTTTGCCATTTGGCGCTTCATAGTTAATCCAAAGCATGTCTTTTTTCTCGCAAGTTATATCTGTAACCATTTTGTTGAACCAAGTCTTTTGCTCTACATGCCATACAATTTGAGTATCTGTTTCTGTTCCTTCAAACTCTGTTCTTGTAAACGTCCAGAACTTAGAAAAATTAAACTCGTAGCACTTTCCTTCATAATACATTGCTGAAAGCAATTTTCTATTTAGCGCAACAGGCCCTATCTTTGGACGGCCTCCACCGATATCGAAAACTGAGTTTTCAAGTTTCTTTCCTAGCTTTTTAGAATATAGATTATTTGAAGATAGCCATACCCAAGGTGATGTAAAATCCTTACCCCAGTTTTTATCTGAATATCCATATGATCTTTCTTTGTCTACAATATATTCTCTTCCGTTATATGTGATAGTTCCTTCAAATTTTGACTTCATGCCTTCAGCATGCCAAAACATCTCAAACAACTGTAATTTTCTAAATAATTTTGATGCTCCATAGCCAACATTAAAAGCTATTAGCTTTTCTATCTTCAAATCCCAAGTTATCTCACCTGCATCAGACATGTACTCTGGATGTGCTTTAGCTTCCTCTTTAGTAACTCTTATATGACCATGTGTTTCATATTCATTGATAAAGCAATCATCGGCTTTAATTTCATATGGACAATCCTTTTTAATATCAAAGTCCCTCCAAGCAAAGAATCTATGTAATTGAGCCTTATTTTCGCCCCAAGTGCCAACATTAACCATTAAATATGATGGCCTAATTCCCCTTTCTTGATTTTCTTTTAATTGTCCAAAAACTGGAGTATCCTGAGCTAATGCTGGATTACATATAAAAAATTCTATATAGAAAGGTTTTTCTTTCCCCGTTTCTTTATCAATGGCAGTAAAAGAATGCCACCACCAATCGTATCCTCTTTTTGCTTGTCCGCCGAATAATTGAAATGTATTACGTTGTTGATCTTTCTTGTTAAACATCTTGTAGCCTAATATCCTCTTGTATAATACTATTATACTACGTTTTTTATAAAAACGACCTTGATTTAACAAAGTCGTTTTGGCATATGCATTAATCATTCACCACTAAATAACCACTCTTTTAGGCTTATAACTTCAATACCTTCTTCAGTAATATATTTTTTAAAATTATCTTTTATATTAAGTAAAGGCCTTTTTTCTTGGTTTTGTTTTTCTAGCGATTCCATTGAATAAGCAGATTGAATATATATTTTTCATTTAATTTATTACAAATAAAATCAGTATAATATTTATTTTGTAAAAATTTTATCTACTTTTTTTAAAAGTTTTAATAAAGATTGTAGTTTGAACATCGATGATTCATTAATATTTATGTACAAAAATCCGTTTTGTCGTAAGCAATTTATCGCGAGTCAATTTTCAATATATCTACAGTGTACGGTTGCAAATTTATGACTTGCAACAGAAAAATAAAAAGGTGCTTATTTTTGCCGTTTTCTAACCATTAATAAACACCTTAAATATTTAATTTACGGCTTAACTAAGCCAGTTCCATCAAAAACAAAACCGTATCAAATATACTATTCGTTATGGTGGACCTGAGGGTTGCCCACTCGAAACATTTCAACTATTTAATCTTTTAAACAACCAATTGGAATGACAAAAACACCATCATCTCTTCTATACCCATATTGTGTTCCTGTTATTACAATTTTTAAGTCTGGAATTCTAATTTTATTATTGTCTTTGTTATTATGCTCGATAATCAATCTTTCAAGTTCATTTAAACTATTTGCTCCGTCATCTATCTCAGCACTTCCCAATTTGAATTCAATCAGCGCATATCTTCCATCATCCAAATGTAGCACACAATCTGCTTCAAGACCTAAGTTATCATGGTAATATGATATTTCAGCATTGAAAGCTTGGGAATACACTTTTAAATCTCTAATGCATAATGTTTCAAAAATAAAACCAAATGATTTTAAGTCAGTATTGTATAGTTTTGGAGATCCTCCCTGTGCTGCGACAGCAATTGAAGGATCAACAAATTCTCTTTTTCTTCCGCTTCTCATAGCAGTTTTGGAACGAATTGATGGGCACCATCCATTCATATCTTCTACTATATATAACTTTTCAAGCACAGAAATATAATCATCAAGCGTTGCATCAGATATACTATTTGTTGAATTAACATCCTCAAGTATACTAACCTTTTTAGCTAATGTAGATATATTTCTTGCATAGCTTCTTAATACTGCCTTCATAGTCTGAGGGTTTCTTTTTACGTTATCAACATTAAACATATCTTTAGTATATATTTGTTGAAAATAATCTTTTGGTATAGTGAGTTGAGCTTCTTTATCATCAAACAATACACTTTCTGGCCATCCACCCCTACATGCAGCAAAAATAATATCTTCTATTTTTAAGTTTGACTGGCAACCACGTTCAAGTCTTTCCTTACCATCAAATAAATCACTAAGTGAAACACTACCATTAGATTCTAATGATTCATATAAACTCATAGGATACATTTTCATAGTAGATATTCTTCCTGTACCTGTATGGCTTGTTTTTACATCTCTTGACGTTGAACCTGTAAGTATAAATTGACCTCTAAAATGATTTTCATCACAATAACTTCTTACGGCATCCCATAATTCAGGTGCATCTTGCCATTCATCTATCAATCTCGGCTTCTCTCCATCAAGTAATACAGATGGATTGATTTTAGCTGTATATATTAACCCTTCTTTATTAGGATCTTTTTGAAGCATTATTTTACTTTTAGCTTTTTGTAGTGCTGTTTCGGTCTTTCCGCACCATTTAGGACCAACTATATTTGTAGCACCGAATGCCCTTAATTTTAACTCTAAAACTTTATCTGAAATTCTCTTATAATACTTTCTATCGTTTTGCATATCTATCACCAATTGTATTGTAGCATTCATTTCGGCTTTTTTCAAGTTTTTATTTAGGCTTTTTTTGATAATTCGTTTAGGTTTTTTTTGGGCAATTTGTTTGGGTTTTTAAACTTACTTTTCAAAACATAAAAATTGACGTAAAAAGAAAAAAACGCGAAGCGTTCTTCTATTTATCTAAATATATAACTAAAACCAAACAATCATTAGATTTATACATTCCAATTTGTTTGGATACCATTTTTATTGGCTTAGGACTAGCTAATTAATACAAAGCAATACTAAGAACATTATTAATAAATATCAATTTGGCTCAATTAAGCCATTTTTTGATTTTAGACAAAGAAAAAAGGTTTAACACCAAACGGTATCAAACCTATTGTTCTTTAATGGTGGGCAGGGATGGATTCGAACCATCGAAGACAGAGTCGGCAGATTTACAGTCTGCTCCCATTGGCCGCTCGGGAACCTACCCAAATAATAAAATGGAGCTGGTGATCGGAATCGAACCAACAACCTGCTGATTACAAATCAGCTGCTCTGCCAATTGAGCTACACCAGCATCTTATTATATATATTATAACCTAAGTCCATTTAATGGTGCCTCGGGGCGGAATCGAACCACCGACACGGGGATTTTCAGTCCCCTGCTCTACCGACTGAGCTACCGAGGCAAGTTCAGGGATCTGAACCCAAATTAATGGCGACTCGTAGCGGACTTGAACCGCTGACCTCCTGCGTGACAGGCAGGCGTTCTAACCAGCTGAACTAACGAGCCATAAGGTTATATTTATTGACTATTTAAGTTTCATTTGGTGGGCCATCAAGGACTCGAACCTTGGACCGACCGGTTATGAGCCGGTTGCTCTAACCAACTGAGCTAATGGCCCACAATCATTTTATTTTTTTGTTGGTCGGGGTGAAGAGACTCGAACTCCCGGCATCATGGTCCCAAACCATGCGCGCTACCAACTGCGCTACACCCCGGTGTTTCGCAACGAATATAATTTACTATATTTAATAAAGGTATGTCAAGGGTTTTTCAAACTTTTTGTGCCTTTTTTAGAACGATTTTTTTACCCTTATTTTTTTGTATATTTTTCTACGAAAAACATAGCGTTTTTTGATACATATGAAATTTGCAAAGGAAAATAACATGGACCATCAACCAAATTACTAAAGTAGTAGTTTAGAGTTAATGAGTCAAGCTCAAAAATTGCATTGTCTTCCCCATCCATTTTATAAGCTGACTGAATGTAAATTCTCTTATCAAAATAATTAACAACAAAGTCGATCTCTTTTTATCATCTTATTGCCTCCTCACTCGAAAGTTACCGCATATCCGTCGTAAGTTTCGACTAAATTATAGGTTGTTATTATAAATAGTCAGACGTTATGATGAAGAAACCTGGAATATAATGAGTGGATCGCTGGAAGGGTGCGTCCGGGGAGATAGACACATAGGGGTTTCGAGCGCATAAAAAACCTCCAAAACTCTTCGATTTTAAAGTTTATAACAACTGGATCTTCAGCATAAGCTGTAGCGTTAGGAATAAAAACTAGATAGATACTAGCGATGAGTATCAAGATCGAAAAAATGATAAATAGTTTATTGAATGTTGATTTTTTTTAACATATACCCCTAACATTTTTATGTTAGCAAATATGTATTTAAAAATAAAGGCCAAGTCATACTTGGAAGCAAAATAGGCGCATCGCTGCGCCTACTTCATATCTTGTTATTCTTATTTTGTAATATCATCGAGAATTTGTTCAAATTCTTCTTTTGTATATGTATCGTCGATAATTAAGCTATACCAAGTATTCTTTTGTTTTGGGAATGCACTTAAGTTGATATTTTCATGCTTTTGTTTCAACTTATTTGCATAATCCGAATCCATTTTTGCAAGCAGAATTATTGATCCTTCTGTTTCGTAAACATATGCAAAGCAAATTCTCTTACCGTCTTTTATTACATAGTGAGTATCCGCAAGTGGCAAGCCTGTCTTTGTGTAATTATCTCTTGTAGATAGTTCAATATCTTCTCTACCTTTTAGATAATTACAAATATATGCTTTGTTAAACTTATGAGAAGAAGCTGTTGTTTTTGCAAGATCCATACTTTCTTTTAAAGATATTGTTCCTTGCTTTTCATCATTATCGTTTTCGTGGTTCTTATCAGCCTCTTTTTCTTGCTCTTTTGAAACTTCCTCTATTGTTTTATTGATTTCTTCTTTTGGTGCCTTCTTTTTATCTTTGAAATATTTTGTTAGGAATAAAATCAAGAAAGCCAAGAAGATTAATACATCTATTCCTAACGCCGCTATTGTTATATAGCAAACATGCATAAATAATACAACGATTCCATATGCAACCATAGTTCCAGATGCAATCATTCCGATTAAGCCTAAAACCTTTTTCTTCTTAGTTGCAATATATACGATTAATAACGCAAGCATTATTCAATCAAAAATTAACAATGGACATCCCATACAGAAAGATAAATGATCCATTTCTTCATTTGGCTTTAAACTAACAAACGCTAAATCATCTAAGCTTCCTGTTTTAACAACAGCAAAGCCATCTTCTATATCAACGTTTGAAGAATCCACATATTTTGCTTCATCTTTATCGTTGCTTATTTGTAAGATTCTGAAGTTTCTACCTTCTAAATCGTCTGGAACTGGCATTTTAACAGCAAATATTAAACCATCTTTAATGTCATTTTCGTCGATTACTTCATATATCTCGGTCCCATCGACATTTTCAACCTTTAGCAACTTTACGCTGTAGATTGTATTGATTTCGCTTCTTGAATCTACATATTTTTCTTCAATTGTCTTATAACTAATACCCGCATCACTAGAAGCATTTGCAGATCTAATTTCAGCAGAAACTTTTACATCATAATCAAAAGGATCTTCTACGCCCTCAAATTGAACATCAACAGATTCTTCCTTTTTCTTTGTTTCTTCTGATTTTTGTTCATTTTCTTCAATAGTTACGAATGCATTTTTTAGCTCAACGCTATAATTTAAAGATATAGTATCTTTATTAAATCCATCCTTATATGTTACGTTTATTACATATTTTCCAGGAATTGTATTTTTTGCTGAGCTTGTAAATTCAACTCTGTTTTTGATTTCTTCTAACGAAGAAGACTCAACTTCTTCACTTAATGTAAATGTATATTGAGGTAAAGCTTCGCCATATTTTCCAACTTTATCATCAGCTTGCAATACAACTGGACGCTTTGTAATTACATATCCATTTTCACCATTAATAAACGTAACTGAATAATTACTATTGTTTACAACACCTGAAATGTTATAACTTCCAGCATTTGATTCACTTGTAACATTACATGTTACGCTATATACATTTGTATCTCCATTTACTATTTCGCCAGATGTTAAAGAATATTCTAATTCTTCAATTGCTTCTTTATATACACTTGTCTTTGGAGTAATTGTTACTTCTAACGCTTTTGGATTTACTGTTAATACACCATCGACAAACACAATATGATATTCATCGCTCGTATAACCGCTTGGAGTAATTGTATAGCTGCCTATATTATCAAATTGATTATAGCTATATGCATACACAATAGAACCGCCTAAATCGGCTTCTGTTTGCCCATTTACGAATCCTTCAAATATTACGCCATTATGAATTGCTGCATCTCCATAAATAATTGTATTTGGATTTGCAATAATTCTTAGTTGTTGTTGAGTAACTGAATAAGCATTTTCTCCACCAACAAATGTTACATTGTAGTTTTCACTTGTATCAGTACCTACGATGTCATATGTTCCAACTTCAGATGAAGCGGTAACTGAGCATGTAACGGTATATACGTTTGTATCTCCGTTTACTATTTCACCAGAAGATATATAATATTCAAGTTCAACAGGTTCTGCACCATATGAACTTTCTTTTGGAACAATTGTAACTTCAATATCTTTAGGATTAACTGTTAAATTCCCAGATACATACGAAATGTTATAGTTATCACTTGTATATCCCAAAATGCTTATAGTATAAACACCAACATTTCCAAATTGATCATAATTATAATCGAAAACTAGTGCACCACCTAAATCGTCATTTGTTTCGTTATTAACAAATCCAGAATAATTAACTCCGCTATTTGTTGGCTCGTCGCCATATGTAATAACAGTATCTTTTGCAGTTATTTCCAAATCTGTTTTTGCAATTGATACTTGAAGTGATTCTTCTTGAACATCATTCCAACTATCATTTCCTACTACTTTGTAGTAGATAGTATATGAACCAACGATTTTAGCACTTGGAATAGTTGTTGAATATTCTCCATCTCCCAATTTATATTGTAAAGTTCCACCATTTGTGCTGCCTGATGTGATTAGGTCTTGATTAACACCTAAATACTTTAATCCTTCTTTTCCACTTAATCCTGTAATAGAAGGATCACCTTTAATAACAACTACACTAAAGCTTCCTGTTGCATCATTATGATTTGGAGCTGAAACTTTATAATATGCAGTATATTCGCTAACTTCAGTAAATGTAACTGATTCTGCAAATGGACCATCAATTGAATTTGAATAAGTAAATGTTATAGGTTGATTATTAACCGTAACTGCTGATGTATTTAATTGTGGCGCCTGTGCAGAGCCATTATACTGAATTTGGCCATCTTGAACACATGTAATATTTGTTATGTCTGCTTTTGCTATTGTAACTTCAATTGGGCCAGCTTCTGCTGAATCATTATGATTTGAATCTCCAATTACTTTGTAATAAATAGAATATGTTCCTACATTTGCTTGAGTTGGAATAGTTGCAGAATATGAACCGCTTCCCACTTTATATTGCATTGTTCCGCCATTTGCGCTTCCTGCATTAATAAGGGCTAAAGCACTTCCGTTATATTTTAAATCAGACTTTGCAGTTGGTGCTTGATTAATTGAAGCGTTTGCTTTAGCAATAGAAAAATTCTTTGTAGCAGTTGCTTCATTGTAATTTGATGTAGCTGCAATTGTAGCTTTTACTGTATAATTCCCTGCATTTGTTGGAACTGTTGAAGAATATGAAGAAGATCCTTGTGTTGCATATGTATATGTAACCGATCCTCCACTTGAATTTCCGCTAACTGTTGGGCTATTTGCGCTATTGCCATATGTCCAGCCCGTAATATTGACTGTTGGAGTAAAGCTCTTTTTAGATATACTAAAATTCTTTGTAGCTGTTGCTTCATTATAGTTTGTTGTAGCTGCAATTGTTGCTTTCACTGTATAATTTCCAACATTGGTTGGAACTGTTGAAGAATATGAAGAAGATCCTTGTGTTGCATATGTATATGTAACCGCCCCTCCACTTGTATTTCCACTAACTGTAGGGCTATTTGCACTATCTCCATAGGTCCAACCTGTAATATTGACTGTTGGGGTGAAGCTCTTTTTAGCAATTGTGACATTAACAGACTTTTCTGAATAGCCGTTATAATTGCTAGTTCCATCAACTTTATAATACACAGTATATGAACCCGCATTTGTAGCAGTTGGAATAGTTGTTGAATATGAACCAGAACCTAGTTTATATTGTATAGTACCATAATTTGTGCTACCTGCGTTAACTAAAGCTTGTGCACTTCCTGTATATGTTAAAGATTTTGCAGTAGGTGCCGTAACGCTTGCTGTTGCTTTTGCAATACTAACGCTAACGCTATGTTCTGCATAATCGTTATAAAAATCGTTTCCTACTACTTTGTAATAAACAGTATATGAGCCCGCATTTGTAGCAGTTGGAATGCTTGTTGAATATGAACCAGAATCTAGTTTATATTGCATTGTACCACCATCAGTACTACCTGCATTAACTAACGCTTGTGCGCTTCCTGTGTATTTTAAATTAGATTTTGCGGTAGGTGCTGTAACGGTTGGGTCTTTTTTTACTCTTACTGCAGAATAAGTAATTGTTCCATAAAAGTTATTATCATATTTAAGCGTAATTGTTTGATTTTCGCCTATTGAGCCACTACCAACATAATCATACATACTTACATGAGTGGCAAAAGAAAGACTAGTTGCATTTGTAGTTGATGATATTGATACACTACCAGTTGAGCCATTAATTCTTCCCGTTTTGCTTCCAAATGTAACATCGTAATATGTCATATCGTATCCGTACATACTCGATGATGAACTAGTTACTGTAACCTGAATTGTGTATTCATCTGCAGCATAAACTTCTTCTTGAGATTTAGATGCGATTGCTCCAACAAATATAATACCGGCAATTAAAGCCATAAAAACAAGAACGATAGTAACTTTTCTAACAAAGCTATTAGTCATATATACCTCTCAAAATCAAAGAACTTTCAATTTTATTATAAAAGAATTATTATTCAGTAATAATAAAACTTAATATTTAGCCGCAAATTTGTCAAAAAAAGTATTTGTTTTTGGCAAATGATAAAATTACACATTAAGACATAACTGTTTTTAACTGAAAAATAGGCGCATCGCTGCGCCTACTTCATATCTATTTTATTTTCTTTAGATAAATGGGACTGGACCATCTTCTATATCTTGATTGTCCACCTTTTGTGTTTCAATTCTAACATTTGCAGCTCCCATTTCATCCCAAGACTTTTCTTGAGCTTCAACAGCTTTTACTCTATCGCCTAGTGCTTTGTTGTATTTGCAGATTAGCTTTATAATAAGTCCTGATGAGAATGAAATAATTGTAATTAACCAACCACCGATTAATTCAGCGGCCAATGAATAGTCGGCTGCATTATATCTACCACCAGTTTTGATTAAGTCGATTAATTGCCATACTAAGAATAAAGATAAAGCAAGTGGAGATAAAATCTTAATAGATGTATTGAACCACCACTTTGGCATCTTGAATTTACCTGTATTTTTATTAATTTCATCCAAAACTTTATTTGTTTTAAAGAACCAACCAACAGCTAAAGCTTCCATGATACCGCAGATAATCATTGAATATGCATTTGTCCAGTGATCTACAATATCTAACCAGCCAACACCAGCTCCTGTTATATAGATAACAGAAATTGCAGCGGCAATAAGTGTAATTGTTTTTGTTGTCTTTTTCTTATCAAAGGCAAATTTATCTGAAACAGCTGTTGATACACCTTCAACGATTGAGAATGCACTATCGATAGCAAGTGTACATAACATGAAATAGAATACAAAGCCAAATATTGCATTTAACCAAGGAACTGCTGTTAATTTAACAATAGCTTGAGGATAAATTATAAATGCTGTAGCAATACCAGATGCTGACATATCTTCAGTTGTCATACCAACTGAATACATTGTTGTAAATAAAACTATACCAGATAAAACTGATACTGCTAAATCTGAAAACGCAATTATCATTACATCTTCAGCGATATTTGCACCATCATCTAAGTATGAGCCATAAGCAAACATAATAGCCATCATTATAGATAATGAATAGAATACTTGTCCCATTGCATTAACCCATAAATTAACATCCCCAAGGGCCGCCCACTTTGGAACGAATAATGCGCCTAATGCGTCGCCTAGATTAGGGTTTTTAATAAATCCTCTAATTGCAAGAATAATTAACATTGCAATTGGCAAAAATACTGTGTATTTTACAACTTTAGAAACTGAAGCTGCACCATTTCTTATACAGTAATAAATTAAGCCCCATGCTGCAAGAAGCGCTAAAACGACTAAAATTGGAATATTTCCACCAGCACCACTAAATGATGTGCCCCATGTTGTTTGAATTGTATCTTGCCAAAGTGTTGATGCAGTTTCTACTGTTGAGTTTGTTGTTGCGAACTTAAAGCTTACAACTGCCATTAAAATACACCATGCAAATACAACTGCATAATATGTAACAATCATGAAAGCATTTGTTGTTGCAGCCCACCCAGCTGCTTCAAAATGCTTGTTTATTCCTCTCATAGCTTTTGGTGCGCCACCACGTGTCTTTCTACCTACCGATATTTCCATCATAAGTAGTGGGATACCTGCAACAAGCATACAAATAATATATGCAAACAAAAATGCACCGCCACCAAATTTAGCGCAAAGACCTGGGAAACGCCATGCGTTACCAAGACCAACAGCTGACCCTATTGATGCAAGTATGAAAGTTAATCTTGAATTCCATTTATCTCTTGCCATAACTACCTCGTATTTATTTTCCAAAAAATCGCCCGAAGTTATTAACTTCGGGCAAGTTAAATATTCTATTTAATTAGATTAGTCGTTTGTTAAATCTAATTCCTTTAAGCTCTTCATCATTTCGCCAATTGATAATGAACCAAGTCCATCGTCATTTGTCCATGATTGTGGCTCTTCTACTTCTTCCTTCTTCTTAGAAGTTCTCTTCTTAGCGCCTTCAGCGTTATCAAACTTCTTAGAAACTCTAGCTGCTCTCTTTTCCTTAGCTGCTTCTACATCTTCATCAGAAACTTGATCTTCTTCTGGAAGTAAAGCTTTGATAGATAATGTAATCTTGTTCTTTTCTACGTCGAATTTGATAACTTGAGCTGTAACTACATCGTCAATCTTGCAAACATCAGCTGGAGTTTTTACATACTTTCTAGAGATTTCAGATACTGGAACTAATCCATCTACGCCATCTTCGATAAGTACATATACACCATAATTTGTAATGCTCTTGATTGGTCCTGTAACTGTTGAACCTACTGGATATTTTTCAGCAGCTTCTTCATATAAAGACTTTTGTAGTTGCTTATATCCTAAAGATACTTGTCTCTTTTCTTTATCTACAGACAAAACTCTGAATGTGTATGTCTTTCCTTCTTCTAATACATCGCTTGGAGCAACGTTTTTCTTGTAAGAAAGATTTGATTTATGTGCTAAGCATTCAAAACCGTTAACTTTAACGAAAGCACCAAAGTCTCTGATTCTAACAACTTTACCTTGAACTTCCTTGTCAACTTCGAAGAATTCCCAAAGTGCCTTATCTGCAGCTGCAGCTTCTTCTTCAAGAATAACTTTTTGAGAAGCATAAATTGTCTTGTTTAATTTGATTTCAACTGGAGATTCTTGATCTTCTTCCTTCTTAGACTTGATAGCTCTTAGTCTTAATTCCTTACCAACATACTTTTGTAGATCTGGATCAGCAACGAAGCCTTTCTTGATTTGAGATGATGGTACGAAAATCTTGTATGGGCCAACGTTTGCTGTTAATCCCTTTGGAACTGCAGCTGTAATTGTTGCCTTGAACATTGGTTGCATTAAGATTTCTTTGTACTTTTCAGCGTCGATTGCCTTTTGAGCTTCTTCTTTCTTAGAAAGCCAGAAAATTCCGCTCTTAGCATCTGGGTTATCTATAACTTTCGCAACGATTGTATCTCCTTCCTTGTAGTTATTTGGATCATATGCTGTTCCTTCAACTTCAGCTTCCTCAGCTGGAATGAAGCCATCTTTCTTTCCACCAAAAGATACGCTGATACCCTTTTCGTTAGCAGAAATAACAGTTACTGTAAATTCCTTGCCAAGCTTTATAGACATTGCTTTATCAGCTTTCTTTTTAGATGCTTCGTATAAATCAGCAAATGATGATGTTGTTTTTTCTTCTTTTACGTCCTCGACTACAACGTTTTTTGTTTCTTGAGATTCGCTCATTGTGTTTTTTACCTCCATAATCAACTCTTGCGGAGTTGAAGCGCCGGCGACTATACCGACCAATTTTAAATTTTTATACTCTACGGATTCTAAATCCGCTTTGTTTTCTATAAGATACGTTGGACAATTGGCTTTACAAATGTTGTATAACTTTGTCGTGTTTGAAGATGTTCTACTTCCAAGCACTAAAACTAAGTCACATTTCTTCGAAATATCCTCAGCTTCCTCTTGTCTTCGCGTGGTAGTATAACAAATCGTAGAATTATTCGCAACTAAATTACATTTAATTTTAATTAAATTTAAGAGTTTTTCGTACTCTTTTACATCAAAAGTGGTCTGTTCTACTACACAGTAGTCTCCATTTTCATCAATTTTTGCGATGTCTTCTTCGTTTGAAACAATGATTGCACTGTATCCACACCACCCATTTGTGCCAATAACTTCTGGATGATTTTTATCCCCGATAATTATTATCTTTTTGCCATCGTTATAGTTCTTAAGAACTATTTCATGTATTTTTTTAACAAATGGACATGTTGCATCTTTGTATGGAATATGGCGCTTTTCAAGCTCGTCATAAACGTCTTTTCCTGCGCCATGAGATCTAATTAATAAAACGCCTGATGTATAGTCATCAAGCGTATTTATAGCTTTAATATTTTTCTCTTCTAACGATTTAATAACTTGTTCGTTGTGAATAAGCTTTCCAAGCGTAACACAACCATTATCTATTGAAGTTGCTAACTTTATTGCCTCTTGTACACCTTTACAAAATCCCGCCGATTTAGCAACAATTACTTCCATTATTTAATACCATGTGCCTTTTTGTATTTTTTCTCAGAACCTTTGTACACTTCTACAATCTCGTCGATTTCTTTTCTAAGCTTTGCATATTCATCAACAATCTTTGCAGTTGCCTTTTTCTTTACATCTGGAGATTTGTCGTCGTAGAACTCTTCCAAAGTAAATGGATGTCCTACAAGTAAATAGTTCTTTCTATACCACTTTGTACAACGATAATACATAAGTGGAACAATTGGAGCTTTTGCTTTTATAGCAAACATAGCTGTTCCTTCTTCAATTTTACCCATTTGCTTTGTATCCTTACGATTTCTTGTACCTTCAGGATAGATAATTAATTGTTGATCTGAATTTAAAGCCTTTAGAGCCCTTTTAATGGCTGTTATGTCTGCTTGATGACGATTTACTGGTATCCCACCTATTTCGTCCAAGAAACGGGCTTTAAAGTCGTCCTTTTCCATAAGTTCTTTCTTTAATAAAATTGAAACTGGCTTTTTCTTATAAAATGCGTTGATAATTGGGTTTGTATCAAAAGATCCATAGTGATTACAAGTAACAACAGCTCTTCCTTCAATGTTGAATCTTTCTTTAAAGAAAATCTTTGTTGGCCACAAAATTAGCATTACACGCTTTATAAGCCAAACCATAAACCTCATAAATGCAGTTGATTTAAATCTTCTACCAACGCGAGCTAGTCTTGATTGAGATTGCTCCTTTGGAGCAACTTGAGCAACTGGAGATATAGTGTGTCCTTCTATCTCCTCCATAGATATTTCTACTTTATCTTGTTCTTTCGTTTCTTCCATTTCTTTTTTATTCCCGTCCAACATTTGGTTGGCTATTTATTCTTAATTGCATCCAACATAAAGTTGGCTACTTCATCAATTGTCATATTTGAGCTATCTACAAGGATAGAATCTTCAGTTTGCTTTAGTGGCGCAAATGCACGTGTTGAATCGTTATAGTCTCTATCTTTAACATCAGCAAGTATTTGCTCATATGGAATTTCTTGTCCTTTTGCTTTTAATTCTTCATATCTTCTTTTTGCTCTGCATTCAGGAGATGCTGTTAAGAAGAATTTATATTTAGCATTTGGAAGTACATAGCTTGTTATATCTCTACCATCTAAAACTACATCATATTCGCTGGCAATCTTTCTTTGCATTTCAACTAAAAATAGTCTAACTGCTGGGATTTTTGATACATCAGATGCTGCTTTTGATACTTGGTGTTCTCTAATAGCAGTAGATACATCTTCACCGTTTAAACAAATGTGTCTATCTAGTGGATCTCCTATATATGAGATGTTGATCTCTTTTAGAAGTGGTTCAACGGCTGCTGCATCGTTAACTGATACACCTTTTCTTAAACAATATACAGCAACAGTTCTATACATTGCACCTGTATCTAAATATGTTATATTTAATTTCTTTGCAAGAAGTTTTGAAATTGTTGATTTACCAGCACCAGATGGGCCATCAATTGCTATGTTGATTCTTTCCATATAATACCCCTAATAATTTACTTACTTTAATTATTTTATATAATTATGTTACTTTTGACAAGATATTAAAGGTAAAAAAATTGGCACCTTTCGATGCCAATTGTATTATTCTTTATCTTTTGATTCTTGTTGTTTTTCTAATAATTCAACTATTCTATCCGAATTAATTTTTATTAAAAAGGTTTTTATGAAGAAAAATGTCGCAATTGTATAACATACAATGAAAATCTAAACTAGCTTAGATTTTAACTCATCTATACTTATTACTGGATTCTCTAAATCAACAAAAAACACGTTCACAGTAACATTATCTTCTGATTTAAAACTCAAATCTTCTTTTAATTCTGCCATATCTTTATTTAATGGATATAATAAATAAATTACTGGCGCATTGTCATATTTCTTTGAATATGTATACATCTGATACATATCAGCTTGAGAAATGCCATAATTATGTCTTTCATTACTATTTAGATTCTTCCATTTTGTATCTAAAATAATATTATGCGAATTATCAGAAACAACAATATCAGGTATTAGCTTAAACTTCTCTGGTTCATCAAACAAATAATACCCTTCATCTTGAGTTAACACATCATAATGAGTATCTTCCATTGCATCTCTTAGTAATTTAGCAACATAAGTCTCAAATAGTTTATCCATTTGAAACAATAATGCTTTAGCCTTTGTTTGCCCAGTAAACGTATCAAAACTCTTATGCTGTAAATATACTTTTGACCATCGCATTAATGTGTCATATTCTTTATTTGATCTACTTATACTTATGGCGGCAAAATCAGCATCAATATTGTGTGAAATATCTATTGTCTCAAAATAGTTTAATAGTTGCTTACACTTTTTTTTATTATTGTTATTATTTGACTCTTTTACCAATAATAGTAACGTATTTTTTATTAATCTATTCTCAGGACGATTTAATAAATACTCATCATGCTCTACATAGAATTTATCTTTACTCGTTATATTTTTTGCAATATGTTCTTTGAATTTTATCTTTCCTTTTAAAACACTTATATTCTCGTCTATAGTATTGTATGCGGATTTTAGACCTCTTTTTACAACACAATAAACCTCTTGAAGATACAGGCTTATAAATATTTCATAAAGATTCATATTATCAACTTTTAAATTTGACATATTAAAAGCTTTCCCCTCAAAATCTTTCATTGTTTTAAGCATATTTAAAAAGATTTGTTTTATTTTACGATCGCCATCCTTTCCATCTTCTTCCAATCTAACATCAATTTTAGGCAGTACTTCTATCTGCAACCCGCCATCAAGTTCGATAAGACCTACGTAATTTTTAAAGGTTACGTACTCTCCTAGCTCTCTATTCTTTTTGATGCTCATAAATTGGAAAGCATCCTCACTGTCTGTCGTTTCTTTAAACTCTTCAATAAAAGCAACTAGCTTTTCAAAAGCGCTATCACACGAAATTCCATTAGCAAGCATTTTATCTTCTAAACTACGCTTATTTATTTTTTCAAATTCTCTGACAGAAATGCTTTTCATGCGCTTTGCCTCTATGAATAAATCTTAATAAAGCTTTCTTCGTATTTAAGCGCATCTTTGTTTATTACATATCTCTTTTCTGGCAGATCATCGTAGTTAACTTTGCCTTTAAATACGCTCTTGGCATCAACTTTAATAACTTTTATGAATTTATAAGCATCATTCCCATCAGTATTATCAGCAAGGACTAATTGAATTTTTTCATAATCTTCGTAAAAATATTCTTGTAATAATGGAATTATTTTATTTTCAAATATATATGCTAATTTCGCAAGTGTAGCATTATTACGTAACGGGATAAAGAATGCATGTCCCAATGTATGTTCTCTATCATATAGTACTTCTATTCTTTTATTTATAGCATCTAACATTTTATCTATTTCTATATTTCCAACTCTAATACCTCTAATCGGATTTAAATCTGGCATCATTTCAACAAAGTCAAATCTTCGTCTCAAAGCTGTATCCATTAAAGCGATAGAACGATCTGCTGTGTTCATAGTCCCTAAAATATATACATTTTTAGGAACACCAAACTTTTCCCCAGAATATGGCAACTCGCACTCCATCTCTTCGCTATTGCCTAAACGCTTTGGTGGCTCTATTAGAGTAATTAATTCTCCAAAAATTTTAGATATATTTCCTCTGTTAATTTCATCAATAATATAGACATATTTTTTACTGTAATCATATTTAATTTCAGGCTCATTGTTCTTATTGCCTTTATATATTAGTTTTATTGCATCTTCTGGTGTAACCCTTAACTTATATACGGTAGGCAATGTCATCACCGCATTACCATTTATATTGACAATATTTTCTCTAATATTTTTTCTTATCCAATTAACCTTTCTGCATCTTTTATATGATTCAAAATCCTCATTCCAAAAATATTCTCCTTCAACCACGCCTATTGCATCAATCTCAGATTCAGAATAACAAGAGAATACAATATCTCCTATTTTCATTTTATTTGCAAAAGCGTTAAGCACGTTTTTCCCCTCAGTAAGTTCATCATTGATATCTGGCCCAGCAGAATCATATCCTACTCTAATATAATTATTTGCCAAACAATCCGTTCTAATCTCATTCGGCCCAGTTTTAGCAAGTGACACCTTCCATACGACAGGAGAAGAATTAATACCGTAGTTCTCTAACAGTTTAGATTCAGTGATTTCTCCTTTAGCATTATCACAAAACTCTTTAAAACTTCCAGGAATTATATCATAATAAACGCTTTTCGAGTCATCTTCCGATAACACAGGTTTTATACCCTCTATGAATTCTTCATATCCATATGATTGATGAAACGTAACAAATGCTATTTGGCCATTGTTTTTAAATCTGTTAAAACGTTTTAATACGCTATTTTCTACATCATCTCCGTTCTCTTGCCTTTCTTTGTTAATTTCCCCAAAACTTTTATTCTCCAGAATAGCAACTGCATAATTCACTGTATTATAAGTCTTGCCTGTTCCTGGTGGACCATATAGAATTGTGTTAAGACCCATATTTGTTTTCACTTCCTCCTTACCCTGTTTTTTGTATTTAGATTCTTTTGCCAAAACAAACTCATTATTTTCATCTGTAATACTATTCGTTTTTATAGATAGTTTTTGATTTTCTAAAATGCTATTTAACGCTTCTTTTAGTTTTGCATATGCTTTTTTCGCATTTTCAACAATTTCTTCTTCTGCATAATTATTTATAACATAACTGATACTTGGAGATGCAAGATACAGCATATTCTTTTTATAGTTATCTTTCTTTTGTATACAATCTATCAATTCGTTATAAGGGAGAAACTGTTCTTTATACCTGTTCGTTGTTCCTGTTACTATCGAATATTTTGCCTCTTCTATTCTTTTGCTATTAACCAACAGATTTTCTTGCATTTTTTCTTCAATCGTCATTGGTGCAAACTTTACATATGCTCTGCCAATAGAAATCGACAAACAATACTCAGGATTAACGCTATTGTCAACTATTACTTTTGAAATAAATATATTTAAACTTATATTTCCTTTTTCATTTGAATATCTATATGAAAAATATTTAAGTGCATGAAAATTTGCTAACCATCTTCCATCTTTTGATTTCCATTTGTCATTGTTTGATATTTTATTACATAAATCATGAAAATATTTCCATGCCACTTTTGCTTCCGTAGAATCAATTTCTTGATGTTCTTTACCTCCGTTATTTTCTAGCCATTCAACAATATTTTTGATGTTCATATTCCCTCCAATTTGGCTAATATAATCAATTAAACCTGAATATAAATTTTATATTCAAAAAGCTGTTACGATATTATTATATCATAGTATTTGCGCAACAATATGCTCTAATATTAAATGCTTTCTATAGTGATATAAATACACATACGAATTATAATTAATCAATTATTTACTCTCAAATATTATTTCTTTAAATTTGGCTTCACTCTTTGCTTTTTATTTAAAATAATAAACGATGATTCAATTGGAACCTCCGATTGTTAATGTTTATTTTGTTACTAAATTCCTAGCAAATTATCAATAACCGATTTTGTAGGGGTATATTTTCCATCTTTTGTATGAAATCCCAATGAATTATAACCATCAAAATCACAATAACCAAGTTCTTTTCCGCGAGAATCATAAATTACTATTGTTCCACCTAAACCTTCCTCTAATGTTGCCACTAAAGTCCAATCTTTATATAAATACATTTTCCCATATTCATCAGTAACATACCCAATTCTATTTGAAAAATATAGTATATATAGTTTATCCTCTGCTTTATCATATTCTGTTCCCCTATCATTATATAAACTTTTAAAAAAATTAATTGTATTATTTCTCATAAATCATCCTCCTTTTCAATCTCCTATTACAAAATAATTATACGCATTTATCATATCTTCAAAATTTATCTTTCCATATTCTTTGAACTGTTTTTTTATGTAATATCTACTGTCTTTATTATTCGTAATTCGTGGAATAATTCTTCTAGCGATTAAATATTGTTCATCGTTCATGCTTGACTTATCTTTTCTTACAGTCTCGTATAAAATATGCGAAATCTCTATTTCTGCTTCCTTATCCGCAATGTCTTCTATACTTAAAGAATAAAAAAACGCCTCATCACTTTGCTTTATCAATTCTTCCATTTTTGTTGTTCCGATTTTCTTTGCAAGCAATTTATATTCTATTTCTCCAAATCCTCTTGTCGTTGTTAAGTTATCATATGCATGAAAATCAAAATTATTGATATCAATATTCTCTATTTGCTTTTTTAATTCATCTTTAATATCACACATAATTAATCACCTACAATTTCATATAAATATGTATTTATAATTGCATGTTGCGTAAAGCCTTTATCATAATCATAATAATTTTGGATAGTTGTAACAGCAGCTTCATCTTTAGCTATTGCTTCAACATATTTAATAATGTCTTTTCTTCTATCCTTAACATCAGCTCCAAAATGACCTTTGATTTCCTCGTCTGGTATTGAATTCACATACTCCATTAAAGCATCATAGGCTCTAACGTTTTCTATCTTTCCATCTTTTTGTATTTTAAGAGTTAACTCCATAGACAATTCCCCCTATTTATAATTTTATCATAATCATTATTGTTTCACATAACTATATCGTGGAAGCACTATCCCATTCACTTTTACATAATCTCTTAAATGCTCTTATTCTGCCATATCATGACTAAACATCCTCCTAGATATCAATCTTGCATACAATTTTATTATATGCTTGTCATAGGCATTGATGATATCTTTATCTGGATTTTGTATATAATCAGATACACATGAGCCTGCAGTAAAGAACCAATTGAACAATTCGTTGAAAAAAATATACCTATTATCTTCTTCTAGCCAAATTTTTGATACTTTGTTTAATAACTCATACATTTTAGAATTTGGTGTAGTTCGTTCTCTATATTGATTATATTCCGCCTCATATTGCTGTATATATAATCGTCCACATTTGACACAATAGTCGATTGCATCCTTTCGTTTAAACACTATTGGCTTTACCTCTCCATCTTTACAAATAAATTTTTCAATATTATTTTCCGGATCTACAAGAAACATATTCTTATCTTCTAACCATTTTTCACATTCTTTTACAGTACCTTCAAAATCAACGCTTTTTAATTTATAGCACCAAATAAAATGACTTCCTCCGAAAAAATTAACGCCAGCATTTAAAACCACAGTATCTAATTCATTACAACCTTCAAATTGTCTTGCAGATAATGTTATATGGTCTGATTCAACAACGACCTTTTTTAATTTTTGGCAATAACCAAATGCATTCATTCCGCAGTATTTTAAAGCTTTAGGGAATACAATTTCTTCGAGATTTTTTGACCATTCGAATGCCCATGTATCAATATGCTCCAATGTTTCAGGTAATGTAATATGCTTAATTTTAGAAAAAGAAATACCACGAATCCCGATGTATTTTAGTTTACAATCTTTATCAAATGTTATCTCTTCAAGATTATTACTGCTATACATACCTAAATAGTTTATCTTTTCCAAGGACGCAGGCATCATTATCTTTATTACCCCATCATTGATACTGCAAGATATTTCTTCGACACCTTGCGGAATAATTAGTTCTTGATCTTTTGTCTTAATTCTATCTAGTTGTATTAACTTACTTGTGCTATTATATTTACATACAAATTTTTCATCATTTAATAATTCTTCTGTATCGCATACAATCCCCATAATAAGACCTCCTAATCTCTATTTAGAACTACCATATTATATTTCTTTGCTAATATTTCAACGGCCTTATCGTAATCAACATGCTCAACATCTTGGATAAAATTTAGAGCATTTCCGCATCTTTTACAATGTTCACAAAAATATGTATTAGCATCTATATATATATTTATATCTTCTCCGCATCTTTCTTCTTTTTCGAATGGACATTTTGCACAATAATGAAACCATTGGTTATTTAATAAAAATTTTCTTGGAATTTTACCTCCTATAGCTGGATATTTTTTATACATATCCCAATTCTTACTTATTGTTACTGTTGAATAGTCATTAATAACTTCAATAATCTTTGCTTTCTTTAATAATTTTTCAACAAATCTTGCATATTCTTTTGTCATATTAACCTCTTATTTTTGGCATTAAAATCCCATATGTAAGACATTTTGCTTACTATTCAGAATCTTATTGTTTTACTTCTTGAAATCTAGCCTACATTAATCGTTTATAGATATCTATCATGCTCTCTATCTGATACTGTAATAAAAACGCTGCATCATTATATTTTGGAACATCTTTTATAACTTTTAATAGCTTTGGATAATATTCTTCTGTTTCTGTTATCATCCTATATATTTTGTCTCTACTTAATCCCCAAGACATCGTCGTTAAATTGTTGCATCTATCTATACACTTAACTAACGCTGCTTTTGGATTTTCTAATATCCCTTTATAATAAATCTTCATATATTCTGATCTATTATCATCGTTTTCGTTTGTTTGTGTTAATACTCTTACCATTTCTATTATTTCTAAATCAACTGGCAACTCATCTAATTGTTTATTACAATCTTCTATTACATCGTGCAATAAACAAGTAGCAATTATATCGTCTTCTTTAATACCCATAGCTAACGCATGGCAAGCCATATTTAATGGGTGATAGATATATGGAATTTCTGATTTCTTTCTCTTTTGTCCTTCATGTGCTTTTATTGCGAAATCTAATGCTCTTAAAGTATTATCTAGTTGATAATATTTTGCCGTAGTTTTAACAAAAGTGACCATATGCTCCCAATTATATATAGCATCTTTTGTTTTAAACACGTTCTTATTTTCTTCTACTATATTTGAAATAGAAACATCAAACACTTCTGCAAGCTTTATGATCTTATCTGTTTCTGGATTATATTCACCTCTTTCCCAAGATGATATTGCTTGAAATGAAACATCTAATTTTTCTGCTAAACGCTCTTGTGTTAGCTTTCTTTCTTCTCTTAATCTTTTAATGTTATCTCCAACACTCATTTGTGCTTTCCTCCTTGCACTTATATGATAAGACCTTTTCAAGTATAAGTTTAGCAAGAGGCAATTGAACTTTCAATTATTTATTCAAGTTGAACTTGAGTATAATTTATTCATATGTTTGGGTTCATTGCAATATACCATTTGCCTTTAAATCATCTTTTATATGGGCATCAAAAAAATATTGAAGCTGCAATAATTATTGCCTATATTATAAGTATATTTTTCCAGGTTCTACCTACGCCATTATATATTCATATAAATCATCTTTTATTGGAATTATAAATTATCTCATATTATTATATCATCCCAGAAAGCAATAAGCCTAAAAATACAAATAAGCCAATTAAGAGTACGCCTATTAGCCAAAAGATTATTTTAAAAGCTTTTGGAAATGTAGGGACCTCCCCATTGCATTGAGGACATTTCACATAATACTTATCATAATAATGTTTAATCTCATTAGGCGAATAAGTAAAAACACAACCACAATGCGGACATTTACGTTTTATGTTATTTTTATTTAATTTGTCTCCCTTTTTTATAATTTCCATATTCCTCCAAATATAACGATTATTATGGTTTATCTATTATATTATACCCTTTATATCTCGTTCCTTAAATAATTCCTCATCGTTCTCTTTACTTTTGATAAACCACAAAGTTAATTCATGCTTACTGATATTCCTACAATTGTTATACTGTTCTTGTGATGAAAAGTTTGGCTTTAAGTAAAAATAATAAATATTAGTCCAACTTTTTGGGTTCATAACAAAATGAATGCCTTTAAATTATACTATGAACAAACTGCTAGATTTGAAATGACACTAACAGCCGACGCTATATCTAATATGCTATCGATAATCACAAACAAATAATGTTTCTCTTTAACAGTAATAACAATCCCTAATGTTGACAACACAAATGTAATCACTGCAACTATAAAATATGCAGATTGAAGATATTCCTCAAGTGCTATCTCAATCCCACTCACAAGAAACGGAAATAATTCAACAAACACTTGCCTTATAGCATCCACGCCTTGAAGCACTGCAGGGAATCCTCCTGCTATAAAGAGAATCCCAAGAAATATTCCTATTCTAATCAACGAATCTTTAATACCACTGTCTTTCATATTCTATTCCCTTCCTATATGTGATACCCCAGACTCTCTAAATCGAATATCATTAGTTGTAACACGGCTTCTTCGTATGAATGGATTTCTTTCCCTATCATCGCATCTAATATGGCTTTTTCGTTTGAATCTAAAACCACTTTTATTAACGGCTCGTCTAGCTTTTTAAATAATTTGTTTGATTCCGCATGGCCCCATAATGAAACGGCAATTGAAGCCCAACCAGTTTTAATAACAGATAAAAGATTTTCATCTGTAACGCATGATTTTATTGCCTGTTCCACCTTCATTTTTTTATCTTTCATTATTGTACAAATCATATCTTGAGCTATTTCATCATCAGTAAAGTCTAGCGAAATAGTTATAGTATTTAAATACTCATGCATATCGTTAGATAGAAAACGCGTCTTAAAAACTTCCAATTTGTTTTCATCACTGCATCCAGAAAGATATTTCTTTTCAAAATCCTTCCAGTCAGTTACAATTAAGCTTTCATCACTAGAAAAGATTCCTATCTCTTCTTGATATGGAATTCTATTTGTTAATAATAGTTTGCCTAATTCCAATCGTGCTGGGCTTGCTTTAATCATCTCAGTCCATTTATCAAAACCTGCAAGCCTTGCTATTATATGCTGAGCTTTCATTAAACTGAAATTTTCAGTTTCTTCATCAATGTCAAAATTTAAAACAATGTCGTCAATGTCTGCAAAATATCGCGGACTATAAACATATATTTCTTCGTCTTGGTTGTAGGATTTTGTTTTAAAATCTTTTAAAAAGTTTTTTGCTTGTTGCTTAAAAAAATCAATAGTATCCATAATATACTCCTTATACTAGCCTATTGCCAAATTATGATGCATCCGTAAACTTATTAGGCAATAAACCCGACTTATAAGTTTTATATTATTTTTACTTTAATGGCTGATGAAATCTTTGCACGGATGAGCAGGCTTGCCATAAACCTTATCCTAATCATATATAAATTCGTTATGATTGTCAATCTTGAAAATTAAAAAAATAAATATCATTTTTTTATACTATTGGGGCTATTATTATAATTGCTATTATGACATAAGCATAAAATTCATACTTCACCTACGCCATTATATATTCATATAAATCATCTCGTACAGGAGTTTCTAAATTATATCCTATTTCTACAACTCGCTGATCATCATTAGCGATTTCTTCTAGATTGCCATTATGGTTTAATTTTCCTAAATAATAAAATTCTTTTGCTTCGTTAGGATCGTTTTTGTCTTTTCTAACAAACAATTCGATTTCAACGCCATTGTTTTGAGCATTGACAATTGTTTGAACATCATCAGATTCTATAGTCCTATTATTCTTTGAAATTGCTATCAATTCAGATTTAGATACAAATCTATCTTTATAATTAATGGTTGCAGCAACATCGTCGGCTTTATCGTAGTTAATAAATATAGGATAAGTTTTTGTTATCTTATCATACTTATATCCTCCGATATTTAGAGCTACTTCACTCTTTTCCCAATCAAGCCCTCTACATACATCTTCATATGTATACTTTTGATATAAAGCAAAACATGTATCTGAATAGTTTGGCGAATAATGTTGCTTATATCTATCAAATGCAATATCTAAAACATCCACTATTTGCGCTTTGAAATCAACATTATTAAGCAAGTTTGCAAATTGTTTAGCAATTATATACTTTCCGTTAATTTTTTCAATAAATATAGCTTTAGCAAATGTTGTTTTTGCACTACCGGTCAAAAATTCTTGTGCAAATTGATTTAAAATACAAGTCATTGTATGTTTTGTGAATTTTATGCTTGGGTATTTTGATTGCATTAACTTCTTAAATGAATTCTCCAAATCATTATCCCCATTTAATATAAGATTTAAAAACTCTATTTCATGAGGACGTTTACCACTGGCAAACTTTGTAGATATATATTTCAAATATAAAACTTCTAAATCTGTAAAACTGATTTTATATTCTTTCTCTTTCTTCTGTAAGAAATTATGATAACAATCATAAGCGTCAATCAATCTCATAAAATCGATTGCCCCATTTGTTTCAAAATCAATTGGCTTTGGAATTCTATTTAAGCGCTGCTTCATATTTAAATACGAATCATATATCAATTTAGTGTTACTAAAATTAGCCCTATCGATAGAAGCATATATCTTCTCTCTAACAATTTCTTCAAACTGAACTGTAGATGCGCCAGGAATGAGCTTAGATCCTTCTGAAACATATCTTCTAACATTATCTTTGTTGTATGAATTATCTCCAGATAATGCAATAGGTATTAAATAATTTTTATCGTAGTTTGCGATAAAGTCTATTACAACAACATATTCTTTGCCTTTTAATTTTCTTAATCCTCTACCTAATTGTTGAACAAATATAATTGCTGATTCTGTAGGCCGCAACATAACTACTTGATTCACAGCAGGAATATCTACGCCTTCATTAAAAATATCTACAGTAAAAATATAATCAAGCGCGTTATCATTATTTTCATCTTGCTCAAGTCTTGATACAGCTTCATCTCTGGCAGCTTGAGAATCTGCACCAGATAAGGCAACCGTTCTATATCCTTTTTCGTTAAATAATTTTGATAATTCTGCTGCTTCTTCATTTCTACTACAGAAAATTAAGCCTTTTACTCTATCTCCGTTATAGCCATAGAATTCAATTTTTTCAATTATATGTTTAACCCTTTCTTTTGACGTTAAATGTCTAAATAAAGACAAATCGTCTAAACCTTCTCCATTAACATCAATATCTGTTACCCCATAATAATGGAATGGACATATCAAATCTTCTCTCATAGCATCTTGTAATCGTATTTCATATGCGATGTTGTAATCGAACATTTCAAATATATTAAATCCGTCTGTTCTTTCTGGGGTTGCAGACATTCCTAATATAAACTTAGGTGTAAAATAATTAAAAACTTTTTGATAACTTGGTGCTCCAGCTCTATGGACTTCGTCCATTACTATATAATCGAACTCGTCTCTCTTAAAACTATGCAATATATCATCATTTGTTAATGTTTGAATCATGGCAAAAATATAATCAGCGTCTTTTACATCAGTCTTACCGCCACCTAGTACTGCCATTTTAATATCTTTTCCTAATACTTTTCTATAACTATTTAATGCAGCTTTTGCTATTTGCTCTCTATGTACAATAAATAAGAATTTCTTTGGATGAAACTTTTGAACATCAAACGCAGAAAGATATGTCTTTCCTGTTCCTGTTGCTGATATTATTAATGCTTTTTTAGCACCTAAAGATCTTACGTCTTCGATTTCTTTTAGCGCTTCTACCTGCATCTTATTTGGAACCAATTTTGTTGTTGCATCTTCTGGAGCTTCAAACTGCAAATTATATTTCTTTTGAGCTTTATATATTTTTTCGTATTGATTTATCCATTCTTCATCAATTTCTGTAGATATACTCTCCATCTTCTTGAATTCATCTACGAGCTCTTTTATAAGCATGCCATTTGCAGATCCATAGAATTTAACATTCCATTCTTTATTCTCACATAAAGCATTTTGTGTTAAATTACTACTTCCAACTATAAACGAATATTCATCGCCTGTTCTAAAAATATATCCTTTAGAATGCATTCTATATTTTTCGTCAGTTACAATGAATAATTTAATATTTTTAAATTTTAATAATCTTCTTAAAGCTTTTGGCTCAGTGAAATTTTGATATTGCGAAGCAATAATTGTTCCTTTAACGCCTTTATTTTCTAGTTCTTTTAATCTGTTAACTAATACAGCAACTCCACTTTCTGTTATAAATGCTACTGAAAAATAGAATTCATCACATTTAGATAATTCTGTATCTATTGAAGATAATACTTTAGCTTGTTTGTCTATATCATTAATTAACAAGCTTGGTTTATAACTCTCTAAAGCCTTTTCGTTGGAGTTTATAAGGCCATTTTTAACGCCACTTAAAATATTATCTAACATCGAATTCCTCTAGAAGTTTATTAACTATAGGCTGATCTGCAGCAGCCCAATCCAATGTTGGCATATCTTTAGGTAAAGACCAAACATGATTAATATGTTCTTTTCTAGTAAATGCAGGATTATTTACTTTAACCGTGTAAGCATGCATTGTAATTGCAAAATCTGGGTATACATGATGTATTGTCATAAAGTAGTCTTTGTCTGTGATAATAACATCCATATCCATTTCCTCTCTAAGCTCTCTTTCTAAAGCTTGAGGATTTGTCTCACCTGGCTCAACCTTTCCTCCGGGAAATTCATATTTTAAAGAAGTATAAGGATATTTTGATACATTTCTTTGCATGCACAAAATCTTATCATCATATTCTATAATTGCAGCTACAACTTCAAGTTCTTTCATGTTTTCCTCACAAATAAGAGTATAACACGCGTGTATTTATATAACAAGATCGAAGAATAATTTTTAGTATTAAGTAACTTGTAAAAGTAAATTCCAGTATTAAGTTCCAGTTTTCAAAATTTTGTAAACACAAATTGCGTTGCTATAAAAGCTTATTTAAATATTTTAAATATAAAATAATGGTTTTACTCATTGGCAGAACTCCAAAAATAGCCCAGACGAATTATCTTTTTAACGGATATGTTTTGTCTGGGCTATTTATTGTTATAGCAAGTAAATACATCGATAATGTTTAAAATTATATTATCGCTTTATTGACATTATATTAAATAAGGTTTAACAGCTGTTCTTAACTTTATAAGCAAATCAATTGTTTGATTCATTAAATCATTATAATTATCTTGATGTTCAAAATCTAAGCCAGGAATTGAGGCTGTTATGCTAGATGATTTTTTATTATCATTTCTGTTCCAAACATAACTACAACCTGTTAATGCTTCTATTTCATCTTTGTGAGAATACAGTTCATCATATTGTTCTTTTGAATCATTTACCCATACATAAACATTAATTTTGCTATCTTTATTGATAAGGCCAACACCTAAATGACACTTAGAACTACCTATTGAAACATCATACCAATGGTCTGTCGTTGGCTTTCTTTTATTAAAAGGATTATTTCTCTCAGCAATAGCTTCATTAAATTTAGTCCAAAAATCAAGCCTATAATTCATTGTTTGATTAAACTTTTCGCCAGCTTTATTATTCTTTTTAACTTGAACAGCAAAATCGTTTGGTTGCTCTATAACCTTAAATTGAGGTGCAGGATCAGAATCGCCAATCTTATATGCATGAACCTCAATTAAAAAGAACGAAACATCGCTGTCAAAATGCTCATTTAACCATTCAACCGCCCTAGCATGCTCAGACCTAGCTTCTTTAACAATCCACACTACAATAGATGCATCCAAGCCTGAAGCATAAGTAAGTATTTCTCCTAAATGACGGTGATCTGTTGCTTCAAGCTGATTCTCTATTATTACTTTTTTGTCAGAAAATTCATCTTTGCAATAAATATCACAGCTAAAAGAGCCTACTTGCTTTTCTGTTTCAACATCAATCAACGAAAGCCCAAGAATCTCTCCTAGCTCTGAGATATTTTCTTCTTTAGCTAACCACTTTGAGAAATCATATTCTTCATGTCTCCAAATATCTCTTAATTCTACTTCTTTTAATTTTCCTATTGCCATAATTCTATTGCTCCTTCTTTTTGAACATTAATTTAATATCATTAAAATCATCTTTTTGATAATATACTTCATATCCTTTTTCTCTTGCAATTGTTAATAATTCTTTTTTGTTTTCTAAACTAATTCGCTTTCCTAAATATAAAGCTTTAATTTTTAAAGGATAATGATAATTTGGATATCCCATAATTCTAAATTCATTTTGAAAAGACCAATCTGCTCTTTTTGTTGTAATCATTTCCATAAGGTATTTTTTAATATTTTCTTTTATATCAACTTTATTTATCGCGCTCTCAATTGAAATTTTTATAATAAATACTAACGGGTTTAAATTACGCACATTGTTATATTTTACTCTAAATAAGTCTTCACACTTATCTGGGATCTCATATTCTATACAAATACCTTGATACGAATCTGCGTACATCGTCCACATGACTTGATTATCATTAAACGGTGTAAGCGAACCTATGCCTATCTTTTCACGCGCTTCTAACAAATTAAGCATAAATTCATCAAACTCTTTTTCATGAGACGACATGTCGGCTTTGATTTCATTTAATTTACTTTGAATACGGAATTTATCTTGAGGCTTTGTTTTATAAACTCTAAATAATTCTTCAAATGCATCTTCGATATTCTTGTTAAACAACAATGACTTTGCTTCTGATATAGTGTTCTTATCTGCATGGAATTCGTCTGCAATACACTTAATTGTTCCATCTATAGTCATATTCTGAAATCTTTCAAACTCGTCTTTATCCAAAAGTTCTTCTATAGAAAAATTTATTGTACCTTCAAATTGATCATCTAATTTTTCTGCAGGACATAAATATAGATATTCATTTCTTAAAGCATCTAAAGTGTTTTCATTTACTCTACAATACTTATACAGCCTAACATTTTTCGCCATAACAAACTATTAAATCCTTTCTTGAAGTTTAGAAATTAAAAATTTAATTTCTTCGCTATTCATTATGCCATTAAATGATAATTCTGGCCTTAACAAATCTTGTCTATCAAAACTTCCGTTTTCAGATATAAATAGCAATAGCTCTTTAATATAAGCTAATTGCATATCATTATACCCTCTATCTTGGAATATACCCACAAATTTTGCAATTGAATCCGGATTGAACTCAATATTACTTCTAACAAATCTAACAATATCTTTATCTTCTGAGAACAACGAATAATATTCATCTGCAGTTTTAGCAATGATAATCAATTCGTTTTTCAAAGCTTGAATCTCATTTGCCGTTGGCTTAATTAAATGCGAAACTGAATATATTAAATCATTCTTAGGATTTGATTCAATATAGAACTTAACCTTATCCTCAAATGTTTTAAAATCATCTATCGTTATTCTAAAATCAACATCATCTTCTATTGCATCGTTGAAAGAAGAAATTTGGTCGCTAAAATCAGAAACTATTGGGTCAAACACTTTCTTATCAATATATCTAATTAAATCTCTCAACTCGGCTCTAATTTCATCCACCTTTGAAACGGTTGAATCATTAATAAACTCGTCTGTCATTACATATTCTAAGGTCGAAATATGCTCCGATACTTGCGAAACGTGATATTTAAAATCGTGCAAATACGATGCTAAAGAATAAATTGTTTTTGCTACTTTTTTAAAGTCTTTCCCTGAATAAAATCTTGTTGCAGCAAATTTATAGCATAAATAGTCAAAGGCCCTTGCGGATTCTATATCAATTTCGCCTATTATATTTGGAGCTATTTTCTTTTTAATCTCTGAATATCCCTTTTGATCTAAATTTAGCCAATTAGCAACTATACAATATTTATCAACTGTTTCTAAATTAGCCTTTACACCTATATAATTCCTATTAAGATTCTTAACCTCATTTACAAGTTCATCTCTCAAAGATTCATACATCTTCTTATCCTCGATACTTAACTTGCCATAATTTGATTGCATTGCTTTATATAATGCAACCTTTTCCATATATATCTTTTGATATAAAGATAAAACATCTGAAGACTTGTCTTCTTTTCCTTCAGGATTCTCTTTAAAAAATGGGAACACATTACAAATATCAAATATCAAAAAACCTTGTTTATCGTTGTATTGTTGGCGTGTAGAATCATTTGTTTGTCTTTCGAAATATGTTTTTGCTGGTGATATTGGCTTATTATCCTTGCATGTTCTAGTGCCTCTTCCTATCATTTGCCAGAACTTAATCTTCGACAAGACTTTCTTAAAGAAAACTAGGTTTACGACTTCAGGAATATCAACGCCTGTATCCATCATATCTACAGAAACAACAATTCTTATAGATTGCTTTTCTTTAAATTCTCTTTGTAGGACTTCGTTGTATCTTATTTGATTATCGATTACAACACAATAATCCACCCCATTGGGGCTACCTGGAATACATAATTCCGGATACATTTCTCTAAATGTATCTTGAATGAGTACAGCATGATTGTGATCTTTAGCAAAGATGATAGTTTTCCCTAATGTATCGCCGTTATTAACTTTTATGCCTTCTTCCATCAGGTCTGCTAATACTTTTCTGATTGTGTCCTTGTTAGTAATTACGGAATAGAATTCTTTTCCTTCTATCTTTTCTGGAATAGTTCCATCTTCTTCTGTAAACAAGTCTTCATATTGTTCCTGCTCTTCATCTGACAACGAGTCATATGTTAATCCATTCTTTAAAATATCTGGGGTTCTATCTAACGCTCTATAATATGTTAAATACCCATCCTTTACGCCCTTAACAACATCGTACTCATAGTTAGGCTCATCATTATCTAGATTAAATACTCTATATGTGGATTTATGAATATCATTTCTTGGAGTAGCTGTTAACCCGATCATCAATGCATCAAAATATGTAAATATCTCCGCATACTTATTAAATAAGCTTCTATGCGCTTCATCTACAATGATTAAATCAAAGTGTCCTATTCCATATGGGCATTTCTCCGTATCTTTAATTATTGAAAGCATAGATTGATATGTTGAGAATACAATTCTAGCTTTGTTCTCATCGCCCTCTCTCTTTCCTTCTGCTATAATTGCCATTGGAATTGTTGGTAAAAATTTTTCAAAAGTATCTTCTTTTGCTTGTCTAACCAAATTCTTTCGGTCTGCCAAGAATAGTATTCTTTTAACCATATTGTTTCGAATAAAAATATCACTTATTCCACAAGAAACTCTTGTCTTTCCTGTTCCTGTAGCCAAAACTATTAAAGACCTTGAATGCTTACTACCTAAATGCTTTAATACCTCTTCAATGGCATCCATTTGATAATATCTATTACAAATCTCTGGATTAACAGTTTTGTCTTTTAAAACAAAATCTCTTCTTTGAATCAAATACTCTAACTCATCTTTTTTATGAAATCCAAACACCGGTCTAGCTGGATACAACCCATCAATAATTTTAATATTATATCCGTTTGTATAATAAATGATTGGACGAAGTCCATATTGTTTTTCAAGAGCATCTGCATATAAACAGGCCTGAACTTTACCTCTTTCTTCGTTTACTACAGACTTTTTCGCCTCAACCAAGGCTAATGGCTTACCATCATCACCAAACAAAACGTAATCTACAAAACCATTCCCCGTTGGATTTTCAAAAGTTTTAGGCATACCTACAACTGGCGTTTCTATACAAGCCATGTCTTTTTGCACAATATGCAAATCTTTTAATACATGCCATCCCGCTCTTTCTAAAGCCGGGTCTATTAATTCTATTCTCGTTTGTTTTTCACTCTTAGCCATACATTAACCTCTAATTAAAGTATTCATCCATTTTTTTATTTAATAATTCTTGATATATATTTATACGTTGTTGAACGTTAAATTTCAATTTATC
>SVHF01000020.1 GCA_015055975.1 Clostridiales bacterium | reverse complement strand
AATATGCAAGCCCTAGAGACTTTATGCTAAAATATAATAAGATTTAAAATCGGTTCAAAATTTCGTCCGCATGCGGTTTTTGAGTAAAAAATTGCGCTTTTTTGCGTATTTTATTATGAAAGTATGTATATACTTTGGTATAATAGTCGAGGTTAAGGGGAAAGGAGTTATTAATCTATGAGAAAAATAGCTGTGTTAACAAGTGGTGGCGATGCCCCAGGTATGAATGCCGCAATAAGAGCCGTAACAAGATATGCAATTGAGCAAGGGCTTGAGATTTACGGAGTAGAAAGAGGCTATACTGGCTTAATTAATAATAAAATTTTCCAAATGAATAGACGTTCTGTTTCAGATATCATTCAAAGAGGCGGAACAATTTTAAAGACTTCAAGATGCGAAGAATTCATTCAAAAAGATTATAGACAAATTGCAGCTGAAAACTTAGAAGCTTACGGAATCGAAGGATTAGTAGTAATCGGCGGTGATGGTAGCTTTAGAGGAGCTAAAGATTTGTTTGTAGATTTTGGCGTTAAAACAATTGGTATTCCAGGAACAATCGATAACGATTTATCTTATACAGATTTCACACTAGGATTTGATACAACAGTAAATACAGTTCTAAGCGCTATTAATAACTTAAGAGATACTATGACATCTCATGATAGAGTTTGTATTATCGAGGTTATGGGTAGAAAGTGCGGAGATATTGCTTTATATGCAGGTATCGGCGGTGGTGCAGAATCAATACTTGTTCCAGAACTTCCATTTGACGAAAAAGAATTAGTAAGAAAGATAAAGACAAATCAAAGAATCGGTAAGACTTCAGATATTATCGTTTTAGCTGAAGGTGTTTGCAAAGCAGAAGCTTTGAAGCAAAAGCTAAAAGATGGCGGAGTTACAGGTTCTATAAAGACAACAACACTAGGATATATCCAAAGAGGTGGTACACCTTCAATGCAAGATAGATTGCTTGCTGCAGAATTTGGTATAAGAGCTGTTAACCTTCTAATCGAAGGCAAAGGCGGAAGAGTTGTTGGTATTAGAAACAATCAAATAGTAGATGATGATATTTCTGAAGCATTAGCAATGCCAAGAAAGTTCAACGAAGAGTTATACAAATACGCTTTAACTCTAGGAAAATAATTTAGAAAAAACAAACGGAGGAATTACTCAATGAAAGAAAAGTTAGTTGGTGCATTGATGTTTGGACAATCAGGTGGTCCATCTTCAGTTATTAACGCAAGTGCAGCAGGTGTATTTACAGAAGCTTTAAAGCATAGCGACTGTATTACAAAAGTTTATGGTCTAGCTCATGGTATCAGAGGTCTTTTAGATGAAGATTTCTATGATATTGGCCAAGAAGATGAAAAGGAATTATTACTTTTAAAGAATACTCCATCTTCAGCTTTAGGTTCAGTTAGATATAAATTAGCAGATCCAAAGAAAGATGATACAGATTATAAGAGAATGCTTGAAGTATTCAAGAAGTACAATGTTCGTTACTTCTTCTACAATGGTGGTAATGACTCTATGGATACATGTAACAAGATTTCTAAGTTCATGAAGAAGTCTGGTTGGGAAATGAGAGTTATGGGTGTTCCAAAGACCATCGATAACGACTTATTTGGTACAGATCACTGCCCAGGATATGCTTCAGCAGCTAAATATGTTGCTACAACAACAATGGAATTAAAATTAGATGCTACAGTTTATGATAAGCCAATGATCACAGTTATCGAAGCTATGGGAAGACATGCTGGTTGGTTAACAGCAGCTTCAGCTCTAGCTTGCACAAAGGGCTTAGGACCAGATCTAATCTACCTTCCAGAAGTTCCTTTCACAAAAGAGAAGTTCCTTGCTGATGTTAAGGCTAAATATGAAGCAAACAATGGTAAGGTTATGATCTGCGTATCAGAAGGTATCGCAGGAGAAGATGGTGTTCTTATCGCTGAAAAGATGAACGAAAACGTAGCTAAAGATAGCTTTGGTCACGTTCAATTAGGCGGTGTTGGACAAATGTTAGCAACACTTTGCGCAAAAGAATTCGGATGCAAGACAAGAGGTATCGAATTCTCTCTAATGCAAAGATGTGGTGCTCACTTAGCATCAAAAGTTGACGTTGAAGAAGCATTCAAGTCTGGTGCACAAGCTGTTAAATATGCAGTTGCTGGTAGAACAGATAAGATGGTAGTTATTAAGAGAGATATGTCATCTGGCAAATATAAGGGCAAGATGAGCGCAGTTCCTCTAAAGTTAGCTGCTAACACAGAACAAAAGATTCCTCAAGAATGGATTATCAACAACGGAACAATGCTTTCTCAAGCTTATGTTGATTATGCATTACCTCTAATTCAAGGTGATTGCAAAGCTCCACTTGAAGACGGTCTTCCAAGATTCGCACATCTTAAGAAAGTTCAAGCTGGTAAAAAAGCTTAATAAGTAAATAATGAGCCTCCTCAATGGAGGCTCAAAATTTATAATATGCAAAAGTCTAGAAGAATTACATTAATAGTTATATTAACAATTGTTGCAATATTAGCAGTGTCTACTATTGCTTTTTTTGCTTATGTTGGAATGTATTATCATGCAGATGAAAGTATTGTTCCAGCTTTTATGAGTTCTGATGAGTTTGTAAATGTTGAATATCATAAGGATGCGAAGTTCTATTCATTCGAACCAAAAACTTCATATGATTCAGCATTTGTTTTTATTCCAGGAGGGAAGGTTGAAGCAAAAGCTTATGCTCCATTAATGCATGAGATTGCAAAAGGTGGTGTATTATGCATACTTCTTGAAGTAAAATTCAATCTAGCTATTTTAGATAAAAACGCTCCAAAAGGAATTCAAGATAATTATAAAGATGTAAATAATTGGATAATTGGAGGACATTCTTTGGGAGGCACCGTTGCTTCAATATATCTTTCAAAAAATCCAACAGAATATAAAGGAATTGTATTTTTAGCCTCATTCCCGGAAAAAGACATATCATCACTAGATATTAAATGTCTTCAAATTTATGGAACATGCGATAAGATTCTAAAGAGGAATCAATTTGAGGCAGCAAAATCAAAGTGTCCAAAGCAAACTCGAGAGTTTATTATAGAAGGCGGAAATCACGCCCAATTTGGCGCATATGGAGCACAGAGGGGCGATGGAGTAGCAAATATATCAAATAGCGAGCAATGGGCTATTACTGCTTTTGAGGTTCTTCAATTATTTGCTTAGATTCTTTATCAATTCTCTTAGTTAAGAATATCAATGGAATAAATACCAATAGCGCAATGATACCAGCTACCAAGAATATGGCAGGTGCTGGAACATTTGCTAAAGCTCCAGTATCTGGATCAACATATGTTATGCCTTGAGATTCGTTTAAAGCTTGTCCAATAGCAGGTCCAACAAACATTGGAATTAATACATAGAATATCATTCTTATGCCTTGTAATTTGCCTGCGTTTTTCTCTGGAGTATAATCTCTAACTAATGCTCCAAGTAGAGATAATAGCGATATGTATCCAATAATCATAATAAGACCAAATACACCAAGGCATATTAAGTTTGCTGTTTTACTTTCAAATTTAACAAAGTAAATGGCGATTAGCCCAATAGCAAACACGCCAGTAAATATATATGCCATTTTGTCTTTTCTGAACTTATCTGATGCGCGAGTAATAAATACAACTGCAGCTGCACCAAGTAATATTACAGAGCCAAGCACGATGCTATATTCTATAACGCTGAAGTGTAGGTATTCTTGAAGATAAATAATTAGATATGGCATAAAGATTTGGCATGCAGTGCTATAGATGACCATAGCAATTAAAGTTATATAGAAGTTAATATTTTCTTTTATAACAGATGGCTTAAATCCATATATTAAATCTTTATAGAAAACGTTGTTAGACTTTGTAAGAGTAGGAGAATCTTTAATTGTGAATAATCCCGCAACACCAGATAATGCAACTAAGACACCTAGCGCAATAAACATACCAGAATAGCCAATGGCATCAACAAGTATTCCAAAACCGCCGGCTACAATTAAAAGAGCAAATAATGGCATTATAGATAATATGCCTTCAACTTTGCCACGATTAGATGTGTCTGTGTTGTCTGTAACCCATGCGTTGAAAGAAGCATCGTTTGCGGTTGATCCAAATAGTGTCATTACACAGTCCATAATAATAACAATAGTGCAAGTTATAGATACGGCTTTTGCTGTATCTTCAATATTGAAAGTAGCCATTGTGTTTTTTGTAGATATAAAAGCAAAGGAAGCAATAATAAGGCCCCAGATGATATAGCCAATAGAAATGAAGTGTCGTCTATTACCAATCTTATCTGAAAAGATTCCAGCAAATAGAGTGACAATAGTTGCGGTAATACCGCTTAGCTGAACCATCAAAGTAACTGTTGATGTGCTCTTTGCGATAGTGTTGTAGACAAATAGGTTGAAATACATATTTTCCACAGCCCAAGCAATTTGACCAATTAGTCCGAAAAGAACTAAAATAAACCACATTTTTCTAGTTATTGTTTTTTCTTCCATATAAGCCCCCTTACTATATATAATTATAAGACGAAAAAATATTTTAAAAAAGATAGTAAAAACTCTTGCATATTATAAAGAACATGATATAATACTATTAACCTACCGAAAAGGTAGGGAAATAAAAATAAAAATAAACTCTGGGCAGGGTGAGATTCCCGACCGTGGGTAATGCTACTTTAAGTAGACTAGTCCGACAGCCCCAACAGCTGATTTGGTGAGATTCCAAAACCGCCGGTAAAGTCCGAATGGGAGAGAGGAAAAATGGAAAGAAAACTAACTATTAGGTATGTCGCGTACCTAGCTGTATTTACAGCATTAACTTTTGTAGCGACGGTATTAATTACAATCCCAATGGCATCCACATCTGGTGGTTATATTAACTTTGGGGACACTATCATTTTTGTTGCATCGGCAATATTAGGACCAATTGGAGGATTAGTATCAGGGGCGTTAGGCTCTATGATTGCTGATTTAATATTTGCTCCTGCTTATGCGCTTATAACTTTAATAGTGAAGGGACTTGAAGGATTTATTGCAGGTCTAATTATAAGATTTATAAGAAGCCTTACATTAAAATATAATTGGTCTGATTATTTATCTTTCATTGTCGGATTCATTATTGGTGGTCTTGAAATGGTATTAGGCTATTATGTTGGCGGTGGTATATTGCTTGGAATAATGGAAGAGAATATGAGAATCGGATTTGAGATTTCGCTTTTAGATATTCCATCTAACTTCATCCAATTTGGCGTAAGCGTTGGCGTTGCGTATGCAATATCTATAGGATTAATTCATATCCCATATGTTCGAAATATTAGAGACGCTTTATCTAGGAAGAAAAATAACGATAATAAAGATTTAGTATGATATAATAATATCATATGAAGAAAGACGATATTATCGAAGTTTCAATTGAATCAATCGGAATGGCGGGCGAAGGCGTTGCAAGGTTAGATAATCTTGTAATATTCATAGATGGCGCACTTCTTGGCGAAAAAATAAAAGCCCAGGTTATTGAAGTCAAGAAGAGTTTTGCAAGAGCTAAAGTTATAAAAGTTCTTGAAGCATCAAGTCATAGAATTAAACCACTTTGCCCAATATTCTTTAGATGTGGCGGTTGCGATATGCAGCACGTAGATTATGAATATTCTCTTCAAGTAAAAAAGACAAACATCAAAAATTGTATAGATAGGGCATGTAGAATTGATTCGAATGTCGATGATGTTGTTCATGGTGATAAAAAGTTCGGATATAGAAATAAAGAACAAATCCCAATTAGAAAAGTAAATGGAAAAGCAATGGCAGGATTCTATAAACAGAATTCGCATATCTTTGTTCCATTTGAAAAATCTGTATCTAAAGGATTAGGGGATTGTCCACTTCATGATTCAACTATGCAGTTATTTGTAGATAAGGTGGTTGAGTTTATAAACAAAGAAAAGATCTCAACTTACGATGAAAAATCTAACACTGGACTTATAAGGCATTTAGTTATAAGACGTATAAATGAAGCTTTTTCTATATGTCTGGTTATTAATGGGCACAAGATTCCAAATGATACTAAGCTAATAGATTCTTTGAAAGCGCTAAATATACCATTTAACCTATACGTATCGAAAAATTTAAAGATGACAAACGTAATTCTTGGCGATGATTTAGTATGTATTTATGGGGATAATTTAATAGAAGGAAGTGCGTTAGGTGTTAAATTTAACGTTAACCCATATTCGTTCTTGCAAATAAATGACGAAATTAGAGACTTAATCTATTCAAGAGTATGTGATGAGGTAGAAAAGATTCCAAATGCAAATGTAGCAGATGTTTATTCGGGTATTGGCATAATGTCTAATATTGTTGCTAAGCATGCAAATAAAGTAGTCGGAATTGAGATTGTTAAAGAAGCTGTAGAAGATGCAAATAGATTAGCAAAAGTAAACGGCAATTCAAACATAACAAATATTTGTGGAGATGCTGCAATTGAGCTTCCTAAAGTTATAGATGAGTTTAAAGGGAATAATTCAGTAGTTATAATTGATCCTCCAAGAAAAGGATGCGATCAAAAAGTTTTGGATGCAATGCTTCAAGCAGAGCCAGGAAAGATAATATATATTTCTTGCAATCCAGCAACGCTTGCGAGAGATTTGGCATCTTTAATAACAAAATATAGCATTGAATCAATAACGCCATATGATATGTTCCCACAAACAAAGCATGTTGAAACTGTTTGTTTGCTGACAAGGAAATAATCCAAAATAGCCAAAAACAAAAAAAAATAAAATGTTCAAATGTGTTAAATTTCATTGAAGTAAGACGGAGGTTTAGTTGTTCCGATTGGATGTTTGAAAGATTAATATAGGAGTATAAGTATGGAGTATATTCAAGTAACAAAAGAAAATTTAGAAAAAGAACATATATGTTGTGCGATATCTAATAATAATGATATTCAAGTGTCATCGAAAAAGCATTGGTTAAAAGATAGATTTGATGATGGATTAGTATTTTTAAAATCAGTTGAAAGAGGTAAATGCTTTATAGAATATATACCAGCAGAAAACGCCTGGAATCCATTAGATGCAAATGGTTACATGTATATAGATTGTTTATGGGTATCAGGATCATTTAAAGGTCATGGCTATTCAAATGATTTATTAGATGCTTGCATTAAAGAATCTAAGTCAAAAGGAAAGCTTGGGTTATGTATTTTATCTAGTAAAAAGAAATTACCATTTTTAGCGGATCCTAAATTTTTAGCATATAAAGGTTTTGAAGTAGCAGATGAAGCTGATAATGGAATACAGTTATGGTACTTTCCATTTGATAAGAATGCATCAAAACCAATGTTTAAAGAATGTGCAAAACACCCACATATTGAAGAACGTGGTTATGTTTTATATTATACAAGTCAATGCCCATTCAATGGAAAATATGTTCCTATTGTAAAGCAAACAGCTAAAGACAATAATATTTCATTTAAAGCAATCCATATAAGTAGTAAAGAAGAAGCACAAAACGCTCCTACTCCTATAACTACATATGCATTATTTAAAGATGGAAAATATATCACTAATGAGCAAATGAATGATACAAAATTCTTAAAACTATATAATACTTTAAAATAAAATATCAGCATTACAATAGTCGCACACCCTGAAAAAAATGATGGTTTGTCAGCACTTATTATAACTGCACCCACGTTGAAACAGTTTGTTTGCTGACTATTGGAAAGTGAAATAATGAAAGGGGGAGTAAATATATGTCAGATAATAAATTTAAACCTATTTATCCAAATTCAAAATTTAAGACTTTTTGTTACATAAATAGCGTTGTTTCAAATCCTAATATTATTGTAGGGGATTATTCATATTATGATGATATGAATGAAGGTCCTGAATCCTTTGAAAAACATGTTACACATCATTATGATTTTATGGGAGACAAACTTATTATTGGCAAATTTTGCAGTATAGCAAGAGGTGTAGAATTTGTAATGAATGGAGCCAATCATATGTTAGACTCATTGACTGCGTACCCTTTTGAAATAATAGATGAGTTTAAAGGATTATCTAGACCTTTTGGACAAAGAGGTAATAGAGGAGATACTGTTATAGGAAACGATGTTTGGATAGGACAAAACGCTGTGATATTGCCAGGTGTACATATTGGTGATGGTGCTATAATTGGAGCTAATGCAGTTGTTTCTAAAGATGTTCCATCATATGGTATTGCTGTTGGAAATCCTGCAATAGTAAAGAAATATCGTTTTGACAAAGAAACAATTGATATGTTACTTAAGTTAAAATGGTGGGATAGAGATATAGACGAAGTCAAAAAACTAATTCCTTTATTAACGGATAATGATTTAGAAAAGGTAAAGAGTTCTTTAAAACAATTATTAAAATAAAGAATTTATCAGCACTGCAATAGTTGTACACCATGAAAATAAAAGGTTTATCAGCACATATTAAAAGTAGAAAATCAATATCTTCATATTGAAGTTGTTTTATAGTAAAATATTTTGTATAGAGGACTTATCTTGAGGAGAGGGTATGAAAAATAGAAAGTTAGTTTTAAGTATCGCTATTATTTCAATAGTTATTTTGATGGCATCTGTTTTTGCGTTTACAAGTGGATGTAGCAAAAAAGTTGAGCCACTTTCTGAATATTGGACAGAAGGGTCTAATGTTTCTGCAAGTTTAATTGAGTATGTAACAAAAGTTACAAATACTAAAGACGAAACAAACTTCATTCCTATAAAAGATCGTATAGCAGTATTTGATATGGATGGTACATTAACATGTGAAACATATTATACATATTATGACACAATGATGTTTATAGAATACTGTCTTGTAGATTATCCAGATAAGGTTTCGGATGAATTAAAAGCAGTAGCAGCAGCTATTGAACCAGGATATGTAGCAGATGAAACATTGGCAAGAAATTTTGCTAAAGCATATGCTGGTATGACAATTAAAGAATTTTATGATTATTCTGTAGCCTTTGGTCAAAAGAAAACTGAAAGTTTTAATAATATGAGATATATTGATGGCTTCTATTTGCCAATGGTTGAAGTAGTGAAGTATTTATATGATAATGGCTTTACAATTTATGTTGTATCTGGAACAGAAAGAACAACAACAAGAGCAATTGTAGCAAACTCTCCAATTAAAGATTATGTAACTTCAAATCATATTATTGGTACAGAATTTGAAGTCAAAGAAAGAGGACATGAAGATGAGCCATCAAATATGAATTACAAATATGTAGATGGCGATGAATTGGTTGTAACAGGTGGATTTATTCAAAAGAACCTAAACGCAAACAAAGCAATTTACATTGAAAGAGAAATCGGAAAGCGTCCAGTTCTTGCTTTTGGTAATTCTGGCAGTGATACAAGTATGATGTATTATACATTAGACTCTAGAAACCCATATCCAACCCAAGCTTATATGATAGTTGCTGATGATAATGTAAGAGAATGGGGTAGACAAGATTGGGCAGCTAAATCTCAAGAATATATTGAAATGGGATTTATTCCAGTTTCAATGAAGAACGATTTTGCAAAGATCTACCCAGATAGTATTACAAGAGCAGATGAGCAATATCATAAACACTAAAGATAAATATGGCAAGTTCGATAGAGTATAGAGATTTTATATTAGAACAACTAAGCTCGCTTGGAGATATTACATGCAAACCTATGATGGGCGAATATCTTTTGTATTACAAGGGAGTATTATTTGGCGGCATCTATGATGATAGATTTTTAGTTAAAAAGACATCCTCAAATTCGAAATACAATATGGATGATGCAATTCCTTATGATGGCGCGAAAATAATGTATTTAGTCGATGATGTTGATAATCAAGATTCATTAAAAGATATTGTAGAAGAAACATATAAAGGATTAATCAAGAAATGATTCTAAATGCTAATCGCATATATTTAAGGCCATGGGAAGAGGAAGATGCTAGAGAGTTATATAAATATGCATCTAATCCTAACATTGGGCCAAGCGCCGTTCGTGCGAAAACATCAAGATGATAATAACAAATAATGCAGCTGCAAGACATAACTTGAATATCGATGGAAAATAGGTGCTAAATTTATTAATTTAGGGTATTATATACTTGAAATAAATTTTGAGGTAATAAATGCTAGAGTTAAAGAACGTGTCTTTCACTGTAAAAGATGATGACGCAAACAAAGAAATTGTACAAAAGATTAATTTAACAATTCCAGATAACAAATTAGTAGTAATCACTGGTCCAAATGGCGGCGGTAAGTCAACACTTGCAAAGCTTATTGCTGGAATTGAAACTCCAACTTCAGGAAAGATTATATTTGAAGATGAAGATATAACAAAAACATCAATTACCGAGCGTGCTAAAAAGGGAATAGCATTTGCTTTCCAACAACCAGTTCGTTTCAAGGGGATTAATGTTTTAGATTTAATTAGAATGGCAACAGGAAAGAAAATGGCACCAGCAGATGCTTGTGAATATTTGTCTTTAGTTGGCCTTTGCGCAAGAGATTATATTAATCGTGAAGTTAACAATTCACTATCTGGCGGCGAATTAAAAAGAATTGAAATTGCAACAGTTATTGCTCGTTCTGCAAAGTTATCTATTTTTGATGAGCCAGAAGCAGGTATCGATTTATGGAGCTTTAATAATTTAATCAAAGTATTCCAAAAGATGAGAGCAGAGATTAAAGATAGTTCAATCTTAATTATTTCTCACCAAGAAAGAATTTTAAATATTGCAGATGAAATTATTGTTCTAAAGAATGGAACAGTAGATAGACAAGGGCCAAAAGATGTAATCTTGCCAACTTTGATGAATTATTCAGAAATGACACCAGGCTGCGGAAAAGCTGACGTGGAAGGAGATGGTAAATCATGCTAAAGATGGATGAATTACAATTAAGAATGCTTAAAGAAGTAGCAGATTTACATAAGGTTCCGGAAGGGGCATATAATATTCGTTCTAATGGTAAAGCTATTGGAAGACAATCTAGTGCAAATATTGAAATTGTTCCAAAACAAGATGTTAGCGGAATAGATATAAAGATTAAGCCAGGCACAAAAAACGAAAGTGTTCATATTCCAGTTATAATGACAGAAAGTGGACTAAAAGAAAATGTCTACAATGATTTCTATATTGGCGAAGATGCTGATGTAGTTATTGTTGCTGGATGTGGAATAGATAATTGCGGCAATCAAGATTCTGAACATGATGGAATTCATAGATTCTATGTTGGAAAGAACGCAAAGATTAAATATGTAGAAAAGCATTATGGATCTGGTGATGGAAAAGGAAAGAGAATCTTAAATCCAGTAACTGAAGTATATATGGAAGAAGGATCATATGCCGAAATGGAAATGGTTCAAATCAAGGGCGTTGACGATACAACAAGAACAACTATTGCAAAACTTGATGCAAATGCAAAACTAATTGTTAGAGAAAGATTAATGACTCATGGCAATCAAATTGCAAAGAGTGTATATAATGTTGAATTAAACGGACAAGGTTCAAGTGCCGATGTTGTATCTAGAGCTGTTGCAAGAGATGATTCATACCAAGAATTTAATGCAAAGATTGTTGGAAATACTGAATGCCATGGCCATAGTGAATGCGATTCTATCATTATGGATAACGGTAAGATATTGGCAGTTCCAGCGCTTGAAGCAAATTGCGTTGATGCAGCACTTGTTCACGAAGCAGCCATCGGTAAGATTGCTGGCGAACAAATTATAAAGCTTATGACATTAGGCTTAACAGAGCAAGAAGCTGAAGAACAAATCATAAATGGTTTCTTAAGATAATGGGAATAGAATCTGTAGCAATTAAGGATTTTAAAATTAATTATTTGCACTTTGGGAATGCTCAAAAACCAAAGCTTGTTTTAATGCCTGGGCTTAGCATCCAAAGTGTTTTAAATAGTGCAGCAGCAATTGAGAAGCAATACGCACTTTTAGCCGAAAATTTCGATATGTATCTATTTGATAGGCGCGAAAACGTCCAAATGGGCTATTCTATTGAGGATATGGCAAGCGATACGCTAGCAGCGATTGATGCTTTAAATATTTCAAAAATTAATATTGTAGGTGTTTCCCAAGGCGGAATGATTGCTCAAGTTATGGCAATAAAAAGACCTAACCTTATTAACGCTATGGTATTGTGCTCAACATCAGCTGAAGTTAATCCAAAAGATGAAGGTATTCTTAATTGGATTAATTTAGCAAAACAAAAAGATGCACAAAGTTTATTAGATTCATTCTTTAAGCAAGTATACACACCTCAATTCTATGAAACACACAAACGAGCAGTTAAAGTATTGGCAAGATATATTAAAGATGAAGATCTTGAACGATTCATAATACTTGCGACTCCAATTCTTGGCTTTAATGTTAAAGAAGATATTAAGAAACTAAATATTCCAACATTTGTTTGTGGCTCTAAAAAAGATAATGTTGTGCCATTTTGGTGCATAGAAGAATTAATCACTTTATTAAATGCAAAATCTTGGATTTTGGAAGATTCCTCACATGCTCTATATGATGAATCTCCATTGTTTATCCCAAAACTTTTAGAATTTTTCCAACGAAATAACTAAAATTCATAAAATGCCATCTTTTATATAACGCGCATTTCCTTTATAATATAAATACATAAATATTTAAGGGGAATATTAATGCATTTTAAGTACGTGCGTATTCAAGGAACTGAGTTAGCAGAAAATACAATGTACGCTAAAGGCGTATTTAGTATGGCAATGCAGCTTATTCAAAATGATGTTATGGATGAAGAGGACCGAGGATTATTTGAAGAAATAGATAGTTGGTTTGCTGAGAATCTTCCATGGCCACCACAATGTAAGCGCCAAGAAAAAGTAGTTTGCTTTTTCAAAACGGAGAATTCAAAAGAGATGATGCAATGGATGAGACCTATATTGTGGCTTTTGGATAAATATAATCACCCTTATTATGTTGTATATACAAACACACCAGGCAAGATCGTTTATGAGGATAAATACCAAATAGCAGTTGAAGTGTCTGGCGAATTGAAAATAGATAAGCTTCAAAAAAGTTGGAGCCCAGAGGATAAATAATGAGCATTCAAGAAAGAGCGCAAATGGCAGCTGAATTAAAAAAGTCATATAACTGTTGCCAAGCAGTTGTATTAGCATTAAAAGATTTAGTTGATTTAAGTGAAGACCAATTAGTTACTATGGCAGCATCATTTGGATCTGGTATGGGAAATATGAAAGGCAGTTGCGGCGCATTAGTTGGCGCAGAAATGATTGCAGGATTGGTGAGTGGTGGAAATAGAGCAATAGCAAGACAAATCAATGAAAAATTTGAAGAACTATGCGGCTCTATAACTTGCGAAGAATTAAAAGGCATAAAGAGTGGAAAGGTATTGTGCTCATGTCCAGATTGTTGTAAAAATGCAATCTTAGCGTTTGGATGTGCATTGGGGCTAGAATAATGATTGAAATAAGAAAGGTAGATAGAAGCGAAATACCAAATTTATCTAAGCTTGCTACAAGAATTGTTAGAGAGCATTATGACTCTATTATTGGCGTTGAGACTAATACATATATGCTAGATAAATTTCAATCAGAAAAGGGCATTACTTCTCAGTTTGAATCAGGCTACGAATATTATTGGGCAATACTTGATGGAAAAGAAGCTGGCTTTTTTGCACTTATAGATAAAGTGGATGAATTATATATAAGCAAATTCTATGTAGCTAAAGAATATAGGGGTCAAAAGATAGCAAGTACCATCTTTTCGTATATACAAAGAGTGGCAAAAAGTAGAAACATATCAAAAATATCGTTAAATGTTAATAAGCATAATGATGACACAATAAATATATATAAACACTTGGGATTCGCTATTGTTAAAGCCGAGATTAAAGATATTGGACATGGCTTTGTAATGGATGATTATGTAATGGAGTGCACGCTATGATGACAGAAGAAGAAAAAGCTGAATTCAAATCATTTATTGAAAAATATGGGATACCAGTTATAACCATAATAGATTTAGCATTTTTAGCAACAACAATCTACGGCTCAATTGTTGGCTTTTCTCATACTGTTATGATAATTTTGACAGTCTTTTCTTTTGTAGGATTTCATGCGACATATAGACCGCTTATAGGTCAATTGGTTGGTTATTTTAGACCAAAGCTAAATCTTAATGCAAAGATTATGATAGTAGACCCAGTTGAAATAGAAGTATATGACTTTTTTAACGTTAAAGGTTGGAAGGAAATAGTTCCTGCTTGGAATAAGACTCACTTTATGTTATCTATGAAGGACGCAAGAGATATAAATAAGGTTAGCCAAGTTTTAAGATACAATATGTCAGCTGAAATAACTCACCATATCAATTTCTATGTTTCAATTTTCGGAACACTATTTTGCTTGTTTAAATATATGCAAGGTTGGTGGTGGATGTTTGGTTCTATTTCTTTATTGCTTGGGCTTTTTATGGATGTTCCTTTCATTATGATTCAAAGATACAATAGATCAAGAGTATATCCTTTGTACCAAAAGCTAGAACAAAGAGCGCTAAAAGAGGAAATAAAAGAGCAAAACGTAAATTAATATTTATATATAAATATATTTGTGGTATTATTTATTGCGGGGATGTATGAACGAATTTGAGAAAATGACAAGTGGGCTATTATATGATTCAGCAAATGAAGATTTGTGGAATAGAAGAGTAAGAGCCAGATTATTAGTTGAAAAATTCAATAATTCATCAATTGCCAATTTGGAAGAACGAGTAGGTATATTAAAAGAACTAATACATCATAGTGGGGCAAATATTTATGTTGAACCAAATATTAGAGTTGAATATGGCGAAAACATATATATTGGCGACAATTTCTTTATGAACTTTGACGGACAAATACTAGATGTAGCGCCCGTTCATATAGGGAATAATGTATTGATTGGAGCAAGAGTATCTATCGTGCCTCCAGTTCATCCACTAGATGCATATGAAAGAAGACCATTTATAAAGGATGGCCATTTAACAACATATGAATATGCAAAGCCAATTACTATTGATGATGATGTGTGGATTGCTTCATCCGTTACAATATGTGGCGGAGTGCATATCGGCAAGGGCTCAGTAATTGGAGCTGGAAGCGTAGTTACAAGAGATATTCCAGAAGGCGTATTTGCCTGTGGTGTTCCTTGTAAGGTAGTAAGAGAAATAACAGAAAAAGACAAAATGTATGAATCTCAAGGCATTGCCAAGAAGGAGGACAAATAATGTTAAAACAAATTGCAAATAATGTAACATTTATCGGTATTGAAGACACAACGCTAGATTTATTTGAAGGACTATATAAAGTGCCAAACGGAGTTACATATAACTCTGTGGTATTTACCGATGAAAAAGCAGCAATTATGGATACAGCAGATAAGCGTGTATCTGATGAGTGGATGACACTTATTAAGAAAGCGCTAAAGGATAGAGAACCAGATTATTTAATCATTTCTCATATGGAACCAGACCACTCTGCTAACATCGAAAATATTTTAAGAGAATATCCAAATATTAAAATCGTTGGCAATGCAAAGACATTCCAAATGCTTCCAAACTTTATTACAATTTCTGTTCCACAAGAACAAAAAATTGAAGTTAAAGATGGTGAAGTTCTAGATCTTGGCGAACATAAATTAAAATTTATTATGGCTCCAATGGTTCACTGGCCAGAAGTTATGATGTCTTATGATGAAACAGACAAGCTTTTGTTTACTGCTGATGCATTTGGTAGATTCGGCAAATTTGTTACTGATTTGGATTGGGTAGATGAAGCTAGAAGATATTATTTCAACATCGTAGGTAAATATGGTGCTCAAGTTCAAAAGATTCTAAAGGCTGTTGCTCCAGTTGAAGTAAAGAAGATTATTCCTCTTCATGGACCAGTTTTAGAGAGCAATCTAACTTATTATAGAAATAGATTGAACATTTGGAGTTCATATGAGCCAGAAGATAAAGGCGTAACAATTGCATGTGCATCAATTCATGGCAATACAAGAGAATATGCAAGATTATTAAAAGAAGAATTAGTATCTATGGGTGCTAAGGTGTCATTATTCGATTTGTCTAGATGTGATATCTCAGAAGCAGTTGAATCAGCATTTAGATTCAATAAGATCATTTTGATGTCTTCTACATATGATGCTGATTTGTATCCACCAATGAAGGCATTTTTGAATAGATTACTTGCAAAGAACTATCAAAATAGAGGCATTGCTTTTGTAGAGAATGGTTCTTGGGCTCCAGCTGCAGCTAAGAAGATGCAAGAATACACAGACAAGATGGCAAACATTTCTTACTACGATAAGGTTATTTCAATTAGAACAACTGTAAAGCAATCTAATATCGAAGAAATGACAGACTTAATTAACTGGGCAAAAGAGTAATGATAATAAGACCAATAAAAGATACAGAATATCAATATTTGTATGACTTTACAAAAAAGGCATTTTCAACAGCGTATGTTTCATCAGGAGATGAGCAAGATTATGCATCAAAAGTTCGTGCATCGGGAAGATACATAAAAGATTTGGAATATATTGTTGAAGATGGGGGAAGAATAGTTGGAGATGTTCTATTTTCAACTTTCCCATTGCCATATAACCAAAAGTCAATATTGCTTGATGTTGCATGTATCGATATAGACTTTAGAAATAAAGGACTTGGTCAAAGCCTAATTGAAGTAGCTTTAAATAAAGCAAAAGAACTAGGATATGAAATTGTGTTTGTGGCAGGCGATCCAAAGTTCTATGGAAAAATAGGCTTTAGAGCAACACTAGAGCATGGATTAAAAAATACAAACAATTTTGAAGATAAATATATTTTATGTAAAGAACTAAAAAAGGGCGCGCTAGATAATATTTCTGGTCCGTTCGATTTTGTCATTTAGGAGTTAGTTTATGTTAAAAGACATTGAAAGCATTTTAATACCAGAAGCGAAAATACAAGAAAGAATTAAAGAGCTCGCAAAACAAATCGAAGCAGATTACCAAGGAAAGACAATTACATTTATTTGTATCCTTCGTGGTGCATCAGTATTCTTCTGTGATTTGGTAAGAGAAATCAACCTTGATTGTAGATTTGAATTCATGTCAGTATCAAGCTATGGTGCAGGTACAACATCATCAGGTGAAGTTAGAATCGTTAAAGACTTAAATACTCCACTTGAAGGAAAGGACGTTATTATCGTTGAAGATATTATAGATAGTGGAAGCACACTTCATTATTTAAAGAATATGCTTGCACAAAGAAATCCAGCATCTATTAAAGTTTGTGCTTTATTAGATAAGCCATCAAGAAGAAAGGTAGATTTCAAAGGTGATTATATCGGCTTTGAAATTGAAGATAAGTTCGTTGTAGGATGTGGCTTGGATTATGCTGAAAGATATAGAAATTTGAAAGATGTATGCGTTTTAAAGCCAGAAGTGTATACAAAATAATAAAAAAATAAAGGGTTAAACTATGACAAAAAAATTAAAGATTCAACTATGTTTATTCGCAGTATCTTTAGTGTTAAACATCTGGGGAATTATGTCTATTCTACAAGTGGGAATGGGCGTTAATGTAGGGCTAACATATCTAAACACTATAAAAGACTTTCATATCATTCTATGCTATGTAATTATCGTAATTACTATGGCAATTGGAATCATGTCAGCATCAATTAATGCTGGCCAATTAGATAACAAGAAATGGATGAAGGGACTAACTATTGGCGTTACTGCTTATAGTACAGTTCTAACAGTGCCACTACTTTTAGCATTTATTTGCTTTGCTGCTTATCCAGTAGACGCAGGAGCAAATTATGGTACAGGGCTTGGAGAATTCTTGGATGGTATGTTTGGAACAATAGCAAAAGACCTTGGAACAATATTTGGGCCAGAAGCATTAGGCGGAAATGGATCTAATGGCTTATTGATGACTATATATGTATTAGGTATATTGATGAGCATTATTTTCTTAGCTTTCCCAATCTTTAGTGCATGGCTTCAAATTAAAGGTATGACAATTGGAGATTTATTTAAAAAGAAAATAGAAACTGAAGGAGCAAAGGAAAATGGGTAAGTTTTATCATATGAACATTGCTGGGCTAGAAAGAGATCTTCCTCTATGCCCACTAAATGACAAATTATACATTGCTGGATTCGTAATGTTTTCAGATGTTGAGTTAACACAAGCTGTAGCAAAAGAACTTTTATCTAAAGTTCCAGAATTCGATGTTATTTTAACTGCTGAATCTAAAGGTATTCCTCTAGCATACGAAATGGCTAGACAAAGCGGAAAGAACTATGTTGTAGCAAGAAAGGGCATCAAACTTTATATGGTTAATCCACATGAAGTAGATGTTAGATCTATTACAACAGCAAGAGCTCAAAAGTTATATCTAGATGATTTTGATGTAGCAAGATTGAAGGGCAAGAAAGTTTTAGTTGTTGATGACGTTATTTCAACAGGAGAATCATTAGCTTCTTTAGAAAAGCTACTTGAATATGCCGAAGGCGAAGTTGCTGCAAGATGTGCAGTATTAGCTGAAGGTGCTGCTGCAGAAAGAAAAGATATAGTATTCTTGGAAAAGTTGCCTCTTTTCCCACGCGACTAAAACAATCGACATATCGCGCCCACATTAGATGGGCGCATTTTCATTTATGGGATACACAATTACTATCGATAAAGAAAAATGTATAGGATGTGGACTTTGCGTAAGCGATTGTCCAGCTTTCCATATTAAGGTTGAAGACAAAAAAGCCGTCGTTCAACAAAATATGTGTATAGGATGTGGGCACTGTTTTGCAATATGTCCAAATAACGCTGTATCTATTGAAGATTATGATTTATCTCAAGTAGAAGATGTTGTTCCTTTTACAAACTTTGATAGTGAAGAGTTTTTAAAAGCAATAAAGTCTCGTCGTACAATGCGCCAATTCAAAGACAAAGCTATTGAAAAGGAAGTTGTAGATAAAATAATTGAAGCTGGAAGATATAGTCCAACAGGTGCCAATGCTCAAGATGTGGCATTTACAATACTTGGTTCAAAGCAAAAAGATGCAGAAAAGATTTGTGTATCTTTATTTAGATTCGGAGTAGGCGCTGCTCAAAAGTTTGCAAAAGAATTGTCTGGTATGAATATAGACGATAACTTCTTTTTCAAGAAAGCACCACTTGTAATTCTTGTATCTTCAAAGTCTCATATAAATGGCGGGCTTGCTTGTGGATATATGGAAATGATGGCAGCAACACTAGGTGTAGGAACACTATATAGTGGCTTTTTTGAAACATGCTTTAATCTAAGTCTAAAACTTAGAAGATTAATAAAACTTCCAAAAGGTCATAAGCTTGCAGCTTGCATGGTATTTGGCTATCCAAAGGTTAAATATGCAAGAACTGCACCAAGATTTAAAGCGCAAGTTAGGGAATTATAATGAAGAAAATTAAAGTAGCTTTTGTATGCCACGGAAACATCTGTAGATCGCCAATGGCTCAATACGTATTCGAAAATTTGGTAGAAAAGCAAGGTCTAAAAGATAGTTTTCATATAGATTCAATGGCTACATCTCGTGAAGAGATAGGCGCTGGCATATATCCAAATGCAAGAGCTGAACTTATAAAACATAATATCCATGGGTTTGAAAACCATAGAGCAAAACAATTTACAAAATTAGATTATGATACATTTGATTATGTAATTGTTATGGACGAAGAAAACCTTTGGGGAATGAAGTGGATAATAGGAAACGATGATAAAAATAAAATATATAAGCTTTTAGATTTCACAAAAGAAAAAGGCGATGTTGAAGATCCTTGGTATACTCGTAATTTTGATAAAGTATTCAATGAAATTGACAATGGATGCAAATGCCTTTTAGAATATCTAAAACAACAATTGTAGGTGAAACATGATTTATAACAATATACTAGATGCGATTGGACATACACCAATTATTAGATTAAATAAACTTGTAGATGAGAATTCAGCTCAAGTTCTTGTAAAGTTTGAAGGATTAAATGTAGGCGGATCAATTAAGACTAGAACTGCATATAACATGATTTGTGATGCAGAAGAAAAGGGCCTTATTAATAAAGATTCAATAATAGTTGAACCAACATCAGGAAACCAAGGTATAGGACTTGCTCTTGTTGGAGCTGTTAGAGGCTATAAGACAATAATTATCATGCCAGATAGCGTATCTGTTGAGAGAAGAAAAATAATTCAACATTATGGCGCTGAAGTAAAGCTTATCCATGATGCAGGAGATATCGGTGCTTGCATGGAAGAATGCTTACAAACAGCTTTAAATATGGCAAAGAAAGATAAAAGAGTATTTGTTCCTCAACAATTTGCAAATCCAGCAAACCCAACAGCACATAGGCATCATACAGCTCTAGAGATACTAGAACAAGTAGCTGGAGATATTGATGGATTCTGTTCAGGAATTGGAACAGGCGGAACAATTACAGGTATTGGTGAAGTATTAAAAGCTCAATATCCAAATATGGTTATATGGGCAGTTGAACCTAAGAATGCTGCAGTTCTATCTGGTGGTAGTATAGGAACTCATATTCAAATGGGAATTGGAGACGGTATTATCCCACCAATTTTAAATCAAAAAATATACGATGACATTTGTGTAATAACAGATGAAGAAGCTCTAGAGACATCTAAGGCACTTGCAAAAGAAGAAGGAATATTATGTGGTATTTCTTCTGGAACAAACGTATGTGCCGCATTAAAACTTGCAAAGAAGTTAGGAAAGGGAAAGACTGTTGTAACTGTTTTGCCAGATACTGCAGAACGATATTTCTCAACTCCATTATTTGAAGGTGAATAATGCTTGTTTGTCCAAAATGTGGAAAGGACCTATATAAAAACAACAATACCTTTTCATGTGAAGATGGACATTCATTTGATATATCTAAAGAAGGGTATGTAAACCTACTTTTACCAAACAAGAAAAATTCATTGCTTCCAGGCGACAACAAAGAAATGGTTATGGCCCGGGAGCAATTTTTAAATAAAGATTATTATTGCCAATTAAAAGATGCTATTTCAAAATATATAAATGAGCATTTTAAAGAAGATGTAGCGCTTTTAGATGCTGGTTGTGGAACTGGATATTATTCAATACATATTAAAGAAAAATATCAATACGTAATGGATATTTTAGGTGTAGATATCTCAAAGTTTGCTGTTCAAAAAGCAGCCAAAAAAGATAAAAGTGCCCAATTTATCGTAGCATCCACATTTGATTTGCCAATTAAAGATAAATCATTTGATATTATATTGAATATCTTTTCTCCAAAAGCCAACGAATCATTCAAAAGAGTATTAAAAGACGATGGTATTCTTATTCAAGTAATGCCAGGAGGAAAGCACCTTTTAGAGCTTAAAGAGATTTTATACAAAGATAGCACTTATGAAAATGAAGTTGAATTTGAATACAGCGGCTTCAATTTAAAAGATAATTTTGAAGTGTCATATTATATAGATGTAGACAAGGATGACTTAATGCATCTATTTACCATGACGCCATATCTATATAAAACAAAGATAGAAGATATTAAAGCGTTAGATGATATAAAGAATTTGAAAATTACAATAGATTTTGTAATTGCTATATGGGGGAAGTAATGGACGAGCTACAAAAACTAAAAGAAATACTTTGGGAAAAGGGAGCAAGTTTAATAGGTTTTTCGGATATATCTAAACTTCCAGACAATAAAGGATATATTGGGGCCATAACTATAGGCTATAAGCTATTAGATGAATACTTTGATCAAATCAATGATAACAAAGGTCCAACATTTGAATATTTCCATCACTATAGAGATGTAAATACAGCTTTAGATCAAATGGCCTTATATACTGCTACATATCTAGATAGATTAGGATATAAATCGATGACAATAGCCGCTTCTCAATCATCAACGACAGATCCATATAAAGGTGCGTTCTCTCATAAAACGGCTGCGGTTTTGGCTGGTCTTGGTTGGATTGGTAAAAGCGGAATCTTTATATCTGATGAATATGGCGGTCGCGTTAGATTTGCAACAGTATTAACTATGATGCCACTAAAAGCTGAAAAGCCAATCTCGGAAAATAAATGCGGGAATTGCATGCTATGCTTTAAAGCATGTCCAGCTGGAGCAATCCTTGGCAAAAATTATGTAATGGGCGATGCTAGAGAAACTATATTTGATGCAGAGAAGTGCTCAAGCTACATGAAAAAGAACTATCAAAATGTTGGTCGTGGTTCAGTTTGCGGTCAATGCATTGCAGTTTGTCCTAAATACAAAGGTAGTAAATCTTAAATTGCGTATATACCCATACCTAAGCAGGCAGATATTACTATTAATAAAATTGGTGGTATCTGCTTTTTAAATACAAATTTTGAAACAGCCATAGCTGCAGATAATATAACAGCAATAATTAAAGCTCTATAATCAAAAGCAAATGCTCTTGCAGATATATCTCCAAATATTAAATCTATAAATAAAAGTGCGCCTACGGAGATGATAAGCCCAATAACAACTTGTCTTACAGAAGAAAGAGCAGCTGCAACATATTTGTTGTCTGAGAAATGCTTTAATAAAGATACTATTATAAGCATTATTACAAACGCTGGAAGAATAACAGAAAATGTAGCAATTAAAGATCCAAGAATTCCAGCTTGTGATGCGCCAACAAATGTTGCCATATTAACAGCGATAGGTCCTGGAGTAGATTCAGATATGCCTATCATGTCCAAAAGTTCTGCTTCGTTAAGCCAGCCGTTTTTTAGAACCTCTTCTTTTAAAAGAGGAATCATTCCATATCCACCACCAAATGAAAATAGTCCAATCTTTAAAAAGGAAATGAATAGACTAAGATAAATGTTCATCTTTATCTACCTCCTTTTCATCATTTGAAACTACATGTTCAATTGGTTTTTGTTTTTCTTTATATTGATTAATGCAATAAACAATTAATCCAACAACAGCTCCAATTAAAATTAGGAATATTGAAGAAAAGTTAATTGAGAAAATATCAATCAATACCATTACAACGATTGTTGTAAAAATGATTATTAGTGGAATAGGCTTTTTCTCAGCTTTTATAAACATCTTTATTCCGGCTGAAATGATAAGCAACGATACGCCAACTTTAATTCCTTTAAATGCATTAGCAATAACTTCAATCTCTAAAAGATTGTTAAAGAATAGAGAAATCAAAAAGATTATTACAAAAGATGGTAATATAACGCCAAGAGTTGCAAACAATGATCCTAAAAATCCTGCTACCTTATATCCAATATATGTAGCGGAGTTTATAGCTATTGGCCCCGGGGTTGATTCAGCAAGCGCTACGCAGTTTAAAAATTCTTCGTTTGTTATCCATTTCTTCTGTTCAATGCATTCATTTTCGATAAGTGAAATCATGGCATATCCACCGCCGAAAGTGAATAAACCAATTTTGAAGAAAGTTAGAAATAATTTTAATGCTTGCTTGAATTTTTCCATACAGCCTAATTATATAGGTGCTAAAATTTTATGTCAAATTTATAAATATTTATAATAATTACGCGCATTTGTGCTAAAATAAATGCAATATATCGCTAAAGAGGAACAAAAATGAAAATATCTAACTTATTTAAAGAAAAGAAATTATTGTATTCATTCGAAGTTTTTCCACCAAAACTAGAATCTGACATTTCAACTATTTATTCAACACTTGAAGGATTAAAGAGTGTAAAGCCAGACTATATTTCTGTTACATATTCAGCAGGTGGTGGCTCAAATAATTCAAGATCAATTGAGATTGCTTCTTTAATTAAGAATACTTACGGCATTGAACCTTTAGCGCATTTAACATGTATTAATTCAACAAAAGAACAAACTCTAGATGTGGCAAAACAATTAAAAACAGCAGGAATTGAAAACATTTTAGCTCTTCGTGGAGATAGAGTTCCAGGGAGTTCTTGCACAGATTTTTCTTATGCTTCAGATTTAGTAGAATTTATTAAAAATGCGGGCATGGATTTCGATTTTGCTGGTGCATGCTATCCAGAAGGCCATCCAGAAGCAGCAACACTAGATGAAGATATAGACAATCTAAAGAAGAAAATTGATGCTGGAGTTACTCACTTAAACACTCAGCTATTCTTTGATAACGAAGACTTCTATAGATTCATAGATAAAGTAAGAGCTGCAGGAATAAATGTTCCTATTCAAGCAGGTATTATGCCGGTTGTAAAGCAAGCTACAATTACAAGAACTATAGCAATGACGGGTACTAAGATTCCATCAAAGCTTTCTCGTATGATTGCAAGATTTGCAGAAAATCCAGAAGGATTGGTTGAAGCTGGTACTCTATATGCAGCAGATCAAATTGCCGACTTAGTCGGATCTAATGCATGCCAAGGCGTTCATTTGTATGTTATGAATAATGCAACTATAGCAAAGAGAATTACAAACGACGTTGCCGGATTAATTGATGGTGTAAACAATAGAGCATGGTAATAGATAGAAGAGAATTGTTATCTTATCTTGGATATAAAGGTCAAGAGATATCTAAAGAACTTGAAGAGAAGATTTCTCAAGCAATTTCACTTTGCGAGAAACTAGCAACACCAAGAAGCGTTGTAAAAAAGTTTAAAGTAGATAAAGATACAAAGCAAATTGTAGGTACAACTCTTGTATTGCCAGGCGAAGATATTTGGAAACACATTGAAGGATGCTCAGAAATATATCTTTTATGTGGAACAATAGGATTTGGCCCAGAAAAAGAAATAGCAAAGAATTTTGTCAGAGACAAAACTTTAGCAATAATTCTTGATGCTGCGGCAACAAGTGCAATTGAATCATATCTAGATGATATAGAAAAAGAATTAGAAGGAACCCTTACCTCAAGATATTCTTGTGGATATGGGGATTTAGATATAAAAGTGCAAAAAGATATTTGTGCAGTATTAGATACTTTTAGAAAGATAGGCGTATTTGTAAACGAAGCATATATGCTTTCTCCTCAAAAGTCAGTAACTGCAATAATTGGAGTAAAAGATGAACTTTAGAGAAAAGTTGAATTCTGGATTTGTTGTATTAGATGGGGCCATGGGCACCCAATTGCAAAAGCACGGTCTAAAAGGTGGAGAGATCCCTGAAAGATATAATTATTTAAACCCAGAATTGATGGTTCAAATTCAAAAAGATTATATAGATGCTGGTAGCGATATCATCACTACAAATACTTTTGGCGCCAATAGAAAGAAGATGGGTTCATCTGAAGAAGTAAAGAAAGTAATTTTATCTGCTATTGATGTTGCAAGAAAAGCAGCAGGTGATAAATACATAATGTTAGATATAGGACCAATTGGTGAATTGATTGAGCCAATGGGTTCAATGACATTTGATGAAGCATACGATATCTTCAAAGAACAAGTAGATATCGCAAAAGATAAAGTTGATGCAATTGTCATTGAGACAATGTCAGATTTGTATGAAACAAAGGCAGCAGTTTTAGCAGCAAAAGAAAATTCTGATCTTCCAATTTTATGTTCAATGACATTTATGCAAGATGGAAGAACATTTACAGGAACATCTGTAGATAGCTTTGGTTTAACTATATCTCCATTTGTAGACGCTATAGGTATTAACTGTTCACTAGGACCAAAGCAAATTTTGCCTATTATGAAAGAACTTGCCAAGTGGACGACAAAGCCATTGTTTATCCAAGCAAATGCCGGCATTCCAAATGCACAAATGCTATACCCAGTAGGTCCAGATGAATTTAAAGAAGTATATCAAAGATATATAGATTTAGGCGTAACTATACTTGGTGGATGTTGTGGTACAGCTCCAGAATATATTCAAAAAGTAAGAGAACTTGTTGAAGAAAACACTTATAAGAAGAGAGAAGTTATAGTTCCAAAAGCAGTTTGTTCGGCAACAAATACGGTTGTTATTGATGATATTAAAGTCATTGGAGAAAGAATTAACCCAACTGGCAAAAAGCTTATGAAACAAGCTTTAATTGATGGCAATTTTGAATATGTTGCATCTCAAGCTTTAGAACAAGTTGAAGCAGGAGCTGACATCTTAGATGTCAATGCAGGTCTTCCAGAGATTGATGAGAAGGCAACACTTGTTAAGATGATCAAAACCGTTCAAGGCGTTGTTAATGCGCCACTTCAAATTGACTGTGGTAAAAAGGACGCAATTGAAGCAGGATTAAGATATTGCAACGGAAGAGCAATTTTAAATTCAGTAAATGGTGAAGACAAAGTCTTAGATAATCTTTTGCCAATAGTTAAAAAGTATGGGGCAATGGTAGTTGGATTAACTATCGATGAAGCTGGCCTTCCAAAAACTATAGAAGATAGAATTAGAATTGCAGAAAAGATTATAAAAAGGGCAAAAGAATTTGGAATCCCAGAAAACGATATCATAATTGACTGCTTAACGCTAACTGTTTCTGTTGAGAAAGATCAAGCAAAAAATACGCTTCAAGCAATAGAAGATATTAAGTCAAAATATGCAGTAAATTCTACGCTTGGTGTTTCAAATATTTCGTTTGGTTTGCCTAATAGGCAAGTAGTTAATTCTGCATTCCTAAAAACAGCGCTTGCATATGGCTTGGATTTCCCAATTATAAATCCAAATATTGCAGCCAATATGGAAGCTATTAAGGCATATAAAGAAAACAAACTTTCTAAGGAAATGTATTTTGATGCATTTATGGATGCAGTTGAAAACAACATGAACTTCAAAGAAGAAGTTGTTGTTTCGGAAAAGCAAACGCAAGATATATTCTATTGCATTAAAAGAGGTCTAAATCAAGCGCAAGATGCATGCAAAGAATTGCTAAAGACAAATGACCCAATAACAGTTATTAATGAATACCTAATTCCAGCTTTAAATATAGTCGGTGATGAATACGAAAAAGGCACACTATTTTTGCCTCAATTAATAGCTGCAGCAGAGAGCGCAAAGCTTTGCTTTAATGAAATTAAAAAGGTGCTTCCTGTTGGGCAAGATACAAAGGGAAAAATAGTCATCGCAACAGTTAAAGGGGACATTCATGATATAGGCAAAAATATCGTAAAGACAGTGCTTGAAAACTATGGTTATAACGTTATAGATTTAGGTAAAAATGTACCACCTCAAGATATCGTCGATGCGACAATAAAATCTGGGGCAAAACTCGTTGGATTAAGCGCTTTAATGACTACAACAGTTGGCTCTATGGAAGATACAATTGCTTTGTTAAAAGCAAACAATGTTGATTGCAAGGTTATGGTAGGTGGTGCTGTTTTGAATCCAGATTATGCCAAAAAGATAGGTGCAGATTTCTATGCAAAAGACGCTAACCAAAGCGTTAAAATTGCTCAAAAAGTTTTAGGTTAAATTGGAATATTTTAACATAATGGCCGGAGGTGAAACACCTCCGCATATTTTTTTGTTGCGCGCCCGCTTTTTATGTTATATCATTATAATAATATTATATTTTATGCACGGGAGGCGCATTATGGAAAAGTTAGAAAAGAAAGTCTTAGACTTATTACAAGAAGATGCAAGATACACAGCTTCAAAAATTGCTGTTTTATTAGGCAAGGAAGAAAAGGACGTTGAAGCGGCGATTAAATCTTTGGAAGCGCAAGGAATAATTGTTAAGTATTCTGCTGTTGTAAATACAGAAAAGACTGGAGAAGATTTCGTAGATGCGTTGATCGAAATTAAAGTTACTCCACAAGCAAGAAGTGGTTATGATGCAATTGCAGAACAAATTATCAGCTTTGATGAGGTTAAGGATGTTTACTTAATGAGCGGAGCTTATGACATCATGGTTACAATTGAAGCTAGAACAATTAGAGATATTGCATTATTTGTAAGCGACAAACTAAGTGTTATTGATGGAGTTGTAGGAGCTGCTACTCACTTCATCTTAAAGAAATACAAAGAAAGTGGCGTCGATTTGCAACCACAAGAAAATACTAAAAGGATAATGATGCACGAATAATGGACTACAGAAAGTATTTAAGTAAGAATGCTGTGGATATCCCACCATCAGGAATAAGAAAGTTTTTCGATATTGTAGCTGAAAGACCAGATGCAATATCTCTTGGTGTAGGCGAACCGGATTTTGATACTCCATGGGTAAGCAGGGAAGCAGCTATCAAGAGCATTCAAAAAGGGTATACACAATATACCAGCAACTTTGGTATGCCAAAATTGCGTGAATTAATTAGCAAATATTACAAACAAAGATATAACGTAAAATACGATCCAAAGTGTGAAATCCTTTGCACAGTTGGAGCTTCTGAGGGTATCGATTTAGCACTTCGTGCTATCTTAAATCCAGGTGATGAAGTTTTAATTCCAGATCCATCTTATGTTTCATATAGACCATGCGTAAGTTTAATTGGGGCTGTACCTGTTTCAATTAAGTGTACAGAAAAAGAAGAATTCAAGTTGACTCTTGAAAATCTTAAGGCTGCATATACTGAAAAATCTAAGATTATTATTCTTCCATACCCAAATAACCCAACAGGCGCTATCATGGAAAAAGATGATTTAGCAAAAATTGTAGATTTTATTAAAGAAAAAGACTTAATCGTTATAAGCGATGAGATTTATTCGGAATTAACATATACAGATGAAGGACACATATCTATTGCTTCTTTTGATGGAATGCAAGAAAGAACAGTTGTAATAAATGGTTTTTCTAAAGCATTTGCAATGACGGGTTGGAGATTAGGATATGCTCTTGCTCCAAAGGAAATCATAAACGTAATGTATAGAATTCACCAATATGCAATTATGTGTTGCCCAACTGCAAGCCAATATGCAGGTATTGCTAGTTTAGAAAATGGATTCGAAGAAAATTTTGCAACTATTCAAGATATGGTTCAAAAGTACGACATTCGTCGTAGATTCTTGGTAGATGAATTCAATAAGATGGGATTAAAGTGCTTTGCGCCTAAAGGTGCATTCTATGTATTCCCATGCGTTTCATCAACAGGAATGGATGGTGAAGAATTCGCAAATAAATTATTTAGAGAGATGAACGTTGCCGTTGTTCCAGGCGGAGCATTTGGCGAAAGTGGTAAGAACTTTGTTAGAGTAAGTTATGCATATAGCATGAAGAATCTAGAAAAGGCCATTTCTTTAATAAAACAATTCGTAGAAAAATATACAAAATAGAGGACAGATAAAATGAGCGAAAAAAAGATTATGCTAGGTAACGAAGCTATTGCACGTGGTGCGTGGGAAGCTGGCGTTAAAGTTTCAAGTGCATATCCAGGCACACCTAGTACAGAAATCAGTGAAAACATTGTAAAGTATTGCCCAGATTTATATTGTGAATGGGCTCCAAACGAAAAAGTTGCTATGGAAGTTGCAATTGGTGCTTCTATGGCAGGCGTTAGATCACTTGTATCAATGAAGCACGTTGGTGTAAATGTTGCATCAGATCCATTGTATACAGTATCATACATCGGCGTTAGCGGTGGACTTGTTATGGTTGCTGCAGATGATCCAGGTATGTATAGCTCTCAAAATGAGCAAGATTCTAGAATGGTGGCAAGAGCTGCCATGGTTCCAGTTTTAGAGCCATCAGATTCTCAAGAAGCAAAAGACTTTATTAAACTTGCTTATGATTTAAGTGAAAAATATGACACTCCAATTATGGTAAGAACAACAACAAGACTTGCTCACTCTCAAGGAATCGTAACTCTAGAAGATAGAAAGAACGTTGAAGATAAAGTTTATGAAAGAGATATCGCTAAGCGTGTTATGATGCCAGGTAATGCTATAAAGAGACACTTAGTTGTTGAAAAGAGATTAAAAGATATGGCAAATGATGCTTCATCTTTTGCTATCAACAAAGTTGAATATAACGATACAAAGATTGGTGTTATTACATCAGGTATCCCATATCAATATGTAAAAGAAGCTTTACCAACAGCTTCAGTTTTAAAACTTGGACTTGTTCACCCACTTCCAAGAAAGTTAATTGAAGAATTTGCTAGCAAAGTAGATACTTTATATATCGTTGAAGAATTAGAGCCAGTTATTGAAGAACAAGTTAAATCTTGGGGAATCAAGTGCATTGGTAAAGAAATCTTCACAGTTCAAGGTGAATACAGTGCAAATATGGTAGCTAAGGCTATACTTGGGAAGGGAATTGAATCAGATGCTCCAGCACAAGCTCCAGCAAGACCTCCAATTCTATGTCCAGGATGTCCACATAGAGCTACATTCTCACTTTTAAAGAAATTAAAGATTCACGCAGCTGGAGATATCGGTTGTTATACATTAGGCGCTGTAGCACCTCTATCTGTAATCGATACAACAGTTTGTATGGGTTCAAGTATTTCAACACTTCATGGTATGGAAAAAGCTAAAGGAAAAGATTACATCAAAAACTGGGTAGCAGTTATTGGTGATTCTACATTCCTACATACTGGTGTTAATTCATTAATGAACATGGTTTATAACCAATCAACAGCAACAGTTATGATTCTAGATAACTCAACAACAGGTATGACAGGACACCAAGATCACGCCGCAACAGGTAAGACTTTGATGGGGCAAAGCGTTAAGCCAATTCTTTTAGATGAATTATGTAAAGGTATGGGCGTTAAGAACGTAACCGTTGTTGATGTATATGATCAAGAAAAATTAGAAAAGGTAATCAAAGAGGAAATTGCTAAAGATGAATTGAGCGTCATTATTGCTCAATCTCCATGTGCTTTATTAAAGAGCTATGTTCCAAAGGGCAAGTGTATAACACTTCCAGAAAAATGTAAGAAGTGTGGAATGTGCTTGGCTCCAGGATGTCCAGCAATTACAAAGAAAGAAGATGGCACAGTTGCAATCGATGACACAATGTGTAACGGTTGTGGGCTTTGCATGCAAAGATGTAAATTTGGCGCAATAGAGAGGGTAAGCAAATAATATGGAAACTAAGAATATTATGATTGTTGGCGTAGGTGGCCAAGGTACATTGTTAACAAGTAGAGTTTTAGGCGGTATTATTACTTCAGCTGGATATGACGTAAAATTATCTGAAGTTCATGGTATGGCTCAACGTGGCGGTTCTGTTGTTACATTCGTTAGATACGGAGATAAGGTATATGAACCAATCGTTGAAGAAGGAAAGGCAGATGTTTTAATTGCTTTTGAAAGATTAGAAGCATTAAGATATGCTCACTTCCTAAAGAAGGATGGCGTATTGATCGTTAACGATCAAAGAATTGACCCAATGACGGTAGTTACTGGGGCATTTAAATATCCAGAAAACATAATTGAAGATTTATCTAAAAAATACAACGTAATAAAAGTCAATGCTATGGATGAAGCTAAAAAGCTAGGAAATACAAGAGTATTTAACACAATTATCGTTGGCGTTGCTGCAAAGCATATGGACTTTAAGAAGGAACAATGGTTAGAAGTAATCGAAAAGACTGTTCCTCAAAAAACAATCGACATTAACAAAGCCGCTTTTGAAGTTGGCTATAATCTATAAGGTGCAAAATGGGACAAAAAATTGAAATTAGATTAACAGACGGAAGAGTAATGAGAGCTGAGCTTTATGAGAAAGAAGCTCCTATTACTTGCAAAAACTTTTTAAATCTTGTGGATAATGGATTCTATACAGGTCTTATCTTCCACAGAGTAATTCCATCATTTATGATTCAAGGCGGTGGAATGTATCAATCTCTTGAAGAAAAAGGTGGATTAAAGCCAATCAAGGGTGAGTTTAAACAAAATGGCGTTAACAACCCAATTAAACATACTCTTGGAGTTTTATCTATGGCAAGAACTATGGATCCTAACTCAGCTACATCACAATTCTTTATTTGCGTAGACGATACGCCTCATCTAGATGGTGCATATGCTGCATTTGGAAAATTGATTGATGAAGAATCTGAAAAGGTTGCTATAGATATTTCAAAAGTAAAAACTGTTAATTTTAGATGGTATCAAGATGTTCCATTGACACCAATTGTTATTGAATCAATAAAAAGAATTAGAGAGGATTAATCATGATTTGGGCTAAAGAAGAAACTTTATCTAGAGAAGAAATTGAGACAATTCAATTAGAAAAATTGAAAAAGCTAGTAGTAAGAATGTATGAAGGCGCTCCATACTTCAAAAAGAAGATGGACGACATGGGATTAAAGCCTGATTGTATAAAGACAATCAAGGATATCCAAAAGCTTCCATTTACAACAAAGCAGGAAATGAGAGATAACTACCCATTTAATATGCTTATGGTTCCTATGAAAGATATCGTAAGAATTCACGCATCTTCAGGAACTACAGGTAAGCCAACTGTTGTTGCTTATACAAAAGCAGACTTAGACATGTGGGCAGAATGCGTTGCAAGATTAGCAGTAGCTGGCGGTGCAACAAAAGATGATATCGCTCAAATCTGTTTTGGTTATGGTATGTTTACAGGAGCTTTGGGGCTACACAATGGTCTTGAAAAAGTTGGAGCTGCAATTATTCCATCTTCAACAGGTAATACTCAAAAGCAACTTTTATATATGAAAGACTTTGGAACAACACTTTTAGTTGCTACTCCATCATATGCAATGAGAATAGCTGAAGTTGCTAAAGAAATTGGCCTAAATCCACAAAAAGATCTAAAGCTTAAGATTGGTCTTTTAGGAAGTGAGCTTCTAACAGAAGCTATGAGAACAGAACTTCACAAAGTATATGGCGAAGATATGTTAATTACTCAAAACTATGGTATGAGTGAATTAATCGGACCAGGTGTTTCTGGTGAGTGCGAATATTTATGTGGTATGCACGTAAATGAAGACCACTTCTTAATCGAGATTATTGATCCTCAAACTGGTGAAGTTTTACCAGCAGGCGAAAAGGGCGAAGTTGTTATTACTTGCTTAGATAAAGAAGCTTTACCTTTAATTCGTTATAGAACAAGAGATATTTCAAGATTATTCTACGGAAAATGTAAGTGTGGCAGAACGACAGTTAGAATGGAAAATCTATCTGGAAGAACAGACGATATGTTAAAGATTCGTGGTGTTAATGTATTCCCATCTCAAATCGAAGAAGCTTTGCTTGGTATTGATGGAATCGGTCCAAACTACGAAATCGTTGTAGAAAAGAGCGGAAGCTCAGATGTTTTGACAATAAGAGTAGAGTTAGATCCAGAAAAGATGCAAGATTCTGTAGCATTTATAGCAAATCTTGAAAAGACAATAAAAGATAAGATTAAGTTCATTTTGGGACTTGATGCAAAGATAAAGATTGAAAATCCTAACACTCTTCAAAGATTCGAAGGAAAAGCAAAGAGAGTTAGAGATTTGAGAAACGCATAAGGAGGAGCAAAAATGTTCATTAAGCAATTATGTGTATTTATTGAAAATAAGCATGGTAAATTCCAAGAAGTTACAAAGGTATTTACTGAATACGGAATTAACATGATAAGCTTAAGCTTATCTGATAGCACAGATTACGGCGTTGCAAGATTGATCGTATCTGATACAGACAAGGCGCAAAAGGCTCTTGCTGCTAATGGTTTTGCTTCAGTTGTAAATGAAATCATGGCAGTAAAGCTAGATAATAAACTTGGTGAATTAAATAATTTAGTTAAACAATTAAATGATGCCGATATCGATGTTCAATACGTTTATGCTTTGACATCAGGAAAGCAAGCATCAATTTTAATTAAAACATTAGACGATAAAAAGGCAGAAAAGATTATTGCGAAAAACTATAGTTTTTATTCTGAAGACGAGATTAAAACTCTTTAGTTTATGGTAATAGATTTTCATAATCATTTTTATCCAGATAAAATCGCTGCTGCAGCAATTGAGAAACTAACGACATGCGCAGATATAGTGGCATATACAGATGGCACTTTATCTGGGCTTAGCGAGGATTTAACAAAAAGCGGCTACGACTTAGGCGTAGTTCTTCCTGTTGCGACCGCTCCAAAACAAGTTGAGAATATAAACACAAGAGCAGTTGCTGTTCAGGAACAGTTCCCAAATCTAATTTCTTTTGCTTCAATGCATCCAGATTATGAAAACTATAAAGATGAAATCTTTAGAATAAAAGAATTAGGTCTAAAGGGTATTAAACTTCACCCAGATTACCAAAATACATTTTTCGATGATGAAAAGATTTTAAACATCTTAGATGAAGCTTTCAAGAACGACTTAATTGTTGTTGTACATGCAGGCTTAGATATAGGGCTTCCTGACCCTATCCATACAGGAGTTGAGCAAATTCTAAAAGTATTGGATATTTTCAAAGATAGAGCCCAAAAATTAGTCCTAGCACACACTGGAGCTTGGGGACAATGGGATGAAGTTCTAGAAAAGATTGCAGGTAAAAATGTTTATATGGATATATCTTTCTCATTAGGCTCAACAAAGAGAAAGTCAACAGGGGAAGAATTAAAGCTTTTGGATGACGATTTGCTAGTTAAGATTGTAAGAAAACATGGGGTAGACAAAGTGTTATTTGGAACGGACTCTCCATGGGGTGATCATAAGATGATGTTAGACAAATTCTTAACCCTTCCATTTACCAAAGAAGAGCAGGATAAAATTCTTTATTTGAACGCGAAAAAATTATTAGGAATATAACAAAAAAAGGGGCTGTTAAGAAATAAAAAATCTTAGCAGCCTTCTTTTATGCAAAAAATTGGGCAAAATCATATAGAT
>SVHF01000040.1 GCA_015055975.1 Clostridiales bacterium | reverse complement strand
ATGCTGAAATGTAGTAGTTTCAGCATTATTTCGTAAAAAGGGGAGCTGCTAAAAATTATTAAGTTTTTTAACAGCCCTTTTTTTTTGGAGCTAACGAGCAGACTTGAACTGCCGGCCTCGCGCTTACCAAGCGCGTGCGCTACCTGCTGCGCCACGTTAGCATTTAATCTTTCTTAAATCGTCTCCATCTATATAGCTTGGCTTATATGCAAATGATGCACTAGTTAATCTAGATAGAGATCTTTCACCATAACGCTTTGCAAATTGAGCTTCTGTTAGGTTAGTGCAGATAACAGTTTTCTTGTTATTGTTTATTCTTGAATCTAATATTGCAAATAAACCTTCTTGCATTAGTGTATTTTGTGGTTCTGTTCCTAAATCGTCAATGATTAGTAAATCAGCATCTAACATATTATAATAATCATCTATGTTTTGCAATCTGTTAAATTGCTTCTCAATAATCAAATTAGATAGATCAAATGCTGTAGCAAAATACACGCTATGGCCATTTTCTATTAATTTGTTAGCAATGCAGAAAGATAAAGTTGTTTTACCTGTGCCAACACCACCCATTAAATAGATGATTCTCTTTGATGCATTATCAATGTTTTCAGCCCAGCGCTTGCAGTCTTTATATATTCCTTCCATTTTCTTAGCTTGCTTAACATTTAAAGTAGAGAATTTGCTATCTTCAAATGTATTTGTAGCGAATTTTGGAAGTTTAGATTCTGCGCGAAGTAATCTTTTAGATAATTTCAATCTACATTCGCAAGGAATGCCATTAATATATCCAGTATCTTTACACTTTGGGCACTTATGATAAATATTTAAATCAATATTATTCTTTTCAATAACTGCTAATAATTGTTGAGATAATTTTTTGTATTCTTCTTTCAATTCATTTGATTGCTTTTTTGTAAGTTCTAAGCCAACTGCCTTTCTCTTTGTATATAAAGATTTGAAATCTTGAATCTTTAGGGCATCTTGAAGACGAGAATCAAGGTCTTGTTCAGCCTCGAATCTTAATTGAGAATATATAGCATTTAATTCGTTGTTTATACTATACTTTGACATCCTACATCTCCACGTTACCTAAATCTTCATCTGAAATAGTTGTCTTATTTGCAGCATCTTGATCAAATGGTTTATCGTTTTCTGTAAATCTTGTTTGCTTAATCTTTGTATTGTTAAAGAAAGTTTCAACCGCATCAGCATTGAAAATGCCTGCAGTTTTTAGGATAGATAACTTTCTAGCAACTTCACCAATAGTTTTTCCAATATTTAACTTAGCAACTTCATATATTGTATCGTATGTAAAGCCCCAAGTTGAAGTCCATGTGTTATACATATCTCTATCGTTTACAGTAACCACACGAGAAGAGCCTAATACTTCAAGGATTGCTTTAATCTTTTCATCAGCTTTTGCTTGAGAATCGAAATAAGATTTAATAGCTTCATCAGAAATAGTTCCAGCATTGAAGAATTGATCAACTATGTTATCCATGTCGCTAAGTCTTTTTAGTGAGTTTCTAAAACAGTATTTAGCAATCATGATAAGGCCATCAGAACTAAATCCTTTTTGTTGCCATGGAGATATATAAGCTTCAACTACAGGTGCTGGATTATCATAGAAAGTACCTAACTCTTTTACGACCTGTATTGCGTTTTCTGTTAATTTTTTCTTGTTCTTTAAATAGTTTTCTACCTCTAAAGCTGAGATAGCACCGTTTTTAATACAATCATCTAATACTGAATCTAGCTTTGGCATAGACTTCATACTCTTTTTGCAAGCAGCAATAATAGCTGGCATTTCAAATCCCCAGTTATCTGTCCACTTTGTATATAGGTCTTTATCTTCTTCGCTTATTTGAGAAGTCTTACCAATAGCAATAGCAATTTCTTTTAGATTGCCTGCATTTAATTCACGTTGTCTTATTCTTTCTTCAACTTGTTCAACAGATCTTATACCATCGCTAACCCATGAACGAGCAACTTGAAGTATATAGTTGCCAGAAACAGTATTTCCTTTCATCTCAACGCAATGTTTAATAATCATAAGTAGTGCTTCTGGTTGAATGTTAGTTGTTTCTATAAAATCATAATATTGAATATATTGATTTGGATTAACAATAGTTTTGTTAGGGAAGTATGATTCTAATTGAATATTAAAATCTGCATACTTTTCTTTCTTATATTGTTTTGCTGCCATTCTATTTTGAGAACGTCTATATTGAACTTGAAGAGGCTCATATGAATAAATAGCAACAAGACCTTTAACTTCTAAAGATGAGAAAATGTCTATCAGTTCATTTTCATCTAAAGATAGAGCATCTTTAATGTGCTCGATTGTATTATCTTTAGATAAAGGAGATGCGCACATATATAAACCATATAGATATACTTTTAATTCCTTTTCTGTCAATTCTGGCATGAAAGCAGTAATGAAAGCATTATCTACTGTTATATAACTATTGTTCTCTGAATTGTCTTCAAAACAACAAAAAGGCATGTTCCCTCCCAAAGTGATGTATAACAATAATAACACAAAATATAATAAAGCGAACGAAAAATTTGTAAAATTTTGTGCTATTATATATGTGCTATGGAAAACAACATTATTATTAAAGTCGAGAATGTCTCAAAGATTTATCTTTCTCCGCTAAATAGACTAAAAAGAGATGCGCTTAAAAAAGAAGTTAAGCAAGTAAAAGCTCTTGATGATGTTTCACTAGAGGTAAAGGAGGGTGAAATATTTGGTCTATTGGGAGCAAACGGATCTGGAAAGACAACTCTTATTAAGTTAATTTGTAATCTAATTACAAAAGATGGCGGTAACATTACCGTATTTGGTAAAGATGTAGAAAAAGATAGAGCATATCTTCAAGAAGTTGGAGCAATTGTAGAAGCCCCAACAATGTTCAAGAATTTAACAGGTAGAGAAAACTTAAGATATTTTGCATCTTTATCTGGTGGACTTCCAGAACAAAGAATCGACGATATCCTAAATCTTGTAGGATTAAGAGATAGAGCAGATTCAAAGTTCGGAACTTATTCTCTGGGTATGCAACAAAGACTTGGAATTGCTCAAGCAATTATGTCAAACCCAAAACTTTTAGTTTTGGATGAACCAATAAATGGACTTGATCCAGATGGCATTATGCAAATGAGAGAATTGTTCCAAAAACTATCTAAAACTTATGGAACAACAATCTTAATTTCTTCACATATTTTAAATGAAATGCAAGAGCTTTGCGATAGAGTAGCAATTTTAGTTGCTGGAAAGATAGTTGCTATTAAAGATTTGAAAGAAATTGTTGATTCAACTCAAAAAGTAATAGCAAGGATTGCTTGCGATAAGCCTCAAGAGGCATTCGATGCAATTGAAAAGTTAGGAGATATTGAAGTAAAGCTTGTTGATGGACAAGTTTATGTAAGATGCGAAAATGAAAAGATAGCATTGATTAACAAGGAACTTGTTAAGAAGGATATTAGTATATTCTCAATAACAATAAAGAAGCGTACGCTTGAAGATATTTATAAGGAGCTAGCAAAATGATAGGATTTAGTAATATTTTTAAAGCCGAATTATATAAGCTAGTGAAATTAAAGACACTATTCAAGATTTTGTTAGCAATAGTTATTATCTTTATAGCATTCACGCTTTTATATTCGTTGATTTATAATGTCATCGGAAATATGGATATAACAATCATGCCCGATGTAACAGAAGAAAACGTTGAACTTGCAGAGCAATCTTATGAAGCATATGCAGAGCAGCTTGATGGCGAAAACGCAATGGTTAAAGCCCATGATTCAAATCTTTATTCGCTAAAAGCTACAGCAAAATTATATAGATATCTATACGACAATAATTTAGATTTTAATCTAGTTACATTGTTTGGATCTTTTGGAAAATTATCTGCAAATGGATATATCACATATATCTTGGGTATAATGTCGACAGTTATATCTATATTTGCAGTTGTTACAATTATTAAATCTTTTGCAGGAGAAAGAACTCAAGGAACACTAAAGATGCAGCTTCTTCGTCCAGTTTCTAAAGAGGCCATGATAACAGCTAAGTTCTTAGCAGTGTTAGTTGTTTCTTTTGCTCTATATCTATTCTCCTTCATTTTAGCTGGAATAGTTGGAGTTATAGCTTACGATGTAGATGCTAAGCAAGTAGTTGCTGTATTGAATGCATCGCATGTTGTTACGATGAGTCCATTTGGCGCATTAATTGTGTATTTTGTGTACTATGTTCAAACACATTTGCATATATTGCGCTTGGATTATTCTTATCTGTAATCCTAAGAAAGAGCGAAGCTTTGCCAATAGTTATATCACTAATATTGATTTTAGTTGGGGCTTCAATTGAAGGGCTTTTAGGCTATATATTCATTGGCTATATTGGGTTTAATCTAAATACATCTTGGCTAAATGCACTAACAATAACTGGTCCAGGATTAAATTATATGAACCTATATTCAATGCTTGGAATAAGTATAGTTTGGGTAGCTGGAATGCTTGCTTTATCTTACTTTATTTTCAAGAAATCTGATATACACACTTAATCTTTGCAATCTTCAATTCGAAGTGCATCAAAATCGATTGGGTGTACAAAGTCAGCTGCTTTAAAATGAGTGTTATGGAATAGCGCAAAGTTTTTATAGTGGAAAGGAATAATAACGGGTGTTGGGATGTCTAATTCATTACAGATGTCCGACACCCATTTTTGATAAGTCAAATATTTCATCTCTGAATAATCTTCATAGATGATATCTTGAATAATTTCGTTATCCTTAATTATCTTTGCCCAAATTTTCATATGTTTTGAGGATATTATAGCGCATAATGGCAAATATTTCCATTTTTGCTGTTGCTTTTAAGGTTGAATAATTAAGTTAAGTCCGCAAAAGCGAATAAATAAGCGAAAGCGGACTAATTTCATACTAAAAAGCAAATAAAAATTGTCAAATAAGAATCGAAATGGTATATTAAAGGCACAAAAAGGCAAAAAGGCGCAACAAAGATT
>SVHF01000019.1 GCA_015055975.1 Clostridiales bacterium | reverse complement strand
GTACTTGGCTGGGGACGGCCCGGGAGGATAGGACGTTGCCGGTTCCATCAAAAGAGGAAGTTTCTTCCTCTTTTTTTTTATATATAATGTGTGTTAAAATAGTAGCATGAATAAACATAAGTTAACGAAATCAAACATTTTAAATATTGTCATAATAACAGTTTTATATGTTACATGGATTGTTGGTATTCATGTTATGATTCAAATGTCTGGAAATGAAGATAAACATATTATTTATACAAATCTTCTAGGCTCATTTATAGCCTTAATTTACGCGATATTCCTACATTACCCACTAATTCCTTTATTTTCTAAATATATTAACCAAAGAACGGAAAATGAGGCTGTAGCAATTCGTCGTAATTATGCAATAAAAGCTTTATATACAATAGTAATAGGATTCTTTGCATGTGCTTTTACTATGTTTCTAGGCTATGATAAATTTGATGAACATCCTTTAGCTCAAAGCTGGGGAATAGTTACAATATGTGCAAGTGTAATGATGGCAACCTTTTCTATATTCACGCTTCAATACTTTAAAAAGATGAAAATATTGATGTATGTAGATAAGTTGCAGCATAAGAATGCAGATATAGAAGGATAATCGTTAAAATATTGCGATTTTTCCTTGACATAATCTATTTATATAATATATTATTTATATGCTTTTAATAAGCCCTTATAGCTCAGTCGGTAGAGCATGCGGCTGTTAACCGCAGTGCCATAGGTTCGAGTCCTATTGAGGGCGCCATTAAAGAAAAATAGGCTTGATACAATACTGTATCAGGCCTTATTTCTATATATAAGTTTAAAATCCGTTCTTTAGTTTAACTTAGTTGAATAAGTAAGAATTTTATGGTAAAATAAGAAATGTAAGAATAATTATGTTGGAGGAAGATTAATATGAAAGATATTAAAGACGATAGATTTATAGTAAGTGTTAAAGTAGGTCCTAAAGGGCAAATAACAGTACCCGCTGAAGCAAGAAAAATGTTTGATATTAAAGAGGGTGATACTTTAATGGTAATGGGAGACATTAATAGAGGAATTGCTTTAATTAAAGATACTGAATTTTATCAATTAATGGGGGGTATGTTCAATAATGAAAACAGCAATAAAGATTAATGACCTTACAAAAACTTACAAAGATGTCACAGCAGTTGATAGATTAAATCTAGAAATATATGAAGGAGAATTGTTTTCTTTACTTGGCGTAAATGGAGCTGGGAAAACAACAACTATAAAAATGCTTGCAACACTTGTAAAACCAACAAGTGGAGATGCAAACATATTTGATTATTCGATATTAAAAGATGAAGAAAAAATAAAAGATATTATTGATATTTCCATGCAAGAAACTGCTATTGCAAGAAAATTAACGGTTGAAGAAAATATTGATTTTTATGGTAGATTATCTAGTCAAGATAAGTCTAAATTAAATGAAATAAAAAAAGTAATATACGAAGCATTTGGATTTGATATAATTGCTAAAAAGCAGGCTTCAAAATTATCTGGTGGCTGGCAAAGAAAACTATCAATTGCCTTAGCTTTGATTTCTAAGCCCAAAATATTATTTTTGGATGAACCAACATTAGGACTTGATGTAATAGCTAGAAGAGAATTATGGAAAACCATAAATGAATTAAAAGGAAAGATGACAATAATCCTAACTACTCATTATATGGAAGAGGCGGAAGCATTATCTGATAGAATCGGCATAATGAAGGATGGAAAACTGATGTTTGTTGGTACTAAAGAAGAATTATTCAGTAAAACAGGTAAAGCAAATGTTGAAGATTCTTTTATTGAAATAGTTTCTGGAGGCAAATTGTCATGAAAAAATCATTATCCAGAATTATCATTTTAACAAAAAGAGATTTTAAGGAAATATTAAGGGACCCACTATCATTAATATTTACCTTGGGAATGCCTTTGTTTATGGAAGTATTGTTTTATCTGATATTCCATAAATTAACACCTCAATTTGAGATGAAGTATTTGGCTCCGGGAATAGTTGTGTTTGCTCAAAGTTTCATAGCACTCTTTGTTGGACTACTAATTGCTATAGATAGATCGACATCTTTTTTAACAAGATTATATGTATCTAACGCAAAATCATATGAATTTATTTTTTCATACGCTTTATCTATGATTCCTATCATATTTGTTCAATCGTTATTGTTCTTCTTAGTTGGAGGAATAATTGATTCTTCGATATTTAGCATCAATATGGTATTTGCTATACTTATAAGCATAGTTACATCACTTCTTTTTATTGCTATAGGAATTTTGCTTGGATCTTTATGCAATGCAAAATCTATTGGTGGCATTTCTTCAATTGTTATTGCTGGCCAATCAGTACTATCTGGTATGTGGTTTCCAATTGAAGGATTAAGCGAAGGAATGATTACTTTTATGAATATATTACCATTCAGAAATGCAACAAAACTTGTTCAAAATACAATGAATGGGATAAATGATGTATATGAGGATTTTTTAATTCCATTAATTATTGTTCTTGCATATACAATAGTATCATTCATTCTGGCAATAGTGGTTTTTAAAAGAAAAATGAAATCAAACTAAACATTACAAAATTAAGTCATCCTTCAAGAGTAGCTTTTCTTTTGTCTTAAAAGGCGTCCAGGTGTCCGAACTTTTTTGAGGGTGTCCGAAATTGTATTAAACGTTATGTTTCTAGACATTGAAGAACAATAGGTTTGATACAACATTGTATCAAGCCTTTTTTTATTATCGAGTGCAACGAGATAAAAACCACATGCTATGCATGCGAGAATTTATAAGTATTAAAACCGAATAGCTAAGCCATTTATTTAAAATATAAGAAGAAATATAGTATTAATTAGAACTTTAAAACATCTATTTTGGTGCTAGTTAAATTTTTGAGATTTGTACTAGTGAATTCTATAACAATTATCCATGTTTCAATCTAAATATAGTTTGATGAGGTTACATAGAAGAGCGCTAGATAGTATGATAGATAATAACATTAAAATTGAGTATAATATTACTTGAGGTGATACAATTGAAAAAATTAATATCATTTTTATTAATACTAACAGCAGTTTTTTGCTTGGCATCATGCAGTAGTAACAAATATAAAGAAGAACCAGCAGATGAATTTTATCTTAAGCACGCTTGGTCCTTTGATTATACTGAAGTTAATAATGCAAAGTATCTATTGAGCTGCTTTTATCACAAAACCGAGGAATTTGGCTCAAAAGTCATTATTTCTATCATTCATAATTCTGATGGGGATAAAGGTAAAGGTGGAAGCGGTAGACAATATAAATACATCGAAGAATTTTTAAATAAAAGAAGTGATGTGAGTTTCTATTGCATCTATATTGATTCTTATTTAGGCGAAGGCAAATACTATAAAGACAAAATAAATGCCAAAACAGGCACGTCTTATGGAACCAAAAGCATAGACACTTTTTATAACAACTACTTATACGACATCATGGATGAAGCTAAAGAGGTCTATATGAATTCTCCTTTTGGAAGCCATGACTATGATTATAACGTAAAGGGTGACTTCAATTGGGTCTATGGTTGGGGATTAAACGATCCTATCCCATTTAACTTTTATGTTGATAACACAGAAACTAAACCAAGTTATCATAGTAAGATATACCAAATAAGTGAAGTATATCCATTCGCATTTGATTCAGTAGAAACAATCGAGAATATGGTGGATCACCAAGGATTTTTCAAAGAGTAAGAATAAAAAAATGTAACAGTTTTGTTGAATCAAGATGAAAAGTCTGAATTATTTGGGGTTGACAGAAACAGAATTGATAGTCAATACTATTTAGCCCGACTTTTTGGGGTTCATAGCAATGGCCGTCTTATTTTTTTGCAAAATTTTTAAAATTACTCTTGACAAAAATATGTCGCATGCGATATATTATCGTTGGAGGCAAGGAAGATGGACGAAAAATTTGATGCATTATTGTTGAAGAATCAATTATGTTTTCCAATATATGCAGCAGCTAACAAAATAATAAGACGCTACCAACCATTATTGAAAAAACTAGATTTAACATATACTCAATATATTGTAATGATGGTTATGTGGGAAAAGAAGCAAGTAAATGAGAAGGTTTTAGTTAAGTGCCTATATTTACAAGCAAACACATTAGCGCCACTACTAAAGAAATTACAACAAAAGGGATATGTTGAAATTTCAAAAGATGAAAATGATAAGAGAAACTTGATAATAAAGCTTACACAAAAAGGGAGCGAATTAAAAGCAAAGGCTGTGGATGTTCCAAAGACACTTGCACAAGAGAATTGGTTAACACTAGAAGAAGCCATAATGTTTAAAAAGATATTGAACAAGATTTTAAACGATGGAAAAGAAGATGGCGATCAGATGTGTAACAATATTAAATAGATAAAAATACATACATATATAAAAAGAGGAGGTAACGAGTATGGCATTTTATGATTTTAAGGTTAAGAAGAGAAAGGATCAAGGAGAGCTAGATTTAGCTTCATTAAAGGGGAAAGTTGTATTAGTAGTTAATACAGCAACAGGATGCGGATTCACACCTCAATATGAAGGATTGGAAAAATTGTATGAAACATACCATGATCAAGGATTTGAAATTCTAGATTTCCCATGTAATCAATTTATGGGACAAGCACCAGGTTCAGATGATAAGATTCACGAGTTTTGTACAGCAAAATATAAGACACAATTTGATCAATTAGCAAAGATTAAGGTAAACGGTGAAGATGAAGAGCCATTATATACATTCTTAAAGGCTGCTCAACCAAAGGATAATCAAATTATTGGAAGCAAGTTTACTGCAAAGCTAATGAAGTTCCTATCTAAATCAACAAAGAAAGATAGCGACATTAAATGGAACTTTACAAAATTCTTAGTAAATAAGGAAGGAGAAGTAGTTAATAGATTTAGCCCAGATTTTACTCCAGAAAAGATCGAAGATGAAATCAAGGCTTTACTAAAATAGGAGGGAATAACAATGGCAGTTATAGATGTAAATGAAAAGAACTTCGAAGAAGAAGTTTTAAAGTCAGATAAAGTAGTATTAGCAGATTTCAATGCAGATTGGTGCGGCCCATGCCAAATGTTAAAGCCAATTGTACATGAAATTGCAGAAGAAAGAAAAGATGTAAAGATAGTATCTATCAACATCGATGACGAAGAAGATTTGGCTGAAAAATACGAAGTATTTTCTATCCCATGTGTAGTAGCATTTAAAAACGGGGAAGAAATTGCAAGAAGCGTAGGATTCAAACCAAAGGCAGAATTATTAAAATTAATTGGTGACTAGTATGTACGATATTGTAATAATTGGAGCAGGACCAGCCGGATTAACGGCAGCTATATATGCAAAAAGAGCATCAAAAAGTGTATTAGTTTTAGAAGCAAAGGCATATGGCGGTCAAATTATTAACACTCCAGATATTGAAAACTATCCAGTTGCAGCTCATATCTCAGGATTTGAGTTTGCAACGAAGGTTTATGAGCAAGCTCAAGCGCTAGGCGCAGAATTTAAGTTTGAAAAAGCTGTAGACATTAAGGATCTAGGCAACATTAAGGAAGTTGTAACAGAAAGTGGTGTTCATCAAGCAAAGGCTGTTATCATAGCGACGGGCTCTGAAAACAGAAAGCTTGGAGTTGAAAAAGAAGATGAGTTAGTTGGACGTGGTATTTCTTATTGTGCAACTTGCGACGGGGCATTCTATAGAAAAAAGAGAGTCGCTGTTGTAGGCGGAGGAAATACGGCGCTTGAGGATGCTTTATATCTAGCAGACATTGCAGAGAAAGTATATTTAATCCATAGAAGAGATGGCTTTAGAGGAGAAGAAGAAAATGTTAAGAGCTTGAAGGCTAGAGAAAATGTTGAATTTGTTCTAAACAGTAGAGTTGTTGGATTAAATGCTGATAAGAGATTGGAAAGCATTGATGTTTTAAATAACGATGGCTCTTTAAGAACTATAGAAGTTAAGGGCTTGTTTGTAGCCGTTGGCAGAATACCAGAAAATCAAAACTTTGCAAAGGTCGTAAATCTAGATAGCGCAGGTTATGCAATTGCAGGAGAAGATTGTTTAACAAATACAAAAGGTATCTTTGTAGCAGGAGATAACAGAGTTAAAAATGTTAGACAACTAGTTACAGCAACAGCAGATGGAGCCGTAGCTGTTAACGAAGCAGTTAAGTACATAAATAATTTATAATTAAATAACCTCTTACACGAATGCAAGGAGCCTTTGGACTCCTTGTGTTTTTTATCAGATAATAGGTTTTAAACAAAAAATTGAAAAAATAACGAAATAATATTGACAGCGTAAAAAAAGTAGTGTAATATTCAAACTAATAAAACCTGAAACCTACGAAATGAAGGAGTACCTTTTAGGAAATTTACAGAGAGCTTTGGTTAGGTGGAACAAAGCAATTGAATAAAAGCGAATGGATCATTGAGGGCGACTAATAATCGACGGCATCACACCGTAACAGTGAGAGTGTATGATGGTACACGGAAATACATGCAAGCGCATGGGGTGGCATAACAAAAGAAATATTAAGCTTTTGTCCTTTTAAGGCAAAAGCTTTTTTTTATTGAAAAACATATAAGGAGCGACTATGAAGATTAAGTATTTTGTATCAATATATCGATGGCGATGGCGCGTTTAACTTTAATAAAAGTTAGACACTGACTTATAGTGATCAAAATAAATTAAATTATAGGAGTAAATTATTATGAAAAAGTTATCAGTAAAAGTTTTAGTATTAGTATTAGTTATAGCAACAATCACAGTATGTGCATTATCATTCAGCGCATGCTCAAACAATCAACAAACAATTGGCATTATTAAATTCGGAGAACATGATTCTCTAAACGATTGCTATGAAGGTATCGTAGCAGGATTACAAGAAGGTTTAGGCGATGCTTTCGCAAATTATAAAATTGATTTACAAAACAGCAACTTTGATGCATCTGTATCAGCAGCTCAAGCAAATACATTAGTAAGCAAAAATGTAGCTCTAATTGGAGCAATTGCAACTCCATCTGCAGTAGCAGCAGCATCTGCAGCTAAAGGAACTATTCCAGTTGTATATTGTGCAGTTTCAGATCCAGCTGCAGCAGGTCTTTCAGATATGGCAAATGTTACAGGTTCAAGCGACTTATTAGATTTTGATGGACAATTAGCTTTAATTAAGAAGTTCATCCCAACAGTATCTAAGATTGGTGTTTTATATACACTTGGTGAAGCAAACTCAATCAGCCAAATCGCAACACTTGAAGCAAAGGCTAATGCATTAGGCATTACAATTGAAAAGCAAGCAATCACAAATGCAAGCGAAATTCCAACAGCAACAGATACACTTTTAACAAAAGATATCGACTGTATCACAAACTTAACAGATAACACAGTTGTAGGCGCTTTAGATATTATTATCGCTAAAACTAATGCAGCTAACATTCCAGTATTTGGAAGTGAAATTGACCAAGTTAAAAATGGATGTATTGCAAGTGCATCATTAGATTATAAAGCACTAGGAAAGGAAACAGGTTTAATCATGGCTAAGATTCTTAAGGGAGAAGTTACAGCTAGCAACGATATCGCAATTCAAGTAAAAGATAGCTTCAATTGCTACTCAACGAAAGTTGCAACAGCTTTAGGAATTGCTATTCCAGAAGGTGCAGGACAAGACGTTGACTTACAAGCTTAATAAATAACTAGAAGGATTTCAAATGGCTTTAAACATATTATTACAAATTATACAACAAGGTTTATGTTACGCCCTAGTAGCTATGGGCGTATACATAACCTATAAAATACTAGATTTTCCGGATTTGACAGTAGATAGTTCATTTCCATTTGGCGGCGTAGTTTGTATTTCTTTGATGCAAGTAGGTTGCCCATTTATCGTAGCGTTAATAATGGCATTCATAGCAGGTGCATTTGCTGGCCTAATTACAGGGCTTCTACACGTAAAATGTAAGATTAGCAATTTGTTATCTGGAATCATCACAATGACTGCTTTATTATCTATAAATATGGCAATTGCAAGAGGAAACTCAATTATCCCATATAAGACTAGTACAACATTATTTAATAATGCGTTTATAAGCTTATTTGGACCAAATATTCAATTACAAGCTTTCGGCAACATAATTATATTAGTTATCGTTGTTGCGGCTGCAAAGTTATTACTAGATCTATTCTTAAAGACAAAGACAGGATTTATGCTAAGAGCTGTTGGTAATAATGAGCAAATGTGTACATCTTTAGGATGTAATAGTGGAAATTATAAGATTCTAGGTTTAGTTATCGCAAATGGCATGGTTGGATTAGCTGGAGCTATATACGGACAATACATGAACTATTTTGATAACCAATCAGGTGTTGGAATGGTAGTTATTGCGCTAGCTAGTGTAATTATTGGTGTATCAATATTTAGAAGTGTTAAGTTCGTAAAGGGAACAACTGCGGCAATCATTGGTGCTTTGATATATACAGCAGCATTAAATGTAGTTATAGCAATAGGCGTTCCAACAACATATTTAAAGCTATTAATGGCCGCAATATTTGCAATCATATTAGTTCTAAACAAGTTTGTTCTAAACAAAGATAAAAAGTTAAAGAAGGAGGCTAAATAATGTCTAACATTTTGGAATTAAATAATATAACAAAGATATTCAATAAAGACACAGTAAATGAAGCCACTGTATTTAACAATTTTAATCTAACAGTTGAAGAAGGCGAATTTGTTTCAATAGTTGGAAGCAATGGCTCAGGAAAGACAACACTTTTAAATATCATAAGCGGAAATATACCAATTGAATATGGTAGCGTAATATTAAAAGGCAACGACATTACAAAGCAACCAGAATATATAAGAGCTAGAAGAATTGGTCGTGTATTCCAAGATCCATCAAAAGGAACAGCAAATACAATGACAATAGCAGAAAATTTAGCTCTTGCAGAAAACAAAGGAAATCCATATGGATTATCTAGAGGCTTAAACAAGAAAAAGATTGAAGAGTATAGAGAATTAGTTCGTACTTTAAATCTTGGACTTGAAGATAAAATTAACGTTGAGGTTGGCTCTCTATCTGGCGGCCAAAGACAAGCATTAACTTTGCTTATGGCAACAATGACGCCAATAGATTTACTTTTACTTGATGAGCATACTGCAGCTCTAGATCCAAAGACAAGCCAAGATATTATGGATTTAACAAATAGAATAGTTACAGAAAAACATATAACAACATTAATGGTAACACACAATCTTAGATTTGCCGTTGAATATGGCTCTAGATTGATGATGTTCAATAAAGGTACTGCCGTTATAGATAAGGCAGGAGAAGACAAACAAAAATTAGTCGTAGATGACTTACTTAAGACATTCAATGAAATATCTATTGAATGCGGAAACTAATCTACATATAAAAGAGTTAATTATAAAAGGAGAATAAAAAATGGAAAACAAAAAGGAAATACCTTACAAAATCTACTTAGAAGAAAGCGAGATTCCTACAAGTTGGTACAATGTTCGTGCTGATATGAAAACAAAGCCAGCACCACTTTTAAACCCAGGAACTGGGGAACCAATGAAAGCAGAAGAGTTAGGCGCAGTATTTTGTGAAGAACTAATTAAACAAGAGATAGATAACGATACAAGATATTTCCCAATCCCACAAGAGATCAGAGATTTCTATAAAATGTATAGACCATCTCCACTTGTTAGAGCTTACTGTTTAGAGGAAAAACTAAAAACACCTGCGAAAATATACTATAAATTCGAAGGAAACAACACATCTGGAAGCCATAAGCTAAATTCAGCTATTGCTCAAGCATATTATGCTAAAAAGCAAGGTCTAAAAGGTGTTACAACAGAAACTGGTGCAGGACAATGGGGTACAGCTTTATCAATGGCTTGTGCATACTTTGGTCTAGATCTTTTGGTATACATGGTTAAAGTTTCTTATGAACAAAAGCCATTCAGAAGAGAAGTTATGAGAACTTATGGAGCAAAGGTAATCCCATCTCCATCTACAACAACAGAAATAGGTAAGAAGATTTTAGCTGAGCACCCAGACACAACAGGTTCATTAGGATGTGCTATTTCTGAAGCAGTAGAAGCAGAGATGAAGAATCCAGGATATAAGTATGTTTTAGGTAGTGTATTGAATCAAGTACTTCTACATCAAACAGTTATTGGCCTTGAAACTCAAGCTGCATTAAAGAAATATAACATTAAACCAGATATGATTATCGGTTGCGCTGGTGGCGGTTCTAACCTAGGCGGTTTAGTATCTCCATTTGTAGGCGAAATGTTAAGAGGTGAAAACAAATATCAAATCATCGCTGTAGAACCAGCATCTTGCCCAAGCTTTACAAGAGGTAAGTTCGCATATGACTTCTGCGATACAGGTAAGATTTGTCCACTTGCAAAGATGTATACATTGGGTAGCCAATTTATTCCATCTGCTAACCATGCTGGCGGTTTAAGATACCATGGTATGAGCCCAATTTTATCTCAACTTTATCATGATGGCTTAATGGAAGCTAGAGCTGTTGAACAAACATCAGTATTTGAAGCAGCTGAAACATTCGCAAGATGCGAAGGTATTTTGCCAGCTCCAGAATCAAGCCACGCTATTAGAGTTGCTATCGATGAAGCTCTAAAGTGCAAAGAAACAGGAGAAGAAAAGACTATCGTCTTTGGATTAACAGGAACAGGATATTTCGATCTAGTTGCTTACCAAAAATATAACGATGGTGTAATGGATGATTACATTCCAACAGATGCAGATTTACAAAAAGGATTTGATGGAATCCCATCTATTCCAGGAATTCAATAATGATATAACATGTACGGCGTAGCGAAAGCTTCGCCGTATACAAAATATGGAAATAATAAATTCACACGTTCACGTATATCCTGAGGCAATTGCCAAGAAGGCTTCAAAAGCTATTGGCCAATTCTATAATGCGCCAATAAAGCATGATGGAACAATTGCGCAGTTAATAAAAGAAAATCAAGAAAATAATATTTCTAAATGCTTAATTCATTCTGTAGCAACAGTAGAGCATCAGGTTAATTCAATTAATACTTTTATAAAGACACAACTATCTAGACACAAAGAATTTATCGGTTTTATGGCTCTTCATCCAAGCATGGGAAAAGAAGAAATAAAAGATGAAGTTGAAAAATGCATAGCACTTGGCTTTAAGGGCGTAAAATTGCATCCAGATTGCCAATTATTCAACATAGATAGTAAAGAGGCAGAAAAGATTTATGATGTGGTTGAAGGCAGATTGCCAATATTAATGCATATGGGTGATAAGAGATTTGATTTTTCCTCAATCCAAAGACTTGTGAATGTGTTGAATAATCACCAAGAATTAAAGGTTATAGCGGCTCATATGGGAGGATATTCTCATTGGGATGAGGTCGGTGTATATCATGAAGCAAAATATGGCAATTTCTATTTTGATACATCCTCATCGTTAAGTTTCATATCTCCAACTCATGCCGTATCAATAATTCGAGACTTTGGAGCTGAGAGATTCTTTTTTGGCTCAGATTATCCAATGTGGAGCGTTAAGGACGAATTAAAGAAGTTTAATGCTTTAGATTTAACAGACAAAGAGAAAGAATTAATACTTGGCAAAAATTTAAAAGATTTTTTAAAACTCTAATTAATTTCGTGTATAATGATTATGCGTGCGGGTGTAGTTTAGTGGTAAAATACGAGCTTCCCAAGCTTGGGTTGTGGGTCCGATTCCCATCATCCGCTCCAAATAGAGGGAATATGAGTAAATTATTTATATATTACAGTTTTACAGGCAATGGCGATTTAGTTGCTAAACAAATGGAACAATACGGATATGAAACATATAAGATTATTGCAAAGAGATCTTTGCCAAAGAGTTTCTTTTGGAGTGTATTTATAGGTGGCTTTTTGTCTGCAATTAATCATAAATCAAAGCTCGTAGATTTTAATGTGGATATTTCTAAATATGATGAGATAGTGATTGGTACTCCAATTTGGTGTGGAAAGATAGCGTGTCCAACGGCATCAGCTTTAGCTAAATTAGATTTGAGCGAAAAGAAGGTAAGTTTCGTTTTGTATAGTGGCGGTGGAGAATCTCCAAAGGCTATTGAATATTTAACTAATAAATATAATGCTAAAGTAATTGAGATTAAAGAGCCTAAAAAGTATGGGCTTGAAGCTTTAGAATTATTCAAATAATCCTGATTCTTCTAATATTTTTGACATTTCTTCTTGGTATTCAATTTCTTCTTTGCGAACAGATGAAGCATTCTTTAATAATTCTTCCTGTGGAATAACATATGAAGATATAAATTTTAAATTGTCTACAGCTTTTTGTGTCTTTAAAACAATTTGAGTATATTGAGGCCCAGCACATAGTATCTTTAAAACGATATCCACGGGGATCATTTCACTTGTTAGTGCGCCATATGTATCATAGATGGTATCGTTTGCGATAGGGCCAATAATTATATCGTATTCTTTAAGATAATCATCTTTGTTTTGTCTATTGTTAGTGATGTAATTGAACCATTCTTCGTTTCTTTCAAATGTTTTAATATTAAGTCCAGTTTCATCTAAAACATATTCATTGAATATGGTATCTAGGCCCTTCCTTTTTTTGCCCCACTTTTTAGCAAAGTCTTTATTTGGCGAAACATAGAAACCTTGGCCGAAATCTGCATTCTTTCTTCCAAAGTGGATATCTGGTGTTTCTATTTTTGAAAAGCCTACGTGATAAATATTCATATTTTAATTATACCAAAACAAATAAGATGTACAAACGCAAAGTTGCGGCTTCAATTTTTATATGATATCATATAAGCAGGGAGAGCAAAATGGCGAATAATAAAAAGCGCTATATAGAGCGCTATAATAAGGAGAAATATCAAATGTATCAGTTCCGTGTAAAGAAAACGGATAGCGATATTATAAAAAAATTAAATAGTGTAGTGAGCAGAAATCAGTACATAAATGCTTTAATTGCAAACGATATAAATACGTCTGTTTTAACTATCAAACAAATAAAGGATAAAATAAAACCGGTTATTCAAAAATATAATATTACCGAAGTATACTTGTTTGGTAGTTATGCTCGTGGCGAAGCTACAAGAAGCAGCGATGTTGATATATATTGCGATAAGGGAAACATAAGGGATATGTATAGCCTGATTGATTTTCAAGAAGAATTGAAAGCTGCCTTAGGGAAAAGTGTTGATGTTGTAACGATTGGGTCTAAGATGGATGACTATTTTAGAAGTCAATTAGAGGAGGATAAAATTAAAATATGCTAACGGTGAAAGAAAAGGGGGATTCTAATAAAGATTATGAAGCATTGTATATTAGTTAAATTTAATAAAGATTATGATTGGAAAACAGAACTTCCAAATATTAAAAAAATATTTGATGGTATAAAACTTGATGGTGTAAATAAAGTTGAATATATTACAAATTGTATCGATAGAGAAAATAGATATGATTTGCTTATAAGAATAGATTTAAAGAAAGAAGCTTTATCTTTATATGACGCTTGTCCTAACCATCATGAATGGAAAGATACTTATTCTCAATATATAGATAAGAAAGCTATCTTTGATTATGAATAATAATCTTTAATAGAATCTTTGTCATAAAAGCAGACATCTTCTTTAATAAGGGAGATGTCATTGTTTTTTACTTCAAGGATATTAAAGCAACAGTTATATGGAACGTGTCCATGCCAAAAATCATTTTTGTTTTCGTAGAACATGTTTAATAAACATCTTGTAGCAAAACCATGAGTCCCAATTAAATATGTTTTGTCGTCATTGCGAGCAGCTAATTCTTTAATAAATTCTTGAGTTCTTTTCATTACATCATAAACATTTTCACCGTTTGGAACATCAAGGTAAGAAAATGGGTCTTTAAAGAATTGATGAATATGTTCATATTCAGGATCAGTCTTATCATCTAGATGCTTTAATGTCCAATCCCCAGTGTTAACTTCTTGTAATCTTTTGTCTATATGTATTGGAGTTAATAGGTTTTCGCTTTCGTCTAAAAGGATTCGAATAGTGTCAAAAGATCTAGAAAGTGGTGAAGTGAAAGCTTCGTCAAAATGAATACCTTTTAAAGCCTTTCCTGTAATTTTTGCAAGTGAAATGCCGGCCTCATTTAAAGGTTCATCATAGCTTCCTTGTAGGATGCGTGCTTGATTCATATTCGTTTCGCCATGTCTAACAATATAAATTAACATTTTTTCACCAAGGAAATTATATATAATTGTGTCTTATTTTGCTACTAAATACATAAGATGCGATGAAAAGATTGTTAAAAAATTATTTATTTATCAAAAATAATCTTTGTATTTATATAATAAATAGCATATAATAGACATGTATTAAAAAATAAAATCCACACAATTTTAAAGGAGAAATATTTATGCAATACACAAAAGACGTACAAAACATGTGCAAAGTTAATTGTGGTGCTTCTCATGGTTGTGCTCCTATCCCAGAAGAAGGAAAGTGGGTATACTCAAGAGAAATTAAAGATATCAGTGGTTTCACACATGGTATCGGTTGGTGCGCTCCACAACAAGGCGCTTGTAAGATCTCACTAAACGTTAAGAATGGTATCATCGAAGAAGCTCTAATCGAAACAATCGGTTGTTCTGGTATGACACACTCAGCTGCTATGGCATCTGAAGCAATCGTTGGTAAGACAGTTTTAGAAGCTGTTAATACTGACTTAGTATGTGATGCTATCAACACAGCTATGAGAGAATTGTTCTTACAAATCGTTTATGGTAGAACACAATCTGCTTTCTCAGAAGATGGTTTAGCAATCGGTGCTGGACTTGAAGACTTAGGAAAGGGCTTACGTTCTCAAGTTGGTACAATTTATTCAACAAAAGAAAAGGGACCTCGTTACCTAGAATTAACAGAAGGTTACATTACTTCTTTAGCTCTAGATGAAAATAACGAAATCATCGGTTACCAATATTTATCACTAGGCAAATTCACAGACTTCATGAAGAAGGGTGATTCAGCTGAAGTTGCTTTAGAAAAGGCTAAGGGCCAATACGGCAGATACAACGATGGTGTCAAGTTCATTGACCCACGTAAAGAGTAATAGGAGGATGCGACAATGGCTTTATTTGAAGGTTATGAAAGAAGAATCGCACAAATCAATAAGTGCTTAAACGATAATGGCATCGCTTCTATTGAAGAAGCTGAAAAGATTTGTAAGGATAAGGGATTAGATGTTTACCAAATGGTAAAAGATATCCAAACAATTTGTTTTGAGAATGCTTGCTGGGCTTACACAGTTGGTGCAGCTCTAGCTATTAAGAACAATGCAAAGAACGCTGCTGAAGCTGCTAAGTGGATCGGTGTAGGTTTACAATCATTCTGTATTCCTGGTTCTGTTGCTGATGATAGAAAGGTAGGTTTAGGACATGGTAACCTAGGCGCTATGCTTTTAACAGAAGATACAAAGTGCTTCGCATTCTTAGCTGGTCACGAATCATTCGCTGCTGCTGAAGGTGCTATCGGTATTGCTAAGAAGGCAAACAAGGTTAGAAAGGAACCACTAAGAGTTATCTTAAACGGTTTAGGAAAGGATGCTGCAAAGATCATTTCTAGAATTAACGGATTTACACATGTTGAAACAGAATTTGACTATTTCACAGGTAAGGTTAAGATCGTTAAGGAAACAAAGTATGGTAACAACCCAGATAGATTAGCAGTTCGTTGCTATGGTGCAGATGACGTTCGTGAAGGCGTTGCAATCATGCATCTTGAAGGTGTTGACGTATCTATCACAGGTAATTCTACAAACCCAACACGTTTCCAACACCCAGTTGCTGGTACATACAAGAAAGAGTGTGTTGAACAAGGTAAGAAGTACTTCTCAGTTGCTTCTGGTGGTGGTACAGGACGTACTCTACACCCAGATAACATGGCTGCAGGTCCTGCTTCTTATGGTATGACAGATACAATGGGTCGTATGCACTCAGATGCTCAATTCGCAGGTTCTTCATCAGTTCCAGCTCACGTTGAAATGATGGGATTAATTGGTATGGGTAACAACCCAATGGTTGGTGCTACAGTTGCTGTTGCGGTTTCTGTATCTCAAGCTTTAGCTAAATAATTGAGTTAATTAGATATCTTAGGTCATCCGAAAGGGTGACCTATTTTTATGCCTAAACAGAGACAAAAAGTGTCTAAAAAACGTAAAATATGAAATTTTTTTCACATTTTTACACCAAAACGCTTGAAATATATTTTTTATGTGATATGATGTAGGCGGTTAGAAGTAGGGAGGACGCATGTCAGAGTTAAATATAATCAACAACTGCTCACCAACATTAGCTGGATTGAAGACAGGGAATATATTCAATTATGCAATACAAGATGGCGAAGATGTATATAGCTCTGTTGCTGCCTTTAATACGGAGCTTAAGCCAGAAGGCTTAAGAATGGAAGTTTTGAGGGTTAAAGAAGGAATTGCTTTAATATATTTATTTAGGACAAGTGCCTTATCTCAGGATTTATCTTCACATACAACGAAAAAGTTTTTAGAAGAAAATGATTATCCTATGGATTCACTATCTAGTTGTTTAGAAAAGTTAAAACAAAGAATAAATGAATCAAATGAGTTTCCACATGAAATAGGTCTATTTATTGGATATCCAATGGAAGATGTTAAAGGCTTTATAGAAAAAGGAGCTAAAGGGTCTAAGTATTGCGGAGCTTGGCGAGTATATGGAGATGTAGAGGCGGCGAAAAAGAAATTTGCAATATATAAAAAGTGCAGAGATATTTATCGCTCAATCTACGAAAAGAACAATAATTTTGGAAAACTAATAATATCTAAATAAAGGAGAAAAAACATGAAAATCGCAGTAGTATATTGGAGCGGTACAGGTAACACTGAAGCTATGGCTATGAGCGTAGCTAGTGGTGCCAAGAAAGTTAACGCAAATGTCGATGTATTTCAAAGCACAGATTTTAGTGCAGCAAGCATGGACGAGTATGATGCAATAGCATTTGGATGCCCAGCAATGGGAGCAGAAGAATTGGAAGATAGTGAATTCTTACCAATGTTTGATAGCTGCAAAGCAAAGTTAAACGGAAAGAAGATTGCGCTATTTGGCTCTTATGGTTGGGGAGATGGCGAATGGATGAGAACTTGGGAGGACGAATGCAAATCTTTAGGCGCAAATGTCGTAAACACAGTAATTTGCAATGAAGCTCCTGATGATGAAGGAATCGCCAACTGTGAAGCGTTAGGCTCAAGTTTAGCAAATTGAAAACTTACACATCTGTTCTTAATTTTATCAAAAAAGAGGGCCTCGGCCCTCTTTGATTTTTACTAAGTAACTATTGTTATTTTGTATTTTCTTCTTCGTAAGCTTGTGCAACAGCTCTTGCTAATTGGTCTGCACAAGATGTTGGCCTTCCACCACAAGTATTACCAGATAACTTTTCTGTTATTTGATCAACTCTCCATCCATCGATTAACTTTGCAATAGCTTTTAGGTTCCCATCGCAACCGCCAATGAATTTAACATTTGTTACAATATCATCGTTTAAATCAAATAGGATTTTAGATGAACATGTCATTTGCGTTTTATATTCGTGATGCATAATCATTACTCCTTGAATTATTTAATTCAATCACATATTACAAGGAAACATCTAGATAAGTCAATGCAAATGCAAAAAATTGAGTAAATTTCAAGTAATAGTCTAAAAAAATATATTTATATTATTAAATAATAATGCTATAATTATTTTTGTTGAAAAGAAAACCACTATGAGGAGAATTAATTATGAAAATATTTATGATTGGCGGTACAGGTCTATTAGGATGTGAAGCCGCAATTGAATTGATCAAAATGGGTCATCAAGTAAAGAGTGTAGCATTACCACCTCTACCACAAGGCGCACCAATTCCAAAAGAAATGGAATTAGAATTCAAAGATATCAACAAGTGCACAGATGCAGAAGTTGAAGAAATGCTAAAGGGCTGCGACGTATTCATGTATGCTGCAGGTGTAGACGAAAGAAAAGAATGCCCACCTCCAGTTTATGAAGTATACAAGAAGTTCAACAATGATCCACTTGAAAGATTATTACCAATTTGTAAGAAAGTTGGCGTTAAGAATGCAGTTGTTTGTGGATCTTACTTCTCATATATGTACAAACTAGCTGCAGGAATTGCAACAAACCCAGCAAATCCAAAGCAAAAGATTAAATACACAGGTGAAGAGTTCTTATCTCATAACCCATATATTAAGTCAAGAATTGAACAAGAAAAGATTGTTGAAAAGTTCTGCGATGACACATTCAGTGCTTCAGTTTTGGAACTTCCATACATCTTTGGTGTTCAACCAGGTAGAAGACCAGTTTGGACAATTCTTATTGACCAATTAGCTCGTATGGATAAGCTTCCATTTACAATGTACCCAGCTGGTGGTACAGCTATGTTAACATGTAACCAAGTAGGACAAGCTTTAGCTGGTGCTGCTGTTCAAAAGCCAGGATATGGATTCAGAGCTATTCCTATCGGTATGTACAATCTAACATGGAAAGAATTCTTAGCTATCGTTTATGATGCTCGTGGAATGCATGGAAGAAAGGTTATTTCAATCGCTCCATGGATGATGAAGTTGGGTATGGGATCTGTTCAAAAGGATTACGATAAGAGAAATATCGAATCTGGTATGGATCCATTCCAATTACCATACACAATGGATTACAACTTATTCATCGACCCAACAGAAACAAAGGGCTTAGGCGTTAAAGACGCTGACATTAAGCAAGCTATCTTTGATTCTATCGACCTATCAATTAAGGCTGTTCAAGGCAATGTTCAATTAGTTGGTATGATGGGCGAAGTTGAAAAGAAAGACGAAGCTAAAAAATAAGCAAAATCTAATTAACAAATAAAATTAAAAGGGACTACTAATCTAACAAATTACTAGTCCCTTTGTTTTCAAAAGGGGAAATATGTTAGAAGACGAAGATTACAAAGAGCCACAATGTGTGTTATGTGAAAAGAATTTCTATAATCCGGATTCGGATGAACCAGAAGGAAGAATTGAAATAGGCAGAATCCTTGCAAAAGAAGATTCATTATATGACCAATTAAAATATTCAGAGATAGAGTCGCTTTTAAATTATTGGGAAAATGAGGCGGTATCTTTGAAGGACAAATCTGGTCAACTTACTATGCTTTCTGAACAAATCGGGTTGTTTAGAAAAATGAAGGAAAAGACGAAGTCTTTAATCGCTATAGATAAGGCCTTAGCGCTTTTAGAAACATCAGGCTTAAATGATTCTCCAAATGCAGGAACAATCTATTTAAATGCAGCTACAACGCTTAAAGCGTTTAATGAATTAGATAGAGCCATTCCTTGCTATAAAAAGGCAGAAGAACTATACGATAAATATCTAGACAAAAATGATCAAAAATACGCAGGGCTTTATAACAATTACGCGCTTGCTTTAGTTGATTTGAAAAAATATGATGAGGCAGAGGCTTTATACAAAAAAGCGCTAGATATTTTATCTAAAAATGAAGGTGGACAATTAGAAGTAGCAATTACTTATGTTAATATGGCACAACTTTATTTTACGTCTTTAGATATGGATGCATGTATTGATAAGATTATGGACTGTATGAATAAAGCATACGATTATTTAATGGATGAAAAAGTAACGCATAATGGTTATTATGCATTTGTAGCATCTTGCTGCATTCCAGCATTTGATCAATTTGGGTTTGGTGAATATAAAGAAACATTGCAAAAAAGGGTAGATGAGATATATGGAAGGAATTAGCTTAGCTAAAGGATATTACGAAACATATGGGAAAGCTATGCTTGATGAGCAATTCAATGATGTCAAAGATAGAATTGCTTGTGGCGTTGTAGGTGAAGGTTCAGAAAATTTCAATGTTGATGATGAAATATCTTGGGATCATGATTTTGAACCAGGATTTTGTATGTGGATTACAAAGGAAGATGAGCGCGAATTTGGCTTCAAATTGGAGCGTGCGTACGCAAAACTTCCAAACACATATAAAGGTTTTACTCGTCAGCCGATGAACCCAGCAGGCGGTAATAGACATGGTGTTTTGATAATAGATGAGTTCTATGAAAAATTCATAGGTTCAAATAGAGCTCCAAAGACATATGAAGAGTGGCTAAAGATTCCAGAAGATACATTAGCTACAGCAACAAATGGAGAAGTATTTGTTGATAAGCTTGGAATCTTTTCATCGATTCGAAATGAACTTTTAAATATGCCAAAGGATGTTTGGTATAAAAAGGTTTGTGCAAAAATGGTTAGGATGGGATTGTCTGGGCAATACAACTACGCAAGATGTGTAGGTCATGATGATAATGTCGCAGCCCAAATTGCTTTATCTAAATTTGTTGAAGATGGAGTATCTCTTGCGTTTTTAATGAACAATCAATATGCGCCATATTTCAAGCTTGCATTTAGAAAGATGAAGCAACTTGATTCGTTCAATGATTTATATGATAGATTTGAATATCTTTTAACAGTGGACAATTCAAGAGAGAATTATTTAAAGAAGTTAGATATTATTGAGTCTATTGCAAAAGAGTTTATTGATTATTTCAAAGAAAAGCATTTAACTAAAGCCACATGTAATAATCTAGACACGCATGCTTATTCAATAATAGATAATATTAAAGATCCAGAACTTAGGAACTTGAATATTATGATTGATACGCTATAACAAAAAAGGTGCCAACGAAAGTTGACACCTAATTTTAAGCCTTATAAATCTTATTTATTTAAAATTGCATCAGCAACAAATAGACCGTTAGCACCAGCTTGAGCCAAACCTCTTGTAATACCAGCGCCATCACCGATTGCATAGATGTTATCTACGATTTGGAACTTATCATCAATAAATGTTGGCTTAATTGAATAGAACTTAGCTTCAACACCATATAGTAGTGTATCGTAGTTAGCTGTTCCTGGAGCAATCTTATCTAGAGCATAGATAGTTTCGATGATGTTATCTAATTGTCTTTTTGGAATACATAGAGCTAAATCACCTGCAACCGCATTTAGTGTTGGCTTTACTGTAGATTGCTTTAAACGATGTTCATTTGTTCTCTTGTTTGCAACTAAATCGCCAAATCTTTGAACGATAACGCCACCACCTGCAATCATGTTTGCAAGCTTACAGATATGCTTTGCGTATGCGATTGGTTTATTGAATGGTTGAGTGAATTTAGTTGTAGCCAAAATAGAGAAGTTAGAATTCTTTGTCTTTAGAGCAGGATCTGCATTTGCGTGTCCATTAACTGTTAGAAGTCCATCGTTATTTTCAATAACAACTTCGCCACCTGCGTTGAAACAGAATGTTCTTGTTAAATCACCGTGCATCTTTGTTCTATAGATAATCTTTGGCTCATAAATCTTAGATGAGATTTCATCCCAAATAATCTTTGGAAGCTCAACTCTAACACCGATATCTACTTGGTTGTTTGAAACTTCGATGTTATTTGCATAGCACCAGTTTTCAAACCATTCAGAACCGCTTCTACCAACTGCGATAATTAAGTCTTTATAATTTAAAGATTCACCTTTTTCAAGGATAACTTCTTTATTTGCAATAACAACGTCCTTTACAGCATCTTCTGTAATTACTGTTACACGTTCATTTAAAAAGTCCATTAGGGCAGACATAACTCTATAGTTGCCATCTGTGCCTAAGTGCTTAACGATAGCTTGTTGTAATTGAAGATCATGCTTTAGACATTCAAGTTTAATTTCATCAGATGGCATATAGCACTTATTTGTAGCACCAAACTCATTTAGGATATCTGAAACTTGATTGATATACTTTAGTGTTACTTCATCTCCAAGATATTCTTGTAACCATCCGCCATATTCAGTTGTAATGTTGAACTTACCATCAGAGAAAGCTCCAGCACCTCCAATACCTTCCATAATTGCGCATTGCTTACATTTGATACAATGATCAACTTGCTTTAAAGAAATAGGGCACTTTCTTTTGTTGATTGCCTTACCTTTATCTATTACGCAAATTTTTAGATTTGGATTTTCCTTGGTTAGTCTATATGCCGCCATTAAGCCGCCGATACCACCACCAATAATTACAATATCATATGTCATAGAAATAAAACCTCACCGCGCTTTTTCGCGCCTTAACGATTATAGCACATTGATTTAATAAATTAAAGACCCAAATTTTTAGGCTATATTAAATGTTGGAGCAGGGATTTCGAAAACCCTGTTAGATAGATACTCTAAATTTCCAGTAAATTTAGGTAATATAATTTTGTATGCACATAAGCATTGTCTTTTCTTTTTGTATTTTCTATTAGCTTCTTCATTTCCGTATTTTGAATCGCCAAGTATAGGGCATCCCAATGATTTCATATGAACACGGATTTGATGTGTGCGTCCAGTTAGAAGTTCTACATCTAATATTGCAAGCTCATTTACTTTCTTTGTCACACTATATTTTGTTATGGCTTCTTTAGCACCTTCAACTTTAGTTGAATATACCTTAACATAGCCATCATCTTCTTTCTTTAAGAAGTTTTGAATAGTGCCTGCGTTTTCCTTTGGCCAACCGAATGTGACACATCTATAGAACTTTTGCAACTTGTGGTTTTTAATGGCCTCTAAAATCGCCTGTTCAGTATCGTTATTTTTGGCATAAATTAAAAGGCCAGAAGTGCCTGTGTCTAATCTGTGACAAATGCTACCTTCGTCTGAATTTAAATATGTCTTTATGCGCTTATCTAGAGAGTCTGCTAAAGGATCGTCATCGATAGATATAAGGCCAGGAGCTTTGAATGCAACAAGGATATTTAAATCCTCATATACAATATCTTCAGGCTTTATGATCTTTGGGGTATCTACTAATTCTTCATCTAAAATGAAAAGTTTTATAACATCGCCTTTTTTAACGTGAGTGTTAAGTGGCATCTTTTTATTGTTAACTTTTAATTTGTTGGTTTTAAGAGCTTTAGAAAGCTTGGTAAAGGTTAGAGCAGGAAACTGTTCATGAAGGAATTTGTCTAATCTTATGTCATTTTTGCCTACAATAATTTCGCGCATATACATAAATATAATAGCATATTGTTAGATTTTTGGAATAATGTTAAAATAAGTTGAGGGTTAGTTATGGCAAAAACAAGAAAAATAAACTGTTCTGTGGATTTAGTATTTGTTATTGACGCAACAGGAAGTATGCGTCAAATAATGGGTAAGATTAAGCAACTTGCCATAGCTTTACCAAAGTCTTTAACTGATGCCGTTAAATTGGCAGGAAAGAATATGAGAAAGATTCGTGTTAAAGTTATCGACTTTGCAGATTTCAAATCTGAAGGCAAAGATGCAATTCACGAATCTCCTTTTTATAATGCAAGCACACAAATTGTTCAAATCATAAATGAGTTTGATACCATCAAGATGGTAAATGATAACGGAGAAGGTAGAGGCGGGGACGAAATTCCTGAAAATGCACTAGAGGCTATTTGGCTTGCAATGAATAGTGATTTTACGGAAGAGCGACCAGATGAAAACGTAAGACAAATCATAATGGTATTTACGGATGCATCACCTCTTCGTTTCCAAGAAAGAGCAAGATATCCTGGATATGCAAGATATAACTTCCCAGCAAGAATTGAAGAGATGAGAAGATTGTGGGGTAAGTATTACGGGGATGAACTTCATTTAAGAACAGAAGAAAGTGACGAAGAAATTGAAAGGAACTTACAATCAAAATTAGTTCCTGGATGTGCAAGAATGCTTCTATATGCTCCACTTGGAGAATTAGCTGGACATAGTTGGGATTATGTATCTTCATGGGAAAGAGTAACAACATTTCCAGTTGTGCCATATGATGGATGTTTGGAACTTGCTGTAGATAGAATTTTAGATGATATCTTGTCTGCTGCTAATGCTGATAAATCTTGATTATTGACTAATAAAATAATATAAGTTAAGATTTATTACATAAGGGGATATCAATTAAAGCAAATTGAGTCATTGCGATATTGGAATCCAGTATCGTTTTTTTATTGCCATTAAAGGAGGTTTGTGATGGTAGGAACATTTTGGGCGTTTGTCCCAGCAATTATTGCTATTATGTTGGCATTAATAACAAAGCAAGTTTATTTATCTTTATTTGCCGGCATCTTTTTAGGTGCTATGTTCTTGGCAGAAGGTAATCCACTTGAAGCTATGTCAAATACATTTATAACAATGGGTAACCAATTAGGAGGAAACGGCGGTATTCTAATATTCTTAGTAATCCTTGGCGTATTCTCAGTTCTAATGGTTAAAACTGGTGGTTCTAAAGCTTATGGCGAATGGATGTCAAAGAGAATTAAGAGCCCAGTATCTGCACAATTAGCAACAGTAGGCTTAGGTGCTTTAATTTTCGTAGACGACTATTTCAACTGCTTAACAGTTGGTAATGCTATGAGACCAGTTACAGATAGACATCAAGTATCTAGAGCAAAGCTTGCATATTTAGTTGACTCAACAGCAGCTCCTATTTGTATTATCGCTCCTATTTCTTCATGGGCAGCAGCAGTAGCTGGATATGCTGGTGAAGGAGCAGAAAATGGTATTTTAACATTCATAAAGACAATTCCTTTTAACTTGTATGCAATTTTAACAATTGTATTCATGGTAGCAATTATCCTTATGAGAGTAGATTTCTTCAAGATGCGTAGAAATGAAAAGGCAGCTAAAAACGGAGATCTATTTGCAGGAGAAACAGATTTACCATCAGAAGACATTTCTACAAAGGCAGAAATTAGAGGTAAGGTTCAATATATGCTAGTTCCAATTATTATTCTTGTAGCTTGCTGCGTTGGTGCAATGATCTACAATGGATATTACTATGATTGGGATTTAGGCATGATTACAACAGTTCCACAAAGCGAAAGCGTATTAGAAGCATTCTCAAATTGTGATGCAGGTTCTGCTTTAGCTATGGGTTCTGCTATAGCTTTAGTAATTACGATGATTTATTATTCATCAATTAAAGCATTAAGATTTAAGGAAATGATGGATTCATTTGTTGATGGATTTAAATCAATGGTTCCAGCAATTTTAATTTTGACATTTGCATGGACTCTATGTGCAATCATGGGTGCTAAGGGTGAAGGATTAGACGAAACAGGTGCTGTTATTTTAGATGGCACACTAAATGCTAAGGCATTCGTTCAATCTCACATCTCAGCTGATTCTATGGCACTTGGTATTATCCCATTTGTATTCTTCCTAATTGCTTGTGTATTATCTTTTGCAACAGGTACATCTTGGGGAACATTTGGTGTATTAATCCCAATCGCTATTGCAGTAGTTCCAGCATCTACAACATCTGGTCTATTCTATTTAACACTTGCAGCTTCAATGGCAGGTGCCGTATTTGGTGATCATGTATCTCCAATTTCAGATACAACAATCATGGCATCATCTGGTGCTCAATGTAACCATATCGACCACGTTAAGACTCAATTGCCTTACGCCACAACAGTTGCTATTATTTCTGGTATTTCATTTATAATTGCTGGATTTGCAGCAGCCGCAGCTCAAGGAAGTGCAGGATCTTACGGAATTACAGTTGTAGCAACACTAGCATCTGGTATTGGCTTAATGGCTTGCTTATTAGTTGCTATTTACTTTATGAACAAAGCAGGCGTTCTAGATAAGATTGATGCAAAGTTTGGTGAAATTTCAGCTAAACTTACAATCAAAGGTAAGAAGGCAACACAAGAAGCTATCGCTGCAGAAAAAGCAGAAGAAGCAGCACTTGCTGTAGAAGATGCTCAATTAGAGGAAGCAACAAAAGTAGAAGATAAATAATATTTGAACTTTTAATATTGTGACATCTGATTTTAATTTAAAGTAAATTTCAGTATAGATAGCTCGGATTTGGAGGTAAGCCCAAGCCGAGCTTAATTCAAGTTTAGGCAATGACAATCTTCTGAATTTCGAGCGAGAATTAATATACATTTGCATATAAAACTAGATAAATGTCGAAGTTCGTAAATGTTAATTCTGGTTAATGTTTTGTTTGTGTAATTCGAGACTTGTCCTAGCGCGATTATAGTTTAGTTTTCACGAGCACGAATTGACGCGTCGAGGCGTTGACTTAGTAGCTTTTGGTAGTATAATGAAAGTAGCATTAGCACTATATAAACATTTTTATAATAATTCGTTATGCTTTTTGAATTTTGCATAATTATAGTGCTTAAGTAAGGGGACCTATGAAACAAACTAAATTGATATCTTTATTTTATTTGCTTTTGCTAATTATATTATTAAGTTGCATTTTGTGTTTTTACGTATTGAATACTAATGTTGCTTTTGCGGAAACTATAAGGATTGATAAATATAAAGAAGTTGATGCGACGGACCAATTGACTTGTGATACAATAGAAAAAGAACTAATAATTGTAGTTAATGACGATAATTATAACATAAATGACGATGTTACAATTGTCCAATTAAAAATTAAAAGAGAATATGAAATATCTTATATCGAATTCTTAAATAATTCAAATAATAATCAATATGAAATATTAAAAAATGGTTTTTTTAATATTTTGATAAAGAAAGAATATAATTATAATTGTTCTATAATTTCTTTTAAGATATATACGGAACTCGCTGAATCAATTGAAGCAGAATTGTTTGTATTTGAGAATGCACAAGGGGTATTTTTTAGTTTTGAATCTCAAAATAAAGCGAAAGAAGAATGGATTAATTATATTGCATCAAATGGGCTAGTTTCAAATGAAACAGAAAAGATTATTAGAAATTTAATTTCAAACAATAGTCTAAAACTTAACGATGAATTGTTTAAATATAGTGATAGTATTTACAAGAATAATATTAAGAGTCGTGGCAATAAAGACACATATGTTTCAGGTATAATAAAATGGACAACAAACAATAACCGTATAATACCAATTCGGCAAGCTTTGGTAGAAGTATATGATAGGAATCTTGACATTTTCGGGGATACTTTGTTGGGGTCAACAGTTTCTGATAATTATGGCAATTATTCGATCGTATTTCAAAATAATGATTCAGTTTTTGATAATCATGGAAGTGACATATATATTAAAATATATGCTGGCGATGGCAATATAGAAGTAAGAGGAGTGACATTGTCTGCAGATCATCAGGAATCTAGATATTCGGTGAATACAAGATATAAAACAATTAATGATGTATCGACAGGCGCATCATATACAATTGATGAAACAATAACGATGATTGACGATTTGGATCATTTTAGGGAATTAGCATGCCAGGCAATTCAAATCTTTCAAGCTGCTCTAGTTGCGAGAGATTTTGCGACAACGCAATTAGGATATTTGCCGGATTCTGTGGATATATGGTATCCATGGAACTCTAACGGATGCTATTATGATGCGTTTTCAGACGCGATATATATTCCATATTTAAGAGATGATGATTACAGCCAAATCTATACATATGAGTCGTGGGATGTAATAATGCATGAATATGGCCACTTCATACAATATCAAATTGGGTTGCAAAGCATATGGGCAGATATTCAATCTTTTATTGAAAACGGAAATACGAGTGACCATTTTAGTGATACTAATGACGCAAATCTTTATGGGAAAGACGTCGGCATCAAACTTGCTTGGGCAGAATCATGGCCGACTATTTTTGGCTTTATTGCCCAAAAAGAATACCCATACACGATATCGAGCATACCTACGGTGGCTGACTCGTATTACACATCATACAATGGGTCGATTTATAATATTGAAACGACCGACATTAGATTAGGTGAAGCTTGCGAAAGATCAATTATGGCAATATTGTGGGATCTATATGATTCAAATAATGAATCAAATGATAACATTAATTTGACAGCATCTGAATGGTGGAACATTACGACAGTTGGCGGAACGTATACATTTTCAGCATTTGTACAAAATTTTTATGATGAGTACCCAGACCTTGAAAATGATTTAGGTGCAAATTTGGCTTACTATAAAATGTGTGCCTCAAATTTGGCAGTCAATTTTACTTCAAATCCATCGAGCGCACCTACTATTTCATGGAGTAACTATTCAGGATGGGACAATTATCCTTTAACAACGGTAGTATACGCTGTAAATGAAGATGAAACCACGTCGTTTATTATAGCGTATGGAGACACGTTAACTTGCTTAGACGCAATGAATCAAACACAATGGAACGCAATATTGAATTGGAGTGGAAGAACTTTTAAAATTAAAATGTTTAGTGCACAATCAGAGCCTCCGACAACTGGAACATATGGGTCACAATTATATGTTATACAAAAGCCGTTGTTTACTGTTGTAGAAGTGGGCAATAATTGTGAAATTACGGGTTCGTATTTCCCTTTGTCTGGGAGTGTTTTAATCCCTTCGGAATATTTCGGTAAAACAGTCACAAGCATTTCAAGCAATGCGTTTAGTGGACAAACTGGCATCACATCTATAGATATTCCAAGTTCAATAACAAGTATTGGGTCATATGCCTTTAATAATTGTACAAACTTAACCTCTGTATATTATTCATCAGCATCTCAAGTAACAAGCATATCTGATTACACGTTCTATAATTGTCCAATTTCTAGTCTATCATGGCCGAATGCTAGTATAACGAGCATAGGGTCATATGCTTTTTATGGGAACAACTTATCGACAATTAATATAGCATCAACGACAACATATGTAGGAGATAATGCTTTCGGTAATTCTAACAATCTAACAATATATAGTGCCGCAGACGATACAAATTGGGCTTCAACTTGGAATTCGTCAAATAGACCGTATTTTAAAGAGTGTGTATTTTCTGGAGGCGGAGGATATTTAATTTCGTTTAATAAAACAGATACTAATCCAGGTAGTCTATATTCTGGTACGATAAATAACCCAACTAGAAGCGGGTATACTTTTGATAAATGGTATATAAACGCTGACTTTACGGGGGATTATTATACGATGGCTAATTTGAGTTCTGCTCCAAATAGAACGTTATATGCAAAATGGAATTCTAATTCATCTGGAGGTTCATGCATAACTGCAGGCTCTCTAATAACACTTGCCGATGGCACTCAAACTGCAGTAGAGAATCTAACAGGCAATGAGCAATTATTAGTATGGGATATGTTGAATGGTACATTTACATCAGCTCCAATATTGTTTATTGATTCGGAAATTACAACTACATATGATGTAATAACTTTAACATTCTCAGATGGAACTCAAGTTGAAGTAATAGACGAGCATGCATTCTTTGATACTACTTTAAATAAATACGTATTTTTAAGAAGTGATGCAGCGCAATATATAGGGCATTGGTTTAAGAAACAGTCATATGACATAAATAACAATATGATGTTAGTAAATGTTCAATTAATGGATGTAAGTATATCTCAACAAGTAACAACGGCATATTCTCCTGTAACATATGGGCATTTATGCTATTATGTAAATGGGATGTTATCTATGCCAGGAAATACAGAGAGTTTTATTAACATCTTCGATGTTGATGCTCAAACAATGGCCTATGATCAAACATCAATGGCACAAGATATCTCTATATATGGCTTGTATACATATGAAGAGTTTAGCAACATTATTCCTATACCAGAACTAGTATTTAATGCGTTTAACGGACAGTACTTAAAAGTAGCAATAGGTAAGGGAATAACAACGCTACAAGAGATTCAAAATCTATTGAATAGATACATGAGTTTCTTTGAATAAGGAGGTAATACAATGAAAAATAGACTTATATTGGGTGTCTCTTTGATTATATTAGCGCTATTTACTTGTATGTTTGTAGGATGTAAAGAGAATAATGAAATAATATCTTATGGGTTTGCATTTAAATCTACGCAGGAAGAATCATCTGATATTTTTGTCGCATATTCGATTCCGTCGCAAATAAACAAAAATGAGGAAATTGTTGTGGATTTATGCTATGGTCATATTTCAAAAAATACGTCTCAGATAATAGAACCAGATTTTGATTTAATAATATATAATCTAAACAATAAAGATAATCGGATAGAACAGAAAATAACTGATTTTTACAGCAATGATGAGTATCTATGTTCATTGTCAAGAGAGAATAAATATTCAAGAAAATGGGAGATAAATTATTCGCACAAAGAAACTTTAGTATTACCAAGCGAATTGTTTTTTGAAGACAAAGATGAAGTAGTATTAAGGGTACAGGGGACTTATGGGGTTAATGAGAAAAGAAGTGGCTGGATTTCGTTTTGTTATTGCAAAAATAATTCAGGGAACATAGAAATAAAGAAAGGAACAAATTGCAATGTTAATTATATTTAATATTCTGCGATGTGGCGTGTATATAATTGCTAACATGTAAGGGTATATAATGTGAATAAAGATAATGAAAACAAGTTATAACATGTCTTTTGGAGAAAAGAAGTCCGCGAACATTATCTATAAATACCAAGCTTTTAATCCTCCTTACATTTTTCCCAAAAATATATGCAGATAAAGTTTTTAATATGACACCTCCACGGAATTTACTTTTTCAATTTACTCACTAGAGATTTCATATTATAATCAGGTGGCACTTTTTATATATAAAGAGTATACTAATGCATAGAGGTAGCTTATGAAATGCAAATATTGTGGCACTGAATATGAAGATTCAAGATATTGTCCAAATTGTGGATCAAATAACGATGAATATGTAGAAAAAGAGCCAGTAAAAGAAGTTGAAGAAGAAAACGTATTTATAAATACTGAAAAAGAGGAAGAAAAAAAAGAAGAGTCAAGCGTTGACGATAGACCAGAAAGAGATAAAAATGTTGCAGGTCTATTAGCCATTTTGCTTGGAACTTTTGGTATACATTGCTTTTATCTAGGAAGAATCGCACGTGGAATATTTAGCATTATTTTTGCTTGGACTGGAATTCCATCAATAATAGGATTCTTTGAGGGTATTGCTATTTTAGTTGGAAACGACAGAGATTTTGAAGAAAGATATAATGTTAAGTGTGTTAAGACACTTTAGGTGATTTATGGACTATTTTTTGTGTTTGGCTTTATTGACTATAGGAATCATCCTAATTATTAAATGTGGGGATTATTTTGTAGACGCAGCAATTTGGATTGCTGAGATTTCTCATATTCCACATTTTATTATAGGAGCAACAATTGTAAGTTTTTGTACAACTTTGCCAGAACTTATTGTATCATCGGTAGCTGCAGCAAATGGACAAGCTGAAATGGCTGTAGGAAATGCTATAGGCTCTGTTACTGCAAATACTGGTTTAATTCTTGCAATGACAATGATATTTACACCATTTGTAATCAATAGAAAAGATTACATGTTAAGAAATATTCTATTGCCAGGTACAGTTTTATTATTGTTCTTGTTATGTATAACTGGAGTTTTAAATCCATATTTATCTTTGCTTGTATTTATTCCACTAATTGTATTTATGTGGGACAATATAAAGCAAGCTAAAAAGCAAATGGTAACGCCAAGTGGCGATATGGAAAAAGAACATAATGAAGTTTTGGATAATAATGAGGAAGAAGCAGAGGAAGAGCCAACGCTTTTATCTAGAATTATAAAGATAGTGAGCGGCGTTGTATTAACAGGTGTTGGCATTTCCGTCCTTGTTTTATTTAGAGATACATTCTCAACTTTATATGTTGTACAAATTATTGTTGCTTTAGTAATTATTGCAGCATGGTTAACAATTTTTGAATTGGGATCACTATTTAAAATCAATAAAAAGTGTAGTGTCGTTGGAAGAGTTACAGGAAACGAAGTTGTAGTTAATGTAACTAAATTAATTGCAGGTATTGCTGGAATCGTAATAGGTTCTAATTTACTTGTTGATTATGGTTCAATGTTTGCATCACTTTTGCATGTTCCAGAAATTATCATTGCAGTAACAATTGTTGCTATTGGAACATCTCTTCCGGAATTAATAACAACAATTAATGCAATTATAAAGAAAAACAGCTCTCTATCTGCAGGTAATATCGTTGGCGCAAATATTATAGATATTTGTTTGATATTGCCAATATGCGCAATTATTGGCGCTGCAAATGGATTGGGTGGTCTTTTAGTTACAAAGCAATCTTTGTATCTAGATTTTCCATTCTGCTTAGGAATAGTAGCTATAGCTACAATTCCACCTCTATTTACAAAGAAGTTTGATAGATGGCAAGGTATTGTATGTTTGGTTGCATACGTAGTTTACCTTGTTTTATGCGTTTTAATGGGCCAAGGAATTATATTTGCCTAATTAATCGTGAGGGATTATAAAGTCGATTGCTCCAGGAATAATAGAAACATAGAATTCTGTTCCTGGTAGCATCTCGCCATCTAAGCACAATTCAAATGGTTTTTTAGAATACACCTTGATTGGATTTGAAGTCTTCTTATAGAAGATATATTTTTTTGCCTTTTTAACATTTTTCTCTTCAAGATGTTTTCCTTCTATATAAGCATTTAAAAGGGAAGCAAATTTAAATAGTGGCATAGATTTATACAATAGAACATCAATAATGCCATCATCATTTTTAGCATAAGGAGCTGTGAAGTATTTGCTCCCAACATAGTGTGCATTTGCAAGCGTTCCAAGTAAAAGTCTCTTACCTGTTACGCATTCACCATCCACATCAACACTTATATCGTTATATCTTCCAATAAAGATTGCACGAATAACACCTTTAGTGTAAGCGCCGCTTTTGCCTTGATCTTTTAATTTATTTGCATAAGAGCATACAACTGAATCAAGTCCAAAGTTTGTAACATTTACGGAATATTTTGGAATACCTGTTCCATCGTCAATTTTTAAAATATCTATAGTGTGACGTGTTCCATCAACAATTTTTTGTAAAGATAAGAAATCTTTTCCTTTATAGTATTTTATGAAGTCGTTTCCAGAACCATATGCAAGTATTGCAAAACATTTATTTTTAGTGCCAACAAGTCCATTTGCGATTTCACTAATTGTGCCATCTCCACCACATGCGATAAAGCACACATCTTCATCTGGATTTTTCTTTGAATATTCTCTAACAAAATTCTCAGCATCTTTCTTGCCTGTTGTTGCGTGAATGTCATATTCAATTTTTGTTGTTAGGGAATTGATTTCGTTGTTAATTCTATCTAAGGCATCTTTTTTGCCAGCATTAGGATTTGCAATAAATATATACTTCATAAGTTAGCACCTCGATAATATTATAAGGGCAATAAAAGAGCATTTCAAGATATATCAGTATTGAGAAGGTCTAGAAAATATTATATAATATTTTTTGATATGAATAAGCTTTGCGTGTTTGATTTGGATGGTACTCTTTTAGATACAATCAAAGATTTGTATCTTTCTTTAAATGTGGCTCTAAAAGAAAATGGCATGCCATCTCAAACGCTAGAAAACGTTAGACAATTTATTGGCAATGGCTTAGATATGTTCATAAAAAGAGCATCTCAAGCACACCCAGAAAAATATGAATCACTAAAAGCTGCATTTAAAGCTCATTATGATGAACATTGTAATGATCATACACAATATTTCCCTGGTATAAAGTTGCTACTTAAAAATCTTAAGATGTATGGATATAAGATTGCGATAGTTTCAAACAAAAACGATGAAGCTGTTCAAGAGTTGTATAACATATATTTTAAAGACTATGTAGACATTGCATGTGGGATAAAAGAGGGCATGAAGATAAAGCCAAATCCTGATACGCTATTTAGTGTTATGAAAGCGTTTGATGCAAAGGAAAACGATGTTATATATATTGGCGATTCGCTAGTAGATAAAGAGCTTGCTCAAAATGCTAACGTTAAATACCTTATAGTTACATGGGGATATAGGACAAGAAAAGAACTATCTGGAGTTGAAGAGGATTTATTAATAAGTCAGGCTGCAAATTTAGAAAATAAAATTAAGGAGTTGAACCCAATCATTATGGATAAGAAAGAAATTTTAAAGCATTGTGATCATACTTTACTTGCACAAGGTGCAACGCTAGATGAAATATATGCATTAATTGATGATGCAATAAAATACAATACAGCATCTGTATGTATTCCACCATCTTATGTTAAAAAGGCAAAAGAATATGCAAATGGTAAAGTAAAGATTTGTACAGTAATTGGGTTCCCAAATGGATATTCTACAACGAGAGTAAAAGTATTTGAGACAAAAGATGCTATAAAAAATGGCGCAGACGAAATCGACATGGTTATAAATATCGGATTTGTTAAGTCTAAAAACTATGCAGCTTTAAAAAGAGAGATAAAAGCAATAAAAAAGGCATGTGGAGATAAAGTATTAAAAGTAATTATTGAAACATGTTTATTGGAAAGAACAGAAAAAGTTAAACTATGCAAAATTGTAACTCAAGCTGGGGCAGATTATATAAAGACATCAACAGGCTTTTCAAAAGCAGGAGCTACAAAAGAAGATATAATCTTGTTTAAAAAATTTATTGGGCCTAATGTTAAGATGAAAGCAGCAGGTGGAATTAGAACACTTCAAGATGCACAAGACTATTTAAAATTGGGCTGTGATAGATTAGGAACAAGCGCAATTGTAAAGATTGTGAAAGAAGAGGAAAATGCGTAGAGTTTTTATTATTGTTTTGGATAGTTTTGGCATAGGAGAAATGCCAGATGCTAAAAAGTATAAAGATGAGGGAAGCAATACAATTAAATCAGTATCTTCATCTAAATTCTTTTTAGCGCCAAATCTTCAAAAACTAGGCCTATTTAACATAGATGGAGTAAAGGCAAGCGTTTTGCCAACAAATGAGCCAAAAGGCGCTTACATGAGGCTTTCTGAACTAAGTTCAGGCAAAGACACAACAACAGGCCATTGGGAAATTGCAGGCCTTATTTCTAAAGAGCCATTCCCAACATATAAGAATGGATTCCCAAAATATATAATTGATGAATTAGAAGAAAAGTTTAATAGAAAGATAATTTGTAATAAACCATATTCTGGAACAGAAGTAATCAAAGATTATGGGGATGAACATATAAAGACGGGAGCATTGATTGTTTATACATCGGCAGATAGTGTATTGCAAATCGCAGCACACGAAGAATATGTGCCAGTTGATGAATTGTATAGATATTGCGAAATAGCAAGAGGGGTTATGCAAGGTAAAGATGGCGTAGGCAGAATCATTGCAAGGCCATTTAGAGGGGATAGTGGAAACTTCTATAGAACTGGCAATAGACATGATTTTTCATTGCTTCCACCAAAAGACACAATGCTTGATTTGATTAAAGATAGAGGACTTGATGTAATATCTGTAGGAAAGATATATGATATCTTTGCAGGGAAAGGTATAACAAGAAAAGTTAAATCTACAAATAACGATGAGGGTATGGAAGCTACATTGAAATTACAACAAGAAGATTTTGAAGGGCTATGCTTTGTAAACCTTGTTGATTTTGATATGTTATACGGACATAGAAATGATGTTGATGGATATGCAAAAGCAATATCTCAATTTGATAATCAATTGGCAAAGTTTATGATGAACATGAAGCAAGATGACATGTTGATTATAACTGCAGATCATGGTTGTGATCCACTAACGCCAAGTACAGATCATTCAAGAGAATATATTCCAGTTCTATTCTATGGAGATAAGATAATGCCAACAAACTTGGGCACAAAGGCAGGATTTGATTATATAGCAGGAACAGTACTTGAATATTTCAATATAGAAAATACAAGAATGCAAAAGTCGGTTTTAGGAGAAATATACAATGTATAAGGATTTGATTGAAGTAGCAAAGAAAGCAAGACAAAATGCATATGCTCCATATTCTGAATTCAAAGTTGGAGCTGCACTAAAAACAAAAGATGGATTAATCTTTGAAGGATGCAATATCGAAAATAGTGCTTTGTCAGTGACAAACTGTGCTGAAAGAACAGCATTTTTTAAAGCTATATCTGAAGGAGAAACAAAATTTGAAGCAATTGCAATAGTTGGGGGAAAGGGCGATGAATTAATTCAATGCCCACCATGTGGAGCTTGCAGACAGGTTATGACGGAGTTTTGCGACAAAGATTTTAAGATAATACTATTTGATGGTAAAGATGAAGATGTTCATACGCTAGAAGAGTTATTGCCATTAGGATTCAAACTATAAGAGGTTATTTATGAAGAGGGGACTAACTATTATTTTGGCAATAGCCTTAATGGCTATTTTGATTATTCCAGTTTTTGGTTGCGAAAAGAAAGTTGAAATACCTGATGGTATAAACTTATCTATTATGAGTTTTAATATTCGTCAAGATACAGCAACAGATACAGGCGTTCGCGATTGGGATGCAAGAAAAGAATATTTAATTAATCATATGGGGGTGCGGACATATAATTGGACTCATATAAAGGAGGAAAATGTATGTACGACATCAAAACTAGACAAGACGTCT
>SVHF01000018.1 GCA_015055975.1 Clostridiales bacterium | reverse complement strand
AATATGCAAGCCCTAGAGACTTTATGCTAAAATATAATAAGATTTAAAATCGGTTCAAAATTTCGTCCGCATGCGGTATCAAAGATAATGCGCCTTCTATTTTGTGTATGCAAGAAGTAAGAAAGAATCAAGCAAAAGATATAAAAGAGGCATTAGATGGCTTTGAAACTATTTGGTATTCAAGAAAGGTTGATGAATCGGAAGAAGGACTCGCAATTAGCTTTGATAAATCAAAATTTGAACTAATTTCTCAAGACATGTTCTGGTTATCTGAAACTCCATCTAAAGAATCTAAAGGCTATGGAGCGCTATTCTTAAGAATATGTGTACATGCAATCTTGAAAGAAATAGAGACGCAAAAAGAGATAAGTGTATATTGTGTTCATTTAGAGGTTTTAGGGGAAAAAGCAAGAACTAAAGAAATAGAGCTTGTAATGAGAAGAATCGAAGAAAATGATGAAGGAAGAGAAATAATTGTTTGTGGAGACTTTAATACAACTTCAGATTCTACATGCTATGAAACAATTTCGGCAAAGCTAAATTCTACACAAGAAAAAGCCATAGAGAGCGATTCTGGAATAACTTACCAAGATTTTGGTGGCAAGAATTTATCTTTCGAAGATCCAATAGATTTTATATTTGTATCTAACAATTTCTTTGCATTGAAGTTCGATATAATTCAAGAACATAAAGAAATAGATGGCAACGCCATCTACTATTCTGACCATTATGCTATAAAGGCTGATGTTATTCTTGTTCAGTAGGTTCTTCTATATCTTTTAATAGTTCTTTTCTTTCAGAAAGATAAGAAGTGATAGAAGATTTAACAGTTATAAAGATTCTATAATCTAACCAAACAAATAAGGCAGAAGATAAAAGCATTAGTATAGACAAAGCTAGTGCTTTTATTGTTCCTTCCTCAAGTGAGAAAGATTTAACAACCCAAATACATCCAGATACAATCAAAAATATTGAAACAACTGCACATGCTATAAAGCAAAATGCAATAACAATAGAAAATACAATATATACTGCATCAGATGCCATGATATCTTGTTTTGTTAATTTCTTCTTTTCCATATTATTCCTTATATAAAGAGCAGTAGGCGTTAACGGATATTGCTTCTTCTTTTCCTACAAGCCCAAGTTTTTCTGTAGTTGTTGAGGTTAAAGATATTTGAGATATATCTATTCCCATCTCGTTTGCTAGACACTTTTGGATATTATCCAAATGAGGAGCAAGCTTTGGTTTTTGAGCCATAATGACTGCAGATATATTATTTATCTTATAGCCATCTTTCTTTAGTATTTTAACAACTTCTTTTAGCAAAAGCAATGAAGAGATCCCTTTGTACTTTTCGTCCGTATCTGGGAAAAGGTGACCTATATCTTTGTTGTGAGATGCAGATAAAAGTGCATCCATAATAGCGTGAGTTAAAACATCCGCATCGCTATGTCCTAAAAGGCCCTTTGTATGAGGAATTTCTATGCCGCCTAAAATAAGTTTTCTGTTTTCAACAAGTTCGTGTGTATCCCATCCACAGCCCACATAGAAGTTGTTTGGAGTGAATAGTTTCAAATCATCTTTATTTGTTATCTTTACGTTTTCTTTAGAGCCCTTTGTAATGCTTACTTTCCCGATGTATGCTTCATATATTGAAGCATCGTCTAAAAAGTCTTGCTTTTGGGCCTCGCGCGCCATGTTGTGCGCACGCAAAATAGAATCATATTTAAATACTTGAGGAGTTTGAACAATCAAATAATCCTTGCGATTTACTGCCTTTGTATCTAAGCCATCTATCTTTCGTAGAGAATCTATTAAAGTAGTGCATGCAATAGCGCTACCATCTTTTTTAGCTATGGCTATTGCTTCATCAATTATCTCTTTAGTAACAAATGGACGAGCGCCATCGTGGATAACAACAATATCTGTGTTTGCATCTAGAACTTGTAGAGCATTAAAGATGCTTTCTTGTCTTGTAGCGCCACCTAATGTGACAATTGTTGGTATTTCAAGATTTTGAGTGCATTTTGTAAAATATTCCAAATCTTCGTTTGATGAGGTGATGACAATTTGAGAAATGTCATCTCTTATAAATTTAGATAGAGTCTTTTCAAATATAGACATGCCACCTATGTCGTAGCGAAGTTTATTAAAGCCAAGATTAGCTCTAGTTCCACTTCCTGCGCATGCTAAAATGACACTAATCTTCATAAATTACCTCATATAGGGAATTTGCATCTTCCTTTTTAACGACATCTGGAACAGAAAGGATCTTGAATTTGAAATTAGTATCACCAAAGTGTAGGGTAACAATATCTCCAACCTTAACTTGAGCACCAGCTTTTGCAGGTCTTCCATTAAGTTCAACACGAGATGCATCGCAAGCCTCGTTTGCTATAGTTCTACGCTTAATTATTCTTGATACTTTCAAGTATTTGTCCAATCTCATACTTTAAAAATAATACATTATTTTATATATATAGTCAATATTGACAAAGACTTTAGCTTCGGCTATCTAACAATAAAAATTTACATAAATTTTACAAAAGTAGGGCCAAAAATTACCCAAAATTTGGTGAATTTTAATAATTTTACATACATTTTACAATTCAAAAAATTGTTTTGAAAATGTTGAAAAAATCGTTTGACACCTATATTAAATGCGTGTAAATTATTTAGCGCACCTATAATTTAGGGCGTAGTATGCGCTAATGTGCATTTTAATCACGAAAATTTTATAAGGAGGGGACGACATGCCTCAAAACAATATGACTCATAAAGTTAAATACGGCAATACAGTTAGAGATTCTTTCTCTCATATTAAAGAAGTTCTAGAAATGCCATATTTGCTTGAAGCTCAAGTTGGTTCTTACAAGAGATTTGTCTCTGAAGGAATCCAAGAAGTTTTGAACGATTTCTCACCAGTTGTAGATAGAGCTGGAAGATTTGAGCTACATTATCTAGGTTATTCCCTAGATGGCACACCAAAGTACACCATCAAAGAATGTAAAGATGGTGAACGTTCTTACACAATTCCTCTAAAGTTTAGAATCAGACTTGTAAACACAAGCACTGGTGAATGCTTAGAAGATGATGTATACATGGGTGAAATTCCTAAGATGACAGAAGCAGGTTCATTCATTATTAACGGAACTGAACGTGTAGTTGTTAGCCAATTAGTAAGAAGCCCTAGCGTTTACAACACATTCGAAAAGGATCAAAAGACTGGTATGCCAAGATATTCTACACAAATAATGCCACATAGAGGTGCATGGGTAGAATTCAAACAAGATCCAACAGAAACAATTTCAGTTTATGTAGATAGAAGACGTAAATTCCCATCAACTGTATTAATTCGTTGCTTACTAAAGGAAGGAACAAATGAAGAATTATATGCTACGTTCGGACATGAAAAGCTTCTAGAAAACACAATTGAAAAGGACTCAGCTACAAATATTGCTGAAGCTAAGACAGAATTATACAGAAAGCAACGTCCAGGCGAAACAATTACAGAAGAAGGAATTGAGAGATTAATCCAAGGCTTATTCTTCGACGAAAAGAGATATGACCTAATGAGAGTAGGTAGATATAAGGTAAACAAGAAGTTATCTTATGCTCAAAGAGTAGTTGGATTTGCTTTAGCTGAAGATGCTATAGATGAAAACGGTGAAGTAATTTGCCAAAAGGATACAGTTTTGACAGCTGAAGATGCTGACAAGATTCAAAACGCTGGTATCGTTTCTATCAAAGTTTTATCTAAAGAAGAAAAACCACAAGTAGTTATCGTTCGTGGTAACAACGTTGTAGATTTCAATGCTGTACTTCCAGAATTCAACGCTGAAGAGTTAGGAATCAATGAAAAGGTATATCTACCTGCATTGAAGGAATTAATGGCTCAATTCAAGGGCGATGAATTAAAAGAACAAATCAAGGCTAATGTTGATGCTCTTATCATTAAGCACTTAACAGTTGATGATATCCTTGCATCATACAGCAACAACTTAGGTTTAGTTCATGGTATCGGTGTTACAGATATTATCGACCACTTAGCAAACAGACGTGTTCGTTGCGTAGGTGAATTATTACAACAAAAGTTCAGAGAAGGTATGGCAAGACTTGATAAGACAATCAAGGAAAACATGTCAAGAACAGGCGAGAATGATGAATACAAGATTCAACAATTCTTAAATGTTAGAGCAATTGCCATGGTTATTAGACAATTCTTCTGCACAAACCAATTATCTCAAGTTATGGATCACCATAACCCAGCTGCAGAATTAACAAACAAGAGAAAGTTATCTGCTTTAGGACCTGGTGGTTTGAACAGAGAAAGAGCTGGTTTCGAAGTTCGTGATATTAACCATACACACTATGGTCGTCTATGTCCAATCGAAACTCCAGAAGGTCAAAACATTGGTCTTATTTCATCACTTGCTTCTTATGCAAGAATCAACGAATATGGCTTCATCGAAGCTCCATATAGAAGAGTTGCTAAGAAAGAAGATGGAACACCATATGTTACAGATGTCGTAGATTATCTACAAGCTGATGATGAAGATAAGTACATCTTAGCTCAAGCTAACACACCACTTAACGAAGATGGCACATTTGTACAAAACCGTGCTATGTGTAGAATCAAGGAAGATATTCGTGAAGTTAACATCGACAAGGTAGATTATGTAGATGTTTCTCCAAAGCAATTAATTTCAGTTGCTTCAGCTCTTATCCCATTCCTTGAAAACGACGATACAGCCCGTGCATTGATGGGTTCTAACATGCAACGTCAAGCTGTACCTCTACTAAGAACAGAAGCTCCTATGATCGCTACTGGTATCGAGCACAAGATTGCTTACGATAGCGGCGTTCTAGCTATTTCTAAATTCGATGGTGTTGTAAAGTTTGTTGACTCTACAAAAATCGTTATTGAAACAGAAAACGGAGATGAAACAGTATATCTTCAAAAGTTTGAAAGATCTAACGCTGGTACATGTATCAATCAAAAGCCAATCGTAAATAAGGGCGATAAGGTATTTAAGGGTATGGTACTTGCTGATGGTCCTGCTACAAACAATGGTGAATTGTCATTAGGTAGAAACATCCTTATCGGATACACATCTTGGGAAGGATACAACTACGAAGACGCTATCATCATTAACGAAGACTTAGTAAAAGATGATGTATTCACATCTCTACATATTGAAAAGTTCGAAATTACATCTAGAAATACATCTCGTGGTGATGAACAAATCACAAGTGATATTCCAGGTGTTGGTGAAGCTGCATTAAAGAATCTTGATGAAAACGGTATTGTAAGAATCGGTACAGCTGTTGATTCATCAGATATCCTTGTTGGTAGAACAAGCCCTAAGGGTGAAGTTGATTTAACACCACAAGAAAAGTTAATGAGAGCAATCTTTGGTGAAAAGGGTAAGGAAGTTAAGAATTCTTCTCTATGCTTACCACACGGACAATCAGGTGTTGTTATCGATGTTAAGGTATACACAAAGAAAGAAAAAGATGACCTACCAGCAGGCGTAACTAAGTTAGTAAGAGTTTACGTTGCTCAAAAGAGAAAGATCGGTGTCGGTGATAAGATGTCTGGTCGTCACGGTAACAAGGGCGTTATTTCAAGAGTTCTTCCAAGAGAAGATATGCCATTCTTACCAGATGGAACAAGATTACAAATCATGTTAAACCCACTAGGCGTTCCTTCACGTATGAACATCGGACAAGTCTTAGAAGTTCACTTAGGATATATTGCTAAGAAGCTTGGTATGATGGTTGCTACACCAGTATTCGATGGTGCTACAGAATCAGATATCAAGACTCTATTCCAAGACGAAAGATTGAATTCAGATATCAACCTTGCTGTTGATGGAAAGCATGATCCAAAGAAAGATGGTAAGTTCACTGTTTATGACGGCAGAACTGGTGAACCATTCGAAAACCCAGTAACAGTTGGTTACATGTATATGTTAAAGCTATGCCACATGGTTGATGAAAAGATGCACGCTAGATCTACTGGTAAGTACACATTAATTACACAACAACCTCTAGGTGGTAAGGCACAATTCGGTGGACAACGTTTCGGTGAAATGGAAGTTTGGGCTCTAGAAGCTTATGGTGCTTCTCACATCCTACAAGAAGTTTTGACAAACAAGTCAGACGACGTAATGGGAAGACAAAAGGTTTACGATGCAATCGTAAAGGGCAACCCAATTCCAGAAGCTGGTACACCAGAATCATTCAAGGTTGTAATGAAGGAATTCAAGGCTTTAGGTTTGGAAGTTAAGGTTCTAAACGATAACGGTGAAGAAGTTGGTATTAGAGATTACACAGATACAACAACAGTAACATCTACAAAGCATCAAACTTCATACTCAACAGACGAGCCAACAGAATCAATCGATTTAGGTGCTCAATTCAAGTTGGATGACGAAGATGAAGACATCGGATTAGGATTGGATTTCAATACATCTAGCGACTCAATGCAAGACGCTACAGATATTATTAGTAGCGAAGATGATGATGACGATATCGGCGCAGGTGATATCAGCGAATTATTATCTCAATTCAACGGTAGCGATGACGCTAACGACTAATAAAGGAGAAATAGAAAAATGGCAGATGTAAATAATTTCAGTGCAATAAAGATAGGAATCGCTTCTCCTGAAACAATTAGAAGTTGGTCACATGGTGAAGTTGTAAATTCTGAAACAATCAACTACAGAACACAAAAGCCAGAAATGGGCGGTTTGTTCTGCGAAAGAATATTTGGACCGGTTAAGGACTACGAATGTGCTTGCGGTAAGTATAAGAAAATGAAGGCTAGAGGCATCACTTGTGATAGATGTGGTGTTGACGTTGTTGCAAGATCTGTAAGACGTGAGAGAATGGGCCACATTGAACTTGCTTGTCCAGTTACACACATCTGGTACTTAAAGGGTGCTCCATATAGAATGAGCCAATTACTAGACATTCCTCTAAAGGAATTAGAACTAGTAGTTTACTACACAAAATACGTTGTTTTAGACCCAGGTCAATCATCTTTTGCTTATAAGCAAATCATCGATGATAGAGAATACTTAGAAGCTTGCGACGAATTCGGCGCAGACGCATTCAAAGTAGGAATGGGTGGTGAAGCAGTTAAAGAATTATTAAAGAACATCGACCTAGATGCTGAAGCTACAGCTTTAAAAGAAACTATCGCTACAGCTAAAGAAGGTCAAGCAAAGTTAAAGGCTATTAAGAGATTAGAAGTTGTTGAAGCTTTCAGAACATCAGGTAACAAGCCAGAATGGATGGTTCTAGATGTTCTTCCAGTTCTTCCACCAGATTTAAGACCAATGGTTCAACTAGATGGTGGTAAGTTTGCTGCATCAGACTTAAACGACTTATATAGAAGAGTTATCATGCGTAACAATCGTCTAAAGAAGATGTTAGAGTATGGTACTCCAGAAATTATCTTAAGAAACGAAAAGAGAATCGTACAAGAAGCTGTTGACGCTCTTATCGATAATGGTAGACGTGGCAAGGCCATCACAACAAACAACAAGAAGGCTAAGTCATTAACAGAGTCTCTAAAGGGTAAGCAAGGTCGTTTCCGTCTAAACTTACTTGGTAAGCGTGTTGACTTCTCAGGACGTTCAGTTATCGTCGTAGGACCAGAATTAAAGATGTACCAATGCGGTCTTCCAAGAGAAATGGCTCTTGAATTATTCAAACCATTCGTTCTACACGAATTAATCGCAAGAGGATTAGCTACAAATAACCATAGCGGTAAGAAGTTAATCGACGTTAACCCATCAGCTGAAGTTTGGGATATTCTAGAAGAAGTAATTAAGGATCACCCAGTTCTATTGAACCGTGCTCCATCTCTACACAGATTATCTATTCAAGCTTTCGAGCCAGTTATCGTTGAAGGAAGAGCTATTAAACTTCACCCACTTGTATGTACAGCGTTCAACGCCGACTTCGATGGTGACCAAATGGCTGTTCACGTACCACTATCACTTGAAGCTAGAGCAGAAGCTAGATTCTTAATGCTATCTACAAACAACATCTTAAAGCTTTCTGATGGTAAACCAGTTGTTTCTCCATCACAAGATATCGTTATCGGATGCTTCTATTTAACAATGGATGAAAATCCAGAAAAGATGTCTTCAGAAAGAAGAGTATTTAGAAATGTTGAAGAAGCTAAGATGGCTTATCAATTAAAGCAAATTTCTTTACAAAAAGAAATTGAAGTAAGAGTTGAAAAGCAAGATGAACTAGGCAGAACAGTTTCTAAGAGAGTTAGAACAACTGTTGGTAAGATCATCTTCAATGAAGCAATTCCTCAAGATATCTATTATGGTATTGATACAGGCGCGCTAGAAGATAGCAAGAAGCAAGTTGTTAATAAGAATAACAACGCAACATTTGAGTTCAAGATCAACTCAAGAATCGGTAAGAAGCAATTATCTGTAATCGTAGATAAGGTATTCGCAGCTAAGGGTGCTACAGAAACAGCAATCGTTTTGGATAACATCAAGTCAATCGGATATAAGTATTCTACAATTTCAGGAAATACAGCATCAGTATTCGATATGCACGTTCCTCAAGATAAGGCAGAAATCCTAGAAGAAGCTTCTAAGCAAGTACAACAAATCGAAAGAGGTCAAAGAATGGGTATCGTTTCTGAAGACAGAAGATATCATGAAACTATCAAGATTTGGACAGAAGCTAAAGATAAGGTTTCTAAGTTACTTGAAGATAACAAAGATGTATACAACCCAATTTGGATGATGGCTGAATCAGGAGCCCGTGGTGGTATCGGACAGATTTCACAACTTTGCGGTATGAGAGGTATCGTCGCATCTACATCAGGTAAAGATATCGAGCTTCCAATTAAATCATCATATAGAGAAGGTCTATCAGTTTTGGAATACTTCATTTCAGCACACGGTGGACGTAAGGGTATGGCCGATACAGCTTTAAAGACAGCCGACTCAGGTTACTTAACAAGACGTTTGGTTGATGTATGTCACCACGTTGTTGTAACAGAAGAAGACTGTGGAGATAAGTCAGGTGTTGAAGTTAAGAACATGGACTTAATCGAATTATACAAAGCAATCGTAGATAAGAAGTTACTTGCTGACATCACAGGAAAAGATGGTTCTGTAATGTTCAAGAAGGGAACAGTTATCGACGAAGCTAAGGCTCTTGAAATCTACAACGCTAAGATTGCAAGAATTCCAGTTGAAACAGAAAAGGGTAACAACGAAGTTGTTCTAAATGGTAAGGCTGGTCAAAACTTCATCGAAAAGCTAAATGGTAGATTCGTAATCGGAGATGTTGTTGATGCAAACGGCGAAGTTCTAATTGAAAACAACACAATGATTAAGCTACAAGATGCTAAGAAGATTGATAAGGCTGGTATTAAGTCAGTTAAGATTAGATCAAATCTATCTTGCCAATGCAAAGATGGCGTATGTGCTAAGTGCTATGGTATGAACTTAGCTTCTGGTAACATCGTTAAAGTTGGTGAAGCTGTTGGTATTATCGCAGCTCAATCAATTGGTGAACCAGGTACACAGTTAACAATGAGAACATTCCACACTGGTGGTGTTGCTACAACAGGTGATATCACAAACGGTCTTCCTCGTGTACAAGAATTGTTCGAAGTAAGAAGACCAAAAGGTCAAGCTGTTATCTCTAACATCGCTGGTAAGGTAACTGTTGAAGAAGGAACAAGCAGAGTTGTATACGTATCTGGTAAAGATGCTATTACTGGTGAAGCTAAAGAAGAAAAGTATGTAATCGATTACAACAGAAAGATCCTAGTTAAGACTGGTGATACAATCGAAGCTGGTGATAGAATTACTGAAGGTAACATTTACCCACAAGATTTGTTAAGAACAAAGGGTATTGCTGCTGTTCAAAACTACATCATTTCTGAAGTTAAGAAGACATACGAAACATCTAACGTTGAAATCAACGAAAAGCACTTGGAAATCATTATTAGACAAATGCTAAGCAAGGTTAGAATTACAGAAGCTGGTACAACAGGATTCCTAGTTGGTGATATCGTTGACTTCCAAACATTCAAGGATACTAACCAAAAGGTTGTTGCATCTGAAGGTGAGCCAGCACTTGGTGCTAGAATACTTCAAGGTATTACAAAGACATCTCTATCTTCTGAATCATTCTTATCTGCAGCATCATTCCAAGAAACACCAAGAATGCTTGCTGATGCAGCTATGAAGGGTAAAGTTGACCACTTAAAGGGATTGAAAGAAAATATCATCATTGGTAAGTTAATCCCAGCTGGTACAGGTATGAAGTGCTATAGAGACGTAACAACAGTATCTAAGGCATCAGAGATGAACAGAATCAATGAGCAAGAAATCACAGATAAGTTTGCTCTTGAGGATGTAGACTAATAACATAACCAATATTATTTAATTCTATAGAGAGTGCGGGAGGGACAGGCCCAATGATCGCACAGCAACCTCTCGAAAGGTGCTAAATCCTGCAAGATTACTTGAAAGATAGAATATAAGGTCACTATCTTCGAGGATGGTGGCCTTATTTAATAGGAGAACAAATGAAAAAATATTTATTTACAAGCGAAAGCGTAACTGAAGGACATCCAGATAAAGTCAGCGATAGAATCTCTGATTCAATCTTAGATGCATTGATTGCAAAAGATCCAAACTCTAGAGTAGCACTAGAAACAAGTTGTACAACAGACTTTGTGTTACTTATGGGAGAAGTTACTTCTAAAGCAGCTGAAGAAATTGACTATGAAAAAATAGCAAGAGAAGCTATTTTGGATATAGGATATGATGGCTCTTGCGAAGGATTCAACGGTAATACTTGTACTGTTGAAGTTAGAGTTGGAAAGCAATCTCCTAACATTGCACAAGGCGTTGATTCATCTGTTGAGAATAAAGAAGATGGAAAAGACAGATTCGATTTAATCGGGGCTGGCGATCAAGGTATGGTATTTGGATTCGCTTGTACAGAAACAGAAGAATTAATGCCAATGCCAATTTCTCTTGCACACAAATTAACAAGAAAGCTAACAGAGCTTAGAAAGAATAAAACTTTAAAATATCTAAGACCAGATGGCAAGGCACAAGTAACTGTTGTATATGAAGATGGCAAACCAGTTGGCGTTGATGCAGTTGTTGTTTCAACTCAACATTGTGATTGCGTTACAACAGAACAATTAAGAAAAGATATTAAAGAATATGTTATTGATGCAGTAATTCCAAAGGAATTAATTACAGACAATACAAAAATCTTTATTAACCCAACAGGAAAGTTCGTTATCGGTGGACCACATGGCGATAGTGGTTTAACTGGAAGAAAGATCATCGTAGATACATATGGTGGATATTGTCCACATGGTGGCGGAGCTTTCTCGGGCAAAGATCCAACAAAGGTAGATAGATCTGCAGCTTATATGGCAAGATATGCATGCAAAAACATCGTTGCTGCAGGACTTGCTCAAAAGTGTCAAATCGAAGTTGCTTACGCAATTGGTGTAGCTCACCCAGTTTCAATTCAAGTAGACACATTTGGAACAGGTACAATTTCTGATGAAGACATTTCAAAGATAATCTATAAAGTCTTTGACTTTAGACCTCTTGCAATTATTGAGAATTTGCACTTAAGAGAGCCTATCTTTACTAAAACTACAAACTATGGACACTTTGGAAAGGACTATTTACCTTGGGAAAAGTGTGATAAAGTAGAAGAGATAAAAAAAGCGATTGAGGAGCTTTAATGAGATTAGAAGGGGAAGTAGTTGACGTAATCTATGTTAATAATGAAACAGGCTATACAATAGTAAATGTTTTCACGAACATAGAGATAATAACATGCGTCGGCTATTTTCCTGATTTATATGAAGGGGAAAGAGTCGTTGTAGATGGAGATTTTATTCAAGATCCTAAATACGGCGAACAATTTAAAGTTGAAAAATGTGCATGTTTACTTCCGGATGAGGAAGAAGACATGGTTAGATATTTAGCCTCAGGTTTATTTAGAGGCATCAAAGATGTTACCGCAAAAAAGATTGTATCAAAGTTTGGCAAAAGAACTTTTGAAGTTCTATCAACAAACCCACAAGAATTATCTCAAGTAAGAGGCATAAGCTATGATAGAGCAGTTGAGCTTGTAGATAGATTTAACAATCTTATCTTTTTAAAGAATTTAATTATTGAACTTCAAGCACATGAACTTAGCATTAATACCATTTTGAAGCTATATAAGGCTTATGGAGACGATACAAAGAGAGTTTTGGAAGCTAATCCATACCAGATAATAAAAGACGTAGATGGCTTTGGTTTTTTGACTGCAGATAAGATTGCGCTTAAGATGGGTTATGAAGTAAAGGGCGAGCAAAGAGTTCGCGCTGGCATTATGTATACCGTAACTGACGTTGCAGATAAATTGGGACACACCTATTTATTCCATGGAGATTTATTAAATAGAGCAATAGATCTTTTAGGTTTAGATAGAACGTTTGATGAAGATTTAGTCGAAACATGTTTAAGAAAATGCGAAAAAGATAACGAAGTTATATCTCTTGAAGTTGAAGGCAAAGAAATAATAATGTCTCGTATTTTATACGACCATGAAAAGTTCATTGCAAAAAAGTTAATATCTTTATGTACAAATAATACAAATATCTTCTTGATGGATATAGATACGGATTTGAAAATCTATCAAGAAATGAATGGTATAACGCTAGATGAAAAGCAAATAGAAGCTATTAAAAATAGTTTGATATATGGCGTTTCTGTAATTACAGGTGGACCAGGAACTGGTAAAACTACAATTATAAAGGCAATAGTTGCTATGCTAAATGGCATTCATAAAACATTTGCATTGTGTGCACCAACAGGGCGTGCGGCAAAGAGAATGAGAGAATCAACGGGTTATGATGCTCAAACAATCCATAGATTGTTAGGATTAACGGTTGAAGATGGTTTCTTTAGATTTAAGTTTGATGAAACAAATAATCTTTCTCAAGATGTAATTATTGTCGATGAAGTTTCGATGTGTGATACATATATTATGAAATCGCTTCTAAATGCTATAAAGCCAGGAGCAAGAGTAATATTTGTTGGAGATAAAGATCAATTACCATCCGTTGGTGCTGGCAACATCTTATCTGACATGATTAACTCAAAAGTAATACCTGTAAGCTTTTTAAATAGAATATTTAGGCAAGACGATGGATCAATGATTTCAATAAATGCTCATGAAGTAAATGCTGGAAGAATGATTAAGCTTGATAATAAGGCAACAGACTTCTTCTTTATCAATGCAGAATTGAATAAAGATATAGCAAAGACTTTAACAGACTTGTTATCTACAAGAATACCAAAATACTTTAAAGTATCTAAAGATGATATCCAAGTTCTAGCACCAGCAAAAAAAGGCCTTGCTGGGATAGATAAATTAAATGAGCAAATGCAAGAGATTTTAAATCCAAAACAAGACGATTTAGAGCTTGTTGTGGGACTTAGAAAATTTAGACCTAATGACAAAGTCATTCACATTAAAAACGACTACGAACTTATTTGGACAACTCCAGATGGGAAATCTGGAAAGGGCGTATTTAATGGAGAGATGGGTATAGTTAGAGAAGTAGACCCATATGATAAAGAAATGCTTGTTGAATATGACGATAATAGATTCGTTAAATATGGCATGGGAGATTTTGATGAAGTCCAACTTGCATACGCTATAACTGTTCATAAATCTCAAGGTAGTGAATTTAAAGTAGTTTTATTAGTCTTATTTGAAAACAACCCAATGCTTGCAACAAGGAATTTGTTATATACAGGAATTACTCGTGGCAAAAAGGCTGTTGTTATTCTTGGGACTAAGCAAACTGTTGCAAAAATGATTTCTAATAATATAATTATTAAGCGTAATTCTATGCTTTTAACTTTCTTAAGACAAGAGGCCGAATTTAATCAATAATTCGAAATACTTAGTTTTCTTTAATATTGCGTGTTATAATATACGCATAGGTGAATTATGAAAAAGACTGCGATTATTCTAACTATTATTGTGACACTAAGCGTTTTAGCATTCGCTTTTTCCGGATGCTCTTTAGTTGCCAAAGTTACAGGCAAAACTTATGTAAGTTATGTTCAATCAGGGGCTTATACAGTAGGCAACTTAGAAGGCGATATCATTCCAGATGATATTCTTATTAACTGGTATGGTGGGAGCGTAAACGTAACACAATATGATGGCGATAAGATTATATTTTTAGAAAAGACAAATAAAGATTTATCTGATGACTTAAAATTGCACTGGGCATATTGGGATTCATCAGAATATGGCAAATATTACCAAATCCAATATTGCGCCAAAGGAATGTTTGATTTAAGTGAAATCAAGAAGGATTTATACGTATTACTTCCAAAAGACGTTTTATCTTACAATAAATTAAGTGTTACAGCAAGAGGTGAATGTAGCATAAACATCGATTTGCCAGACGTTTCGTTTGTTGGAGAATGCAATGGTGAACCAAATGTTCATCTTGATGCTGAGTGGGGAAATATTGACGCAGAATTTAAAGATGTAGATTCTTTTAGAATGATTGGAGATGGTGATGAAGTAGCTAACCAATATTTTAGACGCCTTACTGCACAAAAATTAGGTACAATTGATTGTGTTGCATCATTTAGCAAATTCATCTTTAATATTGGCGAGGTTAAAAGTTCAGCAACAATAAATACATTTTCTGGGGATGTGTATATCTTATGTTCTGGTAATGTAAGAAGCCTAAATGTTGATGGAGCTTTGGGAACAAAATATGTGTTCGCACATTCATTTAATAAATTGAATTTCAAATCTAAAACTGGCATTATTGGAGTTGCTATGAACTACAAGCAAGCTTTCCAAGTAACGATGTCAAACTATAATGAATATGGAACAAATTTAGCATACAAAGACCCAACATTTGTAGGGAGAATAGCTTATGTTTTAGATGAAGATTTGCAACCAGGTGATCCAGATGATAAATTGGATTTGGTTCATGAAGGCGATACTTGGATAGTAAGAGGCGGAAAAGATAAAGTAAATGTTTCAAGTGGAGCAGATGTATACTTTGGAAATAACTCGCAAGCCTTATATGATACATTCGTCGATACTGGAGTATTTGATAATATATACGATACGCCAAATGTTGAGATTCCTGAAGAATATAGAAGCAATAATAACCAACAAAATAATAATCAAAACTGAATAAAGCACAAACAAGCTATGCTTGTTGACTAAATGGCGTCAATATGATAATTTAACATTGGCGCTTTTTTATATTATAGGCGTGCGCACAAAGAGGTAAAAATGGGATTTTTTTCAAACTTATTCAAAAGTTCTAATGATAGAGAACTTGCAAAAATTGAAAAGATAGTAGACAAGATTGAAGCTTTAGAGCCTCAATTTGAAGCTATGAGCGATGACGAGCTAAGAGCTTGTACAGACGCATATAAACAAAGAATTCAAAACGGAGAAAAACTAGAAGATATTTTAGTTGAAGCTTTCGCAACAGTTAGAGAGGCATCAAAAAGAGTTCTAGGCATGAGACACTTTAGAGTTCAATTAATCGGTGGTGTCGTTTTATTCCAAGGCAGAATCGCTGAAATGAAAACTGGTGAAGGTAAGACATTGGTTGCAACGCTTGCTGCATATTTAGCAGCTCTTGAAGGCAAAGGCGTTCATGTAGTAACCGTTAACGAATATCTTGCAAAGCGTGACGCTGAATGGATGGGCAAGATCTATAAGTTCTTAGGACTAACAGTTGGGATCAACCTTGCTCAAGCATCTCCAGAATATAAGCGTGAACAATATAATTGCGATATCATGTACACAACAAATAACGAACTTGGTTTCGATTATTTGAGAGATAACATGGTTAACGACAAATCTCAAATGGTACAACGTGGTCTTCATTTTGCTATCATCGACGAAGTCGATTCTATCTTAATCGATGAAGCTAGAACTCCACTTATCATATCTGGTCGTGGCCAAAAGAGCGCAGATACATATATTGCAGCAAATAGATTCGTAAAGACTTTAACTCCAGATGATTATGAACTTCAAGAAAAGGAAAAGACAGTATTCTTAAATGAATCTGGTTCTGAAAAGGCAGAAAAGTTCTTCGGCATTGAAAACCTTGCAGATTATGAAAACCAAGAATTAAAGCACTATATCGACAATGCTTTAAGAGCAAACATAATCATGAAGAAGGAAAAGGACTATCTTGTTATAGATAACGAAATCATCATCGTAGACGAATTTACTGGTCGTCAAATGATTGGTCGTAGATATTCAAATGGATTACACCAAGCAATTGAAGCAAAGGAAAATGTTCCAATTAAATCAGAGAACAAGACTTTAGCTACAATTACATTCCAAAATCTATTCAGATTATATCCAAAGCTATCTGGTATGACAGGTACAGCATCTACAGAAAAGAATGAATTTGCTTCAATCTATTCTTTAGATATCGTAGAAATTCCTACAAATAAGCCAGTCATCAGAATAGATAGAAATGACCAACTTTATATGACAAAGAGAGCAAAATATAATGCAGTTATTAGAGACGTTATTGAATGCTATCAAAAAGGTCAACCAGTTTTAGTTGGTACAGTATCTGTAGATAAGTCAGAAGAATTATCAAATCTTCTAAAGAGAAACAAGATTCCACACAACGTATTAAATGCTAAAAACCATGAAAAAGAAGCTGAAATCGTAGCTCAAGCCGGAAAACTAAGAGCCGTTACAATCGCAACTAACATGGCAGGTCGTGGTACGGATATCTTGCTAGGTGGTAACGCAGAATTCTTAACTAGAGAAAAACTAGAAAAGATGGGTTACAACCATGAACTTATTGAGATTGCTTCATCTCACGCTACAATTGATCCAGAAAATAAGGATGCTTTGAAAGCTAGAGCAGACTATGAAAAGTATTACGAATTGTTCAAGGCAGATGTAGATAAGGAAAAAGAAGAAGTAGTTAAAGCTGGAGGCTTGAAGATAATTGGTACAGAAAGACATGAATCAAGACGTATCGATAATCAGTTGCGTGGTCGTTCAGGCCGTCAAGGAGACCCAGGTGAATCAATCTTCTATTTGTCTATGGAAGACGACATCATAAGAATATTTGGTGGAGACACAATGAAAGCTATGTGCGAAAGATTAGCAATTAGCGAAGATACACCAATTGAAGCAAAGATTATTACAAATCAAATTAGAAACGCTCAAGCAAGTGTTGAAGATAGAAACTTCTCTATAAGAAAGCACGTATTAGGATATGACGATGTAATGAACGAACAAAGAAAGATCATCTACGAACAAAGAAGAGTAGTTTTAGATGGTATGGATGTTCATGAACAAATTAAGGCTATGATGAAAGATGTTATAGCAGAAATCGTTCATAGATATGTAGATTACAAGGTATACCATGTTGAATGGGATTATGAAGGATTCAATAAGGACTTAGATAACAACGTTCTTCAACCAGGAACAAATATTATGAATCCAGACTACGTAGTAAACTTTGAAACAGAAGAAGAAATCACAGAAGCTCTATATAATTTAGCTGTTGAACAATATGAAGCAAAGGCAGCACAAATCACTAAGGATCTAGGAATAGATTTTGCAAGATTTGAAAGAGATTGCTTACTTCATAACGTTGATGCTAACTGGATGGAACATATCGATGCTATGGATGAATTAAAGCAAGGTATTTCACTTGTATCTTATGCACATCAAGATCCAGTTTTAGTATATAGACAAGAAGGCTACGAAATGTTCGAAGCTATGAACCAAAAGATTCAAGAAGACGTTGTAAGAATCTTAACTCATGCAAGAATTGAAAGAGCTCCTGTTGTTAGAGTAGAGAAAAAAGAATTAAAGACAAACAATCCTCAACAAATGTCAGCAACAAAGAAAGTTGGAAGAAACGATCCATGTCCATGTGGTTCAGGCAAAAAGTATAAGGATTGCTGCGGCAGATAATGATTACACTAGATGAATTAAAGATAAATCTTAACGAAGTTAAAAAGGAGCTTTCAGGATTGAAAGCTGCTTTGAATATGGATTCACTTAATTCAAAAAAGGCAGAGCTTTTAAAACAACAAGAGCAAGATGGCTTTTGGGATGATATGAAAAAAGCTGGCCAAGTAAATAAAGAAATTGCCTCAATTAATAACAAGTTAGATAAATATCTAAAGCTTGAAAAACGTGTCAATGATGCGCAAGATTTAATAGATTTATCTGAAGAGATGAATTCAGAAGAAGAATTTGAATCTTTAGACGCCGAAATTAAGGCCCTAGAAAAGGAAATAGGCGAATTTAAGATTTCTACATTGTTAAAAGGTAAATACGACGCAAATAACGCGATATTGACTTTACATGCAGGCGCTGGCGGTACAGAAGCTCAAGATTGGGTGCAAATGCTATATAGAATGTATTTAAGATATGCTGAACGTATGGGCTACAAGACAAGAGAAGTAGATAAGCTTTTAGGCGATGATGCTGGAATTAAAAGTGTAACTTTTATTGTTGAAGGTGAAAACGCTTATGGCTATCTAAAGGGAGAGATGGGTGTTCATAGATTAGTTAGAATTTCTCCATTTAATGCAAACGCAAAGAGAATGACATCTTTTGCATCATTAGAAGTTATGCCAGAAGTTGAAGATGATACAGATGTTGTTATAAATCCAGACGATATAAGAGTTGATGTATTTAGATCATCAGGAGCTGGCGGCCAAAAGGTTAACAAGACCGATACTGCCATAAGAATTACGCATTTCCCTACGGGAATAGTTGTTACTTGTCAAAATGAAAGATCTCAATTGCAAAACAAGGAAGTCGCTTTTGCTATGTTAAAATCTAAGCTTGTAGAACTTCAAGAAAGAGAACGTCAAGAACAACAACTAGCTCTAAAGGGCGATATTAAAAAGATTGAGTGGGGCAGCCAAATTAGAAGTTATGTATTCTGCCCATATACACTTGTAAAAGACCATAGAACAAACTATGAAAATCCAAATATTTCTCAAGTTATGGATGGAGATTTAGAAGGATTCATAAATGATTATTTAACGAAGGCAAACTAATGTATTTTGAAGAAGCTTTAAAAAAGTTTGATGCAATTAAAGATAAACAAGACAAGGTAATCTTGGCTATTGAGAGTTCATGCGATGAAACTGCATGTGCTATTTTAAAAGGCAAAGAAATAAAGGCAAACATAATTGCTTCTCAAATTGAAATACATAAAAGATTTGGTGGAGTAGTTCCAGAGATAGCGTCAAGAAACCATATCATGGCAATTCAAAACTGTGTGGATGAAGCATTAAAGGAAGCAAATATGACGCTTGATGATATAGATTTGTTTGCAGTAACTTATGGTGCTGGCTTATTAGGAGCATTATTAGTTGGCGTTTCATATGTAAAAGCACTTGCTTTTGCTACGCAAAAACCACTAATTGCTGTTAACCATATTAAGGGTCATATTGCAGTAAATTACATCGCAAATCCTCAGCTAAAGCCTCCATATATTTGTTTAATCGCATCAGGCGGGCACACAGCTATTGCGCACGTAAAAGGATACAATGAAATAGAGATTTTAGGTACAACACAAGATGATGCTTGTGGGGAAGCTTTTGATAAAGTAGCAAGAGTTTTAGGCTTAGAATATCCAGGTGGTCCACAAATTCAAAAACTAGCAAAAAATGGTAAGCCAACAATAGAAATTCCAACACCATATAAAGATGTAGATACATACGATTTTTCATTCTCAGGAATAAAGACTGCCGTTATAAATTATGTTCATAAATTAGAGCAAAAAGGAGAGAAAATTCCAAGAGAAGATCTAGCTTGTTCTTTCCAAGAAAAAGTAACAGATATTATGGTAAATAATACAATTCGCTGTGCTAAAGACAAAGGTCTCAATAACATAGTTATTGCTGGTGGCGTTGGTTCAAATGAAGTATTAAGAGCAAAGATGGATAAATGTGCTAAGAAGTATAACTTCAATGTTTATTATCCACCAATTAAGCTTTGCACAGATAATGCTGTCATGATTGCATCTCAAGCTTATCACTCAATTTTGGCAGGTGTAAAACCGGTAGATATTGACCTTGATGCGTCTGCAAATGTAAAAATTACTGACTAACGAGCATATTTTACATATATTTTACATATAAATTTTTATCATTTTAAAAAATTAATAATTTCGTTTGACTTAATATATATTAATATGCAAAAATACTTTTGCTGTGCGTAGGAGACTACGTATTGTATTGTATTATGTTCGAGAAATTCACGGTGTACGAAGGACTCGATGTCTATATACAATGAGTTTACCCTTCGGGGTTGCTGGGTAGCTCATCCGATCAAAAAACATAGGAGGTAATAACATGCCAACAATCAATCAGTTACTTAAGGCTGGTAGAGAAAAGCAAGTAGCAAAGAGCACAACACCTATCATGAAGCAAAATCCTCAAAAGAGAGGCGTTTGTCTATCTGTTACTACAACATCACCAAAGAAGCCAAATTCTGCTATGAGAAAAATTGCAAGAGTTCGTCTAGTTAATGGTATGGAAGGTACAATTTACATTCCAGGTGAAGGCCATAACTTACAAGAACACAGCGTAGTTCTTATCAGAGGCGGAAGAGTAAGAGATTTGCCAGGTGTTAGATACCACATTATTCGTGGAACACTTGACTGTGCAGGCGTTGCTAAGAGAAAGCAAGCCAGATCTAAATACGGCGCAAAGAGACCTAAATAGTCGGATGCACGCAACACAACAATCTAATTAAGGAGGTAATAAATATGCCAAGAAGAAATAGCGTTCCAGTTAGAGACGTTCTACCAGATCCTACTTACGGAAGCAAGGTTATTGCTAAGTTCATCAACCAAGTTATGTATGATGGTAAGAAAGGAACTGCTCAAGAAATCGTTTATGGAGCTTTCGATATAGTTAACAATAAGTTAGGACAAGACGCAGTTGACGTTTTCACAAAGGCTTTAGCAAATGCTACACCAGAAGTAGAAGTTAAGGCTAGAAGAGTAGGTGGTGCTACATACCAAGTACCTTGTGAAATCAGACCAGCTAGACGTCAAACTTTAGCTATCAGATGGTTAGTAGCTTCAGCAAGAAAGAGAGGCGAAAAGACTATGATGGAAAGAGTTGCTGCTGAACTTATTGACGCATTCAATAACACAGGTAATGCAGTTAAGAAGAAAGAAGAAATGCAAAGAATGGCTGAAGCTAATAAGGCTTACGCACACTATCGTTATTAATATAGCGACAAATTATTTAGGAGAAAAAATATATGCCTAGAGAATATTCATTAGACCATACAAGAAATATCGGTATCATGGCTCACATCGATGCTGGTAAAACAACAACAACAGAAAGAATCCTATTCTATACAGGTATCAACCATAAGATAGGTGAAGTTCATGATGGTGCTGCTACTATGGACTGGATGGAACAAGAACAAGAAAGAGGTATTACAATTTGTTCTGCCGCAACAACAACACACTGGAAAGGTAACGTTATCAATATTATCGATACCCCAGGACACGTTGACTTCACAGTAGAAGTTGAAAGAAGTTTACGTATTCTAGATGGTGCTGTTGCTTTGTTCTGTGCTAGAGGTGGTGTTGAACCACAATCTGAAACAGTATGGCACCAAGCTACAAAATACCATGTTCCAAGAATTGCCTTTGTTAACAAGATGGACAAAGATGATGCTAGTTTCGAAAGAGCAATGGGCATGATGAACAAGAGATTAAATGCAAACGCAGTTCCAATGCAATACCCAATGGGTAGTGCTAAGGAATTCGAAGGTGTTATCGATTTATTAACAATGGAAGCAGTTCATTTTGAAGGTAACAACGGTGTTAACATCGTTAGAGGACCTATTCCAGAAAAGTACTTAGAAGGTGCTAAGGAATACAGAATGAGAATGCTAGAAGCTGTTGCTAACTTAGATGATGACATCATGATGTTATTCTTAGATGAACAATATGATGACATTACACCTGAAATGATTAAGCCAGTTGTAAGAAAGGCTACAATCGGCATGAAGATGACTCCATGTTTCTGTGGTACATCTTTAGGAAACAAGGGTGTTCAATTATTACTAGATGCTGTAGTTGATTATCTACCATCTCCACTTGATCTTCCACCAGTTGAAGGTTCACTTCCAGGAAGCAAGGAATTAACAGAAGTTAGACATTCAGATGATAATGAACCACTAGCTGGTTTAGCATTCAAGATTGCTGCTGACCCATTCGTTGGTAAGTTAGCATACTACAGAGTATATTCTGGTGTTCTTCAAAAGGGTTCATACGTATATAACTCTACAAAGGACAAGAGAGAAAGAATTGGTCGTCTAGTTAGAATGCACGCTAACAGCCGTACAGAAATTGATGAAGCACATGCAGGCGACATCGTAGCTATCGTAGGATTAAAGGATACAACAACAGGTGACACATTGTGTGATGAAGACCATCCAATCGTTCTAGAAAGTATGGAATTCCCAGAACCAGTTATCCAAATCGCTATCGAGCCAAAGACAAAGGCTGGTCAAGAAAAGATGGGCTTAGCTCTACAAAAGTTAGCTGAAGAAGACCCAACATTCAAGACATACACAGATCAAGAAACAGGTCAAACAATCATCGCTGGTATGGGTGAATTACACTTGGATATCATCGTTGATAGATTAAAGAGAGAATTCAAGGTTGAAGCAGATGTTGGTAACCCACAAGTTGCTTACCGTGAAACAATCAAGCAAACAGTTAATGCAGAAGGTCTATTCAAGAGACAATCTGGTGGTAAAGGTCAATACGGACATTGTAAAGTTGTTCTATCACCAAACGAACCAGGAAAGGGCATTACATTCGTTGATAAAACTGTTGGTGGTTCAATTCCAAAGGAATTCATCCCAGCTGTTGAAAAGGGTATTAGAGACGCTGCTCAAGGCGGTATCTTAGCAGGATATGAAATGGTAGATTTCAACATCGACTTAGTTGATGGTAGCTACCACGAAGTAGACTCTTCAGAAATGGCCTTCCAAATCGCAGGTTCTATGGCATTCAAAGATGGTGCTTCAAGAGCTAACCCAGTTTTACTTGAGCCTATCATGTCAGTAGAAGTTGTAGCTCCAGATGAATACCTTGGAACAGTTCTTGGAACAATTTCAGGAAGAAGAGGAAACATCAAGACAACAGAAGACAGAAATGGTATTCAAGTTGTTGACGCTGATGTACCACTAGGAGAAATGTTCGGATATGCTACAGAACTTCGTGGTTCTACACAAGGTCGTGGTAACTTCTCAATGCAATTCTCACACTATGCTGAAGTTCCAAAGAGCGTAGCTGAAAAGATTATCGGCGAAAGAGCTGCTGCAAAGAAAAACTAGCAATTAGTATAGGATTTGGGCACGCGCCCATTTCCTATATTGACAAATTATTATAAAAATAATAAAATTAAAAAAGTGAAAACTTTATAAAAAGTAAAAAATAATTATCACAATTATTAGGAGGATATTTAAAATGGCTAAGGCTAAATTTGAAAGAAGTAAACCACACGTAAATATCGGTACAATTGGTCACGTTGACCATGGTAAGACAACACTTACAGCCGCTATTACAATGTATTCTGCTGCTAAGGGCTTCGCTGAAGGTATGAAATATGATCAAATCGATAAGGCTCCAGAAGAAAAGGCAAGAGGAATCACAATTAACACAGCTCACGTTGAGTACCAAACAGCAACACGTCACTATGCACACGTTGACTGCCCAGGACACGCTGACTACGTTAAGAACATGATTACTGGTGCTGCCCAAATGGATGGCGCTATCCTAGTTGTAGCTGCTACAGATGGTCCAATGCCACAAACAAGAGAACACATCTTACTTGCAAGACAAGTAGGCGTTCCATATATCGTTGTATTCATGAACAAGACAGATCAAGTTGACGATCCAGAATTACTAGACTTAGTTGAAATGGATATCAGAGATCTATTAACAGAGTACGGATTCCCAGGTGATGAAACACCTATCATCAAGGGTTCAGCTTTACTAGCTCTAAATGCTGCTACAGAAGGAAGAATTGACGATCCAGCTTGTGCTTGCATCCAAGAATTACTAGATGCTGTTGATACATACATCCCAGCTCCACAAAGAGATACAGATAAGCCATTCTTAATGCCAGTAGAAGACGTATTCACAATCACAGGTCGTGGTACAGTTGCTACAGGTAGAGTAGAAAGAGGATGCGTTAAGGTTCAAGATAAGGTTGAAATCGTTGGTATTAAGCCTACAGTTGAAACAACTATCACAGGTCTTGAAATGTTCAGAAAGTTATTAGACGAAGCTTATGCTGGTGATAATATCGGTGCTCTTCTAAGAGGTATCGATAGATCTGGTATCGAAAGAGGACAAGTTCTTGCTAAGCCAGGTACAATCAACCCACATACAAAGTTCTCTTCTCAAGTATACGTACTAAAGAAAGAAGAAGGTGGCCGTCATACTCCATTCTTCAATGGTTACAGACCACAATTCTACTTCAGAACAACAGACGTTACAGGTTCAATCAAGCTTCCAGCAGGCGTTGAAATGGTTATGCCAGGTGATAACGTAGCTATGGAAATCGAATTAATCACACCAATCGCTATCGAAGAAGGATTAAGATTCGCTATTCGTGAAGGCGGAAGAACAGTTGGTTCAGGTGTTGTATCTAAGATCGAAGGCTAATTAACCGTTTAACTTACGAAGTAAAATAATGGTGATCAAGAAATTGGTCACCATATTTTTTAATTGACTTTCTAGTCAATTAACCTTAAAATTATATTAATGTAAAATTAGAGTAAATTACATTAATGACTTGGAGGGAACCTATGGGAAAACTAGATTGGTTATACGGAAGAAATGTTGTACTTACTGGATGCTCAACTGGAATGGGTAAAGAAGTACTTTTAATATTGGTTAAAAAATATGGTTGTAACGTTATGGGCGTTGCAAGAAATAAACAAAAATTAGATGAACTTAAAGCTGAACTTGGCGACAAGTTTTCATATAGAAGATTTAATATTTCATCACAAGAAGAATGGCATAATTTTGCAAAAGAATTAGAGGATATGGGATTCATGACAGATATTCTTATCAATAATGCTGGTATGATTCAACCATTCGGACAATTCAACGATATGACAGATGATCAAATTATGAAGATTGTTAATACAAATCTATTGAGTGTTGTATATGGATGCAAAGCTTTCATCCCAACAATCAAAAAGAGCAAATTTGGTGCTATTTGTAACGTTGCTTCAGCATCATCAATATTGCCATTTGGTGGACAATCTATCTATTCAGCAACAAAGGCTGGAGTATGGGGATTAACAACATGTTTAGCTCAAGAGCTAAAAGGATTTAATATTAAAGTTACTTGCGTAATGCCAGGGCCAGTAAAGACAGATATTTATAAGGCTCGTGAAGGCGAAAAAGAGAACAAGGCTGACTCAATGGTTGAATCAGTAGGAATTACAGCTAAAACAGCCGGAAGAAGAATTGTAAAAGCACTTGGTAAAGGCAAGATTAGATTCTTCACAGATTTCTTAGCAAAGCTTATGTCTCTAGGTATGAGAGTTATGCCAAGAATCACTCCAAAGATGAGTGGAAGTATGATGAAATCTGCATCTGGATTTGTTGGTTCATTCAAGCCAATTTATCAAGAACAAATTGATAGAAAAGCAGAATTGAAAGCAGCAAAGAAGGAAAGAAAAGCCTTAATTAAACATTCAATAGATGATGTTAGTGAAGGCACATTTAAAAATGACGATTTAACAAACGTATAAAATTAAGGAGGCTATGCCTCCTTTGGCGTTTGAGATATTTACATATTTAGACTAGAAGGGTTATAATATCTTTAGAAAGGTTGAGAGGTGAATTATGAATAAACTATCTAGACTATCTGTGTTATTAATAGTGTTTTCAGCATCATTTATTTTATTAATTGTTGCATATGCATTAGCGTTTGCTAATCCAGCACTTGCATTGCCTATGTGGTTGCTAATAGTGATGATAGTGTTGCAAGTTGCTATATGTGGTGTCACAGTATACCAAATCATATCATCAAAGAAAGATAAAAAGGCAGAAGAGAATAAGGTTCAAGATAAACCAGCTGAAACACCAGCAAACTAAAATCGACAAAACAATAATGAAGGAGGTATCATATCAGCAAGCCTCCTTTATTTTTTTGCAAATTTTATGTAAAACATTTTGAATTTTTTCAAAATGATAGTATAGTATAGGCGACAAATTTAATAGGAGGTTATTTCTTATGGCAACAGCAAAGAAAACAACAGCAGCTAAGCCTGCAGCAAAGAAAGTAGAAAAATTCGAATTAGCTAATTTAAGATTAGTTGAAAAGAGAACATACGGTTACTTTGGTGACCCAGCTGGATACGAAGAATCATTATATGTTACAAACGATGGAACAGAAGTTCTATACACAAACGGTGGTAAGGATTCTAAATATTCAAAAGAGAGCTTCACAACATCAAAGAGCGCAATCGCTGCTTTCAAGAAAGCTTAATTCAATAAGCTAACAAGTTGGGTACGGGCAAATCCGTGCCCAATTTTTTATTAAAATATTATTTATATTTAATTATATAATTTAGTTTGACAGTATATATTTCGTATGTTAAAATATCATAGCACTCAAGAGGGTGTAATTTTTTTGGAGGAATACCAAAATGGCAAAAGAAAATACAGTAAAAATTACTCTAGTTTGTACAGAATGTAAACAACGTAATTACGATACATTTAAGAACAAGAAAAACAATCCAGATAGAATGGAATTAAAGAAGTATTGCAAATTCTGTAAGAAGACTACGGTTCACAAGGAATCTAAATAGTTTTTGTAGAGGTAATTTATGGCAAAAAATAAATTAAGTAATGAATTAGAAGTTAACGCACCACTAAATGAAAATTTAGCTGCAACTAACGATGATTCTAAATCAAAGAAAGTAGATAATAAGAACAAGAAGCCTAATTTCTTTTCTAAACTTGGATCAAAGTTTAAGGAAATGTTCTCTGAATTAAAGAAAGTAACATGGCCTACATGGAAGGTTGCTGCTACTTCTTTATTGACAGTTTTAGTAGTTGTTCTAGTTTTCTTGGTAATCGTTATGGGCTTTGACTATTTAGCTTCATGGTTACTATCTTTATTAACAAAGGCATCAGCATAAGGAGGTACAGTATATGTTAGACATGAACGAACCTCAATGGTATGTATTAAAAACTCAATACGGCTATGAACAAATTGCTGAATCTAGCTTGAACGACATGGTTGCTAACAACAAGGACCTTGCAGATTTAATTTTCAAGGTAGTTGTTCCAAGAGAAGAAGTTGTTGAAGAAAGAAACGGAAAGAAGAAGACAGTTATAAAGAACAGATTCCCAAATTATCTTTTCATCAAGATGATTTATACAAAAGATGTTTGGTACATGGTTAGAAACTGCAGAGGCGTACAAGACTTCTTGACAGACTCTAATAATATTCCACTACCAATGGCTCCAGAAGAAGTAAAGAGAACACAACTTGAGGAAGTTAAGGTAGAAGATCTAAAGATCGAAGTTGGAGATACAGTTAACATCATCGCTGGTCCATTCAAAGATTGGACAGGTGAAGTTATTGAAATTAAGCCAGCTGAGCAAAAGGTTAAGGTTAACATTCAAATCTATGGCCGTGCTACAGCAATGGATCTTGATTTCGCACAAGTAGAAAAAGTTTAGTTAAAACCGGGAGAAGTGCAAAATCTATTTCATTGCATTTCGTTTGAACCGCATATTGCATAGGAGGATTTAAACTATGGCAAAGAAAGTTAAGGCAGTCGTTAAATTACAATTACCTGCCGGAAAAGCAACACCAGGACCACCAGTAGGTTCTTCACTTGGACCTCATGGTATCAACATTCCTGCATTCACAAAGGAATTCAACGAAAAGACAAAGAATCAAGATGGTTTCATTATTCCAGTAGTAATGACTATCTATGAAGATAAGAGCTTTACATTCGTCTTGAAGACTCCACCAGTTCCAGTTCTAATCAGAAAGGCTGCTGGAATCGAAAAGGGAAGCGGCAAACCTAACACAAACAAGGTTGCAACTTTAACTAAAGCTCAAGTAGAAGAAATCGCAAAGACAAAGATGCCAGATCTAACAGCAGGTTCTTTAGAAGCTGCAATGAGCATGGTAGCAGGTACAGCTCGTAGCATGGGCGTACTAGTAGAAGAGTAAGGAGGTAGTATATATGAAACAAGGTAAGAGATATTTAGAAGCAGCTAAGTTAGTAGATACTACTAAGGCTTACGAACCAGCTGATGCATTAAAACTTTTAGTAGAAACAGCTACAGCTAAGTTTGATGAATCAGTTGAACTACATGTTAAACTAGGTGTTGACTCTCGTCACGCTGATCAACAAGTTAGAGGCGTTGTTGTATTACCAAACGGTACAGGTAAATCAAAGAAAGTTTTAGTAATCACAAAGGGTGCTAAGGCTGATGAAGCTACAGCAGCTGGTGCTGATTATGTTGGCGGCGAAGAAATGATCGCTAAGATCCAACAAAACTGGTTAGATTTCGACGTTTGCGTTGCTACACCAGATATGATGGGACAAATTGGTAGAATTGCTAGAATCCTTGGACCTAAAGGTTTAATGCCAAACCCAAAATCAGGTACAGTTACAATGGACGTTGCTAAAGCAGTTAACGAAATTAAAGCAGGTAAAGTAGAATACAGATTAGATAAGACAAATATCATTCACGTATTGATTGGTAAGAAGTCTTTCGGAGCTGACAAGTTACTTCAAAACTATGAAGCAATTTACGATGCTATCTTAAAGGCTAAGCCAGCTTCAGCTAAGGGACAATATGTTAAGAGCGTTTCTATTTCTTCAACAATGGGCCCTGGCATCAAGGTTATTGCAAAATAGCCTTAAATATTAGTAGTTAAATTTATTTGACACTAATATAAATATTATATTATTATAATTACACAATATATCTTGCCAAAGACAGCAAGTGCTTGAAAAAGCGTAAATCTTGCCGAGGAGGATGTGGAAAATAGTATAGTTTATTATTATCCCTCTATGTCTTTGGCGTAGAGGGATTTATCATTATAGGAGGTAAAAAATGTCAGAAGCTAGAGAATTAAGAGCTAAACAAATCGGTGAGATTAAAGAAAAGATTCAACATTCTAACGGATTTATCTTAATTGGTTACAAGGGCATTAACGTAGTTGACGACGTAGCTTTACGTGCTAAATGTAGAGAAGCAAACGTTGATTACAAAGTTCTAAAGAACAGACTTGTAAACAAAGCTTTAGAAGAATTAGGAATTGAAGGCTTCGCTAATGATTTACAAGAACCTACAGCTGTTGCTTTTGCAAATGGTGAAATTACAGCCGCTGCTAAAGTATTTAAAGACGCTATGGGTACAGTATCAGCATTAAAGATTAAGTCTGGATTTATGGATAAAGCATATATCACAGCTGACACAGTTAATGCATTAGCATCAATCCCATCAAAAGAAGTGCTTATCGCACAATTACTTGGTATGCTACAAAGCCCAATCAGTGGCTTAGCAAGAGCTTTGCAACAAGTTGCAGAGAAACAAGCTTAATCGCTTAAATTAAATTAGAAATTATTGGAGGATATAAATCATGGATATCGCAAAGTTAATCGAAGAAATTAAAGGTATGACAGTATTAGAACTTAACGATTTAGTTAAGGCAATTGAAACAGAATTTGGTGTTTCTGCAGCAGCTATGGCAGTTGCAGCTCCAGCAGCTGGTGGTGCAGCAGCTCCAGCAGCAGAAGAAAAGACAGAATTTGATATCAACCTAAAGGAAGCTGGTCCAAACAAGATCCCAGTTATCAAGGTTGTTAAGGCTGCTACAGGTCTTGGACTTGGTGAAGCTAAAGCTCTTGTTGATGGAGCTCCAAAGGTTATCAAGCAAGCTGTTCCAAAGGCAGAAGCTGAAGATATCTTAAAGCAATTAACAGAAGCTGGCGCTACAGCTGAATTAATCTAAGCTTTTAATTTTCGTAATGATAAATATAAAATCAGCCTGGACTTGTTCCAGGCTATTTTATTGTTTTTCAAAAGAGTATAGTTTATATAAATTGATTTTGTTCTTCAGAATACTCGTAGTTTATTGATTTAAGCTTTTCTATTATTTCGCTTTTTGAAACATCAAGGATGTCGCATAATTGGTCCAAAGAGGAAAATTCATCTCTTAGTTTTAAATTGATATAACTCAATAGCATAACTGGATCTTGTGGTATCATAAAATCACCTCTATATAATTATATTATATATTCTCAAAAAGTCCATATTGAATGTTGTATGGGCTTGTGTTAATATTATTGCGAGGTGAATATATGAAAGTTTTATTATTACAAGATGTAAAAGCTCAAGGAAAGAAAGGCGAAATAGTTGAAGTAAACGATGGCTATGCAAGAAACTTCCTAATTAAAAAGGGACTTGCTAAAGAAGCTACCGCAAGCGTTATTAATGAAACAAATCAAAAGAATGCTCAAGAAGCTAAAAATAAAGCAGCAGCTTTACAAGCAGCAAAAGATGTTGCAGCTCAACTTGATACAAAAGAAATTGAAGTTGGAATCAAGATGGGAGATAATGGTAAATTCTTTGGATCTGTAACCGACAAGGAAATTGCTCAAGTGTTATCTGAAATGGGCTATGATATCGACAAGAAAAAGATTATTATAAAAGAACCAATTAAAGCTGCTGGTATATATGGGGTAGAAGTAAAGATTTATCCTGGAGTTAGCTTTACAATAAATGTTAAGGTAGTAGGGAAATAAAAAGCATCAAAGCATCAAAAAAGGACTAGCATTTTTGCTAGCCCTTAATTTTTTTTTATTGAGTTTATTAAGCAACTAAATCGTATCTATAGTCGCCTTCTGTAATTCTTGTAATAACTTGCTTACTCTTTCCAATGTTTTCATATGTTACATAACAAGCGATGTTATTTGTTCTTCCAAGTAAAACGTCTGAAGTTGTCATTCCGATCTTTCTACAGCTGTATGTTTTGTCTCCAATGATAATAGTTGCTGCTGTATCGCAAGAATTGTATAGAGAAACTTTTTCTTTTGCATTTGTTTCATGGTTAAAGATGTTAAATGCAAATGTAGAATATGTTGTATCGTTTGGAATGCTTCTTGCTACATAATAAACCATAGTGTTATCAAAATATGGAGATGATACATATTTACCATTCTTTATAGCTTTTTCATCATCCCAATTAGCATTAGTTCTATAGTAATAACGCTTTCCATCTTCATTATATGCTACAAAAGCGCTAACTTTTTCACCTTCTACAATTTTGCTATATGTCATAAGCATTTTGTAGTTATTTGCAAAAATAGCAATAGATTTTTGAGAATAAGAAGCATCGTTTAATGTTAGAGTAGTTGTTGCCATGTAAGTTGCGTTACCAGCTGCAGTTGTTGCTTCATAATAATGTTGAGCCTCTTGAGAAGATAACCCATCTTGTCCCATGTAATATGTTGTGCTTGTGTTTAGCTTAACAACTTCCATTGTTAGTGTTCCAATGGATGTTGTATCTTCACCCTTATACATGTTGTATGTAAATGTTTCTGGGAATTGTGCTTCTCTCCAAATATTTTCTTCGCTAAAGATTTGAGTTAAAGATGTTTGTCCTTGGCATCCCATAAAAGAGAAGATGCTAATAGATAATACTAAAACAACGATAACTGCTAATAATATAATCTTCTTCATAATGTGTATCCTTTTGTAATTTCTAGATAATTTTAACAAATGACCATTATATTGTAAAGTAAATATGTGCGTGCGTATAATGCACGAAGGCGCGAATAGTAGGACAAAAATGTCGCACGTGGGCTCCTTTTTCTTTATTGTTATTGAAAACAATAAATTGAGTCGTTAAAATAGAGATATGGTTAATTTATATCTTACAAAAACTATCGATAGCAAATACATTATTGATGCGATGAAACCTTATTCACAAGATAAGAAATATTTAGTCATCGTTCCAGATAGAATTGTTCTATCTTATGAAATGTTAGTTTTAGAAGCTTTAGGCCTTCCTGGTGCTACAAATGTTGAAGTTCGTTCGTTTAGAACACTTGCAGATGCAGTTTTAAAAGATAAAGAAGCAAAGACTTTAAATCAACAAACAGAGATAATGCTTATAAGAAAGATTATTGAAGATAATCAAGGGAAGTTCTTATATTACAAAAAGGCATCATCGTTTATTGGGTTTGCAAAAGAAGTTTTAGATTTAATTGCTTTAATTAGAGGAAATGGGATAGATGTTGACCAGATTAGAAACCTATCTTCAAGACTTGATCAAAAATATCATAACAAAACAGCAGATATCTTATTGATATATGAATCATATATGAACCTTTTAAATGAAGGCTATTCAGACTACATCTCAAAATTAGAAGGGTTAAAAGAAGCCTTTAGAGATAGCATCTATAGCGATTATGATGTCTATATATCTGAATTTGATACTTTCTCAAAAATCGAGATGGATATTATTTTTGAAATGATTAAATCGGTCGGGAAAGTATACATTACATTGCCTTATTCTGAAAATAAAGGTAACAACTATTTATATCCTAAAAAAACAGTTGAAGGTATTGAAAAATTAGCACGAGATGCAGGACAAAATTGCAATGTAATTGAAGTGTATAAACAAGAAGATTTGGATGAAGGAGCAAAATATAGATTTAGAGAAGTCATTAGCAACGAATTATTTAGCTTTTCAAAATATGAATCTGAAAAGTATTTAGAGGGTGTAAAAATCCAAGTTGCTAAAAATCCAGAAGAAGAAATAAAGGCTTTAGCTATACAAATAAAAGATTTAATTAGAAAGAACAAGAGATATAAAGATATCGCTGTAGTTTGTTGCGATGTTGCTAATTATACAGCAATAATTCAAAGCGTATTTAGAAAATACAATATTCCATTCTTTGCGGATACTAAAGAACAATTAGTAAATCAAAACCTATCCAAGATATTGATAAACGCAATTAAAACAAAAATAAACAACTATTCTCAGGCAGATGTTTTTGCATTTGCAAAAGAATTAGATGCTTTAATATCAAGAAGTGATTTAAATGAATTTGAAAATTACTGTTTGCAATATGGAATAGATTTCGAGAATAAATTTACTCAACCATTTGTATGCCCTGGAGATATAGAAAGACAAGATAGAGTAAACGTAACAAGAGAGAAAATCTTAGATTATTTATCTCCACTTAATTTTAAAGAATGTGTTGAGGTAAAGGATTTTACAAATTGCATTCGTGAGTTTTTGGACAAAGTAAATGCGCAAAAGCTATGTGAAGACTTGTCTAAAGAACAAATGGATTTAGGATACAACATTGAAAGCAGTGTTACAAAGCAAGTTCCAAAAAAGATTTATGCAATATTGGATCAATTTGAAGCAATGCTAGGTTCAATAAAGATGACACTTCAAAGATTCTTTAAGATTTTAGAATCAACGCTTGCATCTGTAACTATTACTACAATTCCAATGTATATTGATTGCGTATATGTAGGTGATCTACAAAAGAGTAGATATGAAAGAAAAGACTTCATATTTATTGTTGGAGCAAATGATGGGGTGTTCCCAGTTGAAGCTCAAGAAGGCGGTCTTTTAACATCACAAGAATTCTTGGAATGGCAAAGCAAAGGTGTTGAGATATATCCATCAATTAAAGATGTAAATAGAGATGCAAAATTAAATGTAATGATGGTCTTATTCAAGCCAAAGGAAGAGCTTATTATTTCATATCCACTTGTAGATATGCAAACAAACAAACTTGAAACATCAAGTGCAGTTACAGAGTTATTGAGAATAATAAAGCAAGGCCCAATTGATGAAAAGACAGGCGAATGTGAATTTCAAGCTTATGCAATCGATGCACCTTCTGATGATTGGACGCTAGAAAAATACGCATGGTATGTTGGTTCAAGAAAAAATGCACTAGAAGTATATTTGGAATTAAAAGCAAAAGTCGAATCAAATTCATTAACATTAACAGATACTTTAAAGAAAGTTATGAAATCATTATATGAGATTTCTAAACAAGAATTACAAGACGAAGTAAAAGTTAAGCAATTAGATTCAGGAAAACGTGAAGTCGACAAATCAATTGAAGGCTTTTCTGTATTGCCAAAGGGTGAATTGTCTATGTCTAAATTTGAAAAATATTTACAATGTCCATTTAAGTATTGCATAGACAATGTTCTATATCTTCAAGAAAGAGAAATAGCTGGTGTAAAAGTTCAAGATACAGGTACTATTTTGCACATGATCTTTGAAGCATTCTTCTCAAAAAATGATTATGACAAAATGAGTGATGAAGAAATAACAACATTTGTTATTAATCAAATGGATGCAATAATTACAAAAGAGCCTAAATATTCATATTTAAACGAGCCAGAATTTAAGAGCGTTTACAATTCGATAATAAACAATGCAACTACATCTTTAAAGATTCTTGTAAAGAAGATGGAAGTAACCGCATTTAGGCCATATAAATTAGAAGCAAGATTTGCAGAAACTGAATCTCATGGAAAAAGTCCAATATGGCATTCTATGGATATAGGCGATGGAATTAAGATCAATGGCGAAATCGATAGAGTAGATTCTTTAGATAAAAACGGGACAAAACGAGTAATTGTTATAGATTATAAGACAAAGAGAGATGTTTCATTCACAAAAGATGACATTACATATGGAAATAAACTACAACCTTTAATTTATTTAATGGAAGTAGCAGATGTAGAAAAAGCAATTCCAGTAGGAGCTTTGTATTTGTCTTTACAAGATAGTGTAGGTTCAACATCTAAAGAAGATAAGATTAAATATGCTGGACTTGTTATAAATACGGATAGCAACTTAAACGATTTAGATAAAACTATTGCAACCGATGTAAAGAATTGGCAAAGTGCATTATTCCCATTAAAACTAAAGTCTTTAAAGAGTGGAGAGATAGTAGCTCCAGGTGGTTCAAGTTTAGTTACAAAAGAAGAATATGAAGAACTATGCGAATATGCTAAAAAGATGCTAAAGAAAGTCGCAAAAGAAATGAAAGAGGGCTTTATAAAAGCAACGCCTTTAGCTAGGAAGAATGATGACGATCCTCATGAATGTAAGTATTGCAAATATAAGACAATGTGTGGAATAGAATCATTCCCAGAAAAGATTAGAAATATAAACACAAACAAATCAAAAGAAGTGGAGGAAAACAATGGCTGAAGAAAAAGTTGAATGGACACCTAGTCAATTAGAAGCGATTGGGTCAATAAAGCAAAACACTTTAGTTTCTGCTTCAGCTGGTAGCGGAAAGACTTCTTTGATGATGGAAAAAATTGCGAGAATGGTCGCAAATAAGGATATTAAAGGCCTAGATAAGCCAATGCAAATCAAAAATATGATGATTGTAACTTTCACAAAAGAAGTTGCAAGAGAATTAAAGATAAAAGTTGCAGGAAAGCTTGTTAAATCTATCTATGCATATCCGGATGAAGCTGAACACTTAATTAACCAAATTGAAGACATATCAATTGCAAGTATTTCAACAATTGATTCACTTTGTTCAAGTATTGTTAGAATGTATTTCCAAAAGGCAGATGTTGATCCAGCATTTACTGTTATGGAACAAGAAGAAGCAGATTTATATTTCTTTAGAGCTGTTACAAAGGTTCTTCGTAAAAACGATTTAGCAGCTACGAGCAAGTATTTAGCATTACAAAAGTTCTTAGGATCAGATTTGCAAAAGCTTATTCAAAAGGGCTATAACGCTATTAGAAATCATAAAGATTACATTAAATATTTGGATAACGAAGCAATCGTTACATATAAAGATTTCAAAGAAAGCGAAGTATATAAGGCATTTTGGGATGGCGTTAAGAAAGCAGCAGACAATGTAGATGATATTTGCACTCAAGAATTAAAGAATGTAATGAACATTCAAGAAGATAAAAAGCGCGAAAAGCTTACAGGGTATTTTGAAAATATTCACGACCTTTGTGCAATGATAAAAAAGGCTAGTTGTATTGAAGATTTGATTTCACTTGAATACAAATTAAGTAATACTCCAGGCGATTCAAAATTTGCTGTGCCAGAAGATGAACCAATTTACAAGGCATCAGCAAATGTTTATTCAAGAGCAAAGGGAATGATAGAATCTGCTTTATGTAGTATTACATCAAATGATAAAGATGCTTTCTATGACAATATTCAACAAAGTTATGAAATGCTTTTAGAATATTCTCGTTTATTAAAAGAAATTGATGAAGAATATGTTCAATCTAAACAAGAAGACAATAAATTAGATTTTAATGATATTGAACAAAAAACATTGCTTGTATTATCTGATGAAAATACAAAGAAAGAATTGCAAGATAAATATGACTACATTTGCATTGATGAATATCAAGATATAAATCCACTGCAAGATGAGATTTTAACTTCAATGTCAAAGGGCGATAATATGTTTATGGTCGGCGATGTTAAGCAAAGTATTTACGGCTTTAGATTATCTGACCCTACAATCTTCTTGAAAAAATATGATAACTATAAAAAGGACAAAAAAGAAGGTAATGCTGTAGATTTAAATGAAAACTTTAGATCTCGTGGTGAAATAATTGATTTTGTAAATAATGTATTTGATGCTAACATGACAGAATCATTTGGCGGAATAAACTATAAAAAGGATGCAGAATTAGAAGCATGTAAGAAAAAGAAATCTACAGGAGTTAAAAGAGTAAAAGTTGCCATTGTCCCAAAAGCAGAAAAGACAGTTCATTCAAATATTCCTGAAGATGGTATTTATTCTCCAAAAGATCACGTATTTGAAATTAAGAATGATAAAAACAACGAAGCTTTATATATAAAGAGCAAGATTGATGAATTTGTAGGAAAGGTTCAAATCCCAACAGATAAGGGACCTAGAGAAGTGAAATATAGCGATATAGCAATTTTGTTTAAAGCAAGAAGTGGTGCAATGCCAATTGTTTCAGAATTGCAAAAGCTAGGAGTTCCAATTGATATATCTAACGCGATTGAAGATTCTAAGAACTTCGCGACATCACTTTTGATTTCTTTGTTGAATGTAATAGATAATGAGCAACAAGATATTGAATTAACAAATGTGCTTTTAAGTGTATTTGGAGGATTTAATATGGCAGAACTTGCAGAAGTTAGAAGAGCATGCAATGGAAGCAAAGTTCCATTCTATACCGCATTCTATACATGCGAAGGCCCAAATAAAGAAATTAACGCTAAGATTGCAAATTTCAATAAGATGATTGAGCGTTATAGATTCTTATCTAAATTCACACCAGTTGATAGATTATTAGAAATCATAATAGAAGAAAACATGTTTGATGAATATGTCTTATCTCAAGAAAATGGACAAAGCGTATTAATGCAATTGTATACATTCTTAAATGCACTAACAGCAAAATCATATAATGCATCGATTTCTAAATTCTTGTCTATTTATAGAGAATATGGATCTATTGATTCTACAAAAGAATCTTCTATCTCAACAGACAATTGTGTTAAGTGTAATACTGTTCATGGTTCAAAAGGTCTTGAATATCCAATTGTATTTTTGGTTGATGCAAAGCATAGAGAAAACACTGAAAAAGAAAAGATTATTTACAACAAGGTATATGGCTTTGCTATTAAAGACTATGACGAAGAAAGTTCAACGGCATCTAGTTCGCTTATTTATGACTATTTAAATGCAAATTCAAGAAATACAAATAGAGAAGAAGCAATGCGTGGTTTGTATGTTGCTTTAACTAGAGCTCAAGAATATCTATTTGTAACAACAACATCAAATAAAGATATAGCAGGCTTTAATGAATCAGCAAACGAGCCTAAAGATGCTACAAGCTATTTTGGCCTTATTGAATATGCTTCATCTGTAACAAATGGATTCAAAGAAAAATATTGTGAATATGTTACTGATTTAGATAGCGACAAAGAAGACGACGAGAGGGGAAAATTCAATATCGACGAAATAGAGTTAGATGATGATTTCTTAGGCAAATTCAATAAAGAAGTCGTAGATGATTATGCATATAAAGAAAGCACAATAACTCCAATATGGCATTCTGTAACACAAATCAATAAACTTCCATCTCAAGAATTGGCAGAGGATGATTTTAATGTGGTTTATGATTTTGAAGAATTCTTTGGTAAAAAGGAAGTTACAAATCCAGCTGCAGGTACAGCATATCATAGAGTATTAGAATTATTAGACTTCAATGATACATATACATTAGGCGATGTAGAATCAGCAATCGAGCAAATGGTAATCGATGGGCTATTAACTAAAGAGCAACGAGATAAGGTTGATACAAACAATATATTAGATTGTATTAACAGCCCACTTATGCAAATTGCTAAGAAAAATAGATGTATAAAAGAAGCTGCATTTAAGTTATATGTACCTATGAATGAAGTCGTTGAAACAACGATCCAAGATAAGATATTAGTTCAAGGAACCTTTGATTTATTTATTCCAAGATCAGAAACAAATAAAGAAGGTATATTAATAGATTATAAATATTCGAGCGCGAACGAAAAAGAAATAGCAAATACATATAATAAACAATTGAAATTATATAAGAAAGCTATAGAGTGCTGTTATGGTGAAAAAGTAGATAGAATGTACATATATGTACTAGGCCAAAATATGCAAATAGAAATAATTGATAAAAAATAATTTTTTTCGTACGCTCAATTACTTGCAAAAAGTTTTTTAAATAGGTTATTATGAAGGCGAAAGTAATTCGTAGGAGGTGAGGACTATGATTGAAATCTTCAAGACAAATTCAGAAAACAAGTTAGAAGTAATCACAGAAGAATCATACATGGCAAACGATTTCGATCCAAAGCATTGTTGGATTAATCTTGTTAACCCTAGCGACAAAGAAGTAGCCCTAATCTCCAAAATGAGTGGAGTAGACGATGATGCAATCAAAGCCGCTCTAGATGATGAAGAACGTTCAAGAATCGAGCTTGAGGATAATTATGCCTTAGTCCTTGTTGACATTCCAGTTATTGAAGAAGAGGATGATTATTATTCATATTTCACAATCCCACTTGGAACAATCGTTAAAGATGACCTATTTATTACAATATGTTTAAAAGACACTGCAGTTATAAGAGATTTTGTAAGAAATAGAATCAAAGGATTCTCAACTTCTATGAAATCTAGATTTATGTTCCAAATCCTTGGAAATACAGCTGCTAAGTTCTTGGCATATCTAAAGCAAATAGATAAAGCATCTCAACGTATCCAAATCGAATTACGTAAATCTACAAAGAATAAAGAAATCATTCAAATGTTAGATTTACAAAACTCTCTAGTTTATTTCTCAACATCTTTAACAGGTAACGATACTGTTATCTCGAAGATTATGAACGCTAAAGGTCAACTTGGTAAGTTCTTGAGAATATACGAAGAGGACATGGACATTTTGGAAGACGTATCAATAGAAAATAAGCAAGCTATAGAAATGTGTTCGATCTATAGAAGCATTTTAGCAACTACAACAGAAGGATATGCCTCAGTTATATCAAATGACGCAAACAGTGTGATGAAATTATTAACATCAATAACACTTGTAATTTCAATTCCAACATTGATTGCCAGCATTTGGGGTATGAATACTTGGGTGCCAGGGCAATCAAGCTGGATCGGATTTACAGTACTTGCAGTAGTATCAGTTGTAGTAACAGCGCTATCAGTTTGGATATTAAAGAAGAAGAAATTACTATAATATATAATATTAACATCTAAAAATAGTGCATTTTTGCATCTTTTTGGGCCTTTTAATATTCTATAAAAAAATTGATAAAATTTTCTAAAAAATTGTTTGACAACGTATAATGGCTTTGCTATTATATAATGGCTGTTTAAGAGTGATGCGTAAAAATGTCACGATTAAATAACCCGAATGTGGGGGTATAGCTCAGTTGGCTAGAGCGCCTGCCTTGCAAGCAGGAGGTCAAGAGTTCGACTCTCTTTATCTCCACCACATATAGGCTCATAGCTCAGCTGGTTAGAGCACACGCCTGATAAGCGTGAGGTCGGTGGTTCGAGTCCACTTGAGCCTACCACAAATCTAACCAGATTTTTTTGTACATTGACAACTGCATAGTAGAGAGCATATCTAAGACGACAGATATGTTCAGTATGGTGAAAGACATACAA
>SVHF01000017.1 GCA_015055975.1 Clostridiales bacterium | reverse complement strand
GCGAAGCTTGTTAAAAAACCTATTTTATGCAAAGAAAAAGAGCTGCTAAAAAATATTAAGTTTTTTAACAGCCCCTTATTTATTGCTTTTAACTTTGTTAAATTACTGCGTAAGATTGAAGAATCTTCTCTATTGCTGTTATGTATGAAACGCCTGGCTTATATGAAGCCATAACGCTCTTTAATCCAACAAATACAACCTTTATCATTTTTGCATTATCTTTTTCAAATGCATAATAAAGCCCATTTAACATTAAAAGATAATCTTTCTTTTTTTCATCCTTTAAAGATTCATCGTTTGTAACGTGTTCATTTAAAGCTAAGATATATTGAGTAACTTGAGTTCTTGCTGCATCAAAAACGCCAACTGATGTAGCAGGCTTTGCATCTTCTACATCTTCATCATGTGTAATCGTGCTAAATGCTAAAAGATATGGAGTTATAATTTCTTGACAGAATGTCTTATAACTTCCCTCAAAATTCTTTTCTGGATAGTATATTTTTATGAACTTTGTTAAATCGATGTCTTTTCTATCGAACTTATATAGCATTTCTGTAATGAATGCTACAACAGTTTTAGAATCATCAGGCAACGTAAACTTAGATGTCTTTGTTGCTTGATCCATACATTTATCAAAAGAAAAATCTTGTGAACATTTAATTAAGTAATTAGTTAAGCAAGGAACAGAAGCAATGACTTTTAAGATGCTTGCAATACAGTTAGATGACATGATGAATTTTGAATTCAACATTACATTGCATCTTTCTACTAACAATGAATATGCTTGCTTAACGCTAGGACTTGTCATATGCTCACCTCAAGTAAATATTTTATAATATTTGCTTATTAAAATCAATTACATAAATAGAAAGCAATCCCCTATCTCTATTGATTTTTTTTATATTCTTAAATATAATAATCAATGAACAATACGAGGAGCACGATTATGAAATCAATTGTAATTTTATTAAATACAACAGACAGCGTTAAACATTTTGTAAGCATCATTTCAAAGTATGATTTTGAAATGGATTTAAGAAGCGGAAGATATGTAGTTGATGCAAAATCACTACTAGGTATTTTCTCTCTAGATTTAAACAAGCCAGTAGTTTTAGAGATCTACGCTACAGATTGTGACGATTTAATTAAAGAGATTTCTCCATATATCTGCAAATAATTATGGCTGATATACAAGAAACCAGTAAGTTAATCATTCTATATTTTTTCGACCAAATGGAGATTCCACTAAAAGAAGATATCATAAACGATATCTTTATTAATCATCCAGATTGGCTTCCATACACTGAATTTAGAAGTTGCTTTGAAGAACTAATAAAGCAAAATCTTTTGGTTAACCTAACTCCAAAAGCCTCTACTCCAAGATTTGGTATTACTATCAACTCAAGAGATGGCTTGTCATATTTTTATACAAAGATTCCTCTAAGTGTAAGAGAAGAAATTTCAAGCTTTGTTAAAAAGAATAGATTGTCATATAACAAGAAACAAGAATACGTTTCTGACTACTATAAAAATGCGGATGGAACATACACTGCTGCCCTAAAAATCGAAAGTGCTGCATGCACTTTGATGGAATTAAAAGTTGTTGTCCAAGATAAGCGTAAAGCAAAATGGATCCACAACAACTGGGCGGATAAAGCACCGATTATATACGAACATATCCATGAAAATTTGATTGACTAGAAATAGTCAATTATTTTTTGTCTAAATCGTTATACGATTTTGCAACATCGTTTGATGTCATAAACTTTTTAAATCCACTCCATCCAAGCCCATATATTGATGGTTCTTGTTCAGGAACGTTTTTCATTGACCAATTTGAAATGCCATACACAATTGCTGTAAATATGAAAAGCAAAATCAAATACGGTATTATAAACAAATGATTTTCAGTAAGCCATGGGAATCTTTCCAAAATCACATCTGGTAAGATGTCTGCTCTTTGTGTAAAGCCTATATTTGCCGGCTCATTTGGATGGCCATAATCTGTTCCAAACATCCAAGTATATGAAGCTAGAACGCCCCATAATAAGACGAATAGGAAGAATGTATATGTTTTCCAAAGATTCTTCCATTGCAATTTTTCAATGCAGCATATTTGAACAACTCCGCCCCAAAGAACTAGATAATGAAGCATAGTTGATTCAGTAAATTCTGAAATAGCAAGACCAACACGCGCAAATCTATCCGGAGCAACCGTTATTGATACTAATTGGATGAAGCCTGCTAAAACGCCAATAAATGCCCCACCATCTCTTATCCACTTATTTCTTGTGAAAAATGCAAGTGGACAGAAGAAATATGCAAGTTGTGAAATCTCAACTGGAATTTGCGCATTCCAACCATTTTTCAAAACTACGCAATAAATCACATAATCGAATGTCTTATAAATAATAGTAAAGCCTAAAATGTAATAACAAAGTTTCTCTGCAAGAGCCCTATTGTTTCTTAGTTTAACAACTGAAAAAACAAGCAACGCAATAAGCAATATGCTTATTGGCATTATAATAGGACGCCACGAAGAAACTAAATATTCCATTACCAGTCCTCTTTATGAGATAGTTTGATATCCGTGTAAAATTCTTTATATTTTCTTTTAAATCTTTCAGCTGCAGTTTCAGAGATTTCAGTGGCTTTTTCAACGCTGTTTTCTTCTTCGATTATTGCATCGAAGTCCTCATCATATCTTTCAGCTCTTTTCATTAATTCGTAATTGTTCATTATTTCATTAATCCTGTTCTTGCAAGTAATGTTTCAAATGCATCTTGTCCCATGTTCTTTAGACGGAAGTTTCTAACTGCAACCTCAATTAATACAGCTACACTTCTACCAGCTAAAACTGGAACGCTATATTTTGGAATTTCTAAATCCAAAATCTTTTCATGTTCAATCTTACTTCCTACTCTTTCGCAATCTGCCTTATCTGTTAGATTCTTCAAATTAACGATAAGCATGATTTCTTCTTCATTTAATACTGATCCTGTACCATACATCGCAGCAACGTCGATGATACCAAGACCTCTAACTTCCATTAAAAACTTTGTTTTTTCTGGGTATGTTCCAACGACTTTATCACTAATTCTCTTACATATAACAACATCGTCTGAAATCAATCTATGTCCACGTTGAACAAGTTCAAGCGCAGCTTCACTCTTACCCATACCAGATTCACCAGTAATTAAAACGCCTACACCTGCAACATCCATCAATGTTCCATGGATTGTTGTCATTGGAGCTAAGATTTCTTCTAGGTAGTTTGAAATGATGTTAGACAAATATGTTGTAGTAGATTTAGCACCCATCAAAGGAATGTGGTATTTTGCAGCCATTTCAAATTCAAATTCTGATGGAGAAATACCTCTTGAATAGATAATGCAAGGAATATGTTGAGAGAATAAACTCTCAATTGCTGCATTTCTCTTGTCTTCATCTAGGGATTTTAGATAATAGTGTTCAGCATTACCGATAAGCTGAATTCTAAAATAACCAAAATATTCTTTAAATCCTGCTAAGAACAAACCTGGTCTGTTGATTAACACAGATGTAAATGACATATATTCTGTTTCATCACCAGCTAATAATTCAACATTGCACTTCTCGCAAAATTCATGAATCTTTATTTGAACTGGTTCTAAATCTTCATAATTTAACATATTCTACCTCATTGCCCCTAACATTTATTATATCATAAATATATCTTAATCCATTAGATATATTTTTTAGTCGCTGCAGAACTTTTCTATAATATTCGCAATTGGACTATCATTACAAGATGGTGCAATATATTTTGCATGCACTTTTACTCTATCCAATGCATTTTCTGTAGCAACTCCTAAACCTGCTGCTTTTATCATAGATAAATCGTTATCTGAATCACCTACGCAAATGACATCTTCCATAGGAATTCCATATTGCTTTGCAACAAATTCGCAAGCTGTTCCCTTGTTTATTCCGTTTGGCATTATTTCTATCAAAAATTTTCTTGATTCACAAAAAACTGCATCACCATTTAACGCTTTAATTCCACCATCTATAAATTCTTGGATATGGTTTTCTTCAAGCATTACCAAAATCTTTGAAGGCTCTTTTTGAACCTTATCCAAAAACTCTTGAAGCGAACAATCTAAAATGTGTGGCTTGATCTTTAAGATGTTACAAAATGCTTCTCTATATTCTGGAAGTCTATCCAAAAAATATACTTCATCATCTATATACAACATAGCAGTAATTGTTGGGTTAATTTTGATGTAATCATAGATGTATGAAATAATTCGAGATGCTAAATCTAAAGAGATTAATTCTCTAAATAGCGGTTGCTTTGTATTAACATCGTAAACTTCAGCTCCTTGAGATACAACAATCATGTCAGATTTAACATTCATATTTTTCAAATATGGATATATTGAATTGAACAATCTCCCTGTAGATATAAAGAACTTTCCGCCACGGCTTGTATAATCTTTTATTGCGGCAATATCTTTTTCAGAGACCGTGAAGTTATCCGAAAATAGTGTTCCATCAAAATCTGTAAATAGTGCCTTGTATTTCATAGTCTATATAATATTATATTTATTTAATTTTAGTCAACGTGGAAATGCTCATATACATTACGTGCTGTAGTTTTATCTATACCCTTCACAAGATTCAATTCTTCAATTGAAGCATTTTTAATATCGTCAATTGTCTTAAATGCATCGCGAAGTATTTCTTTCTTTTTAGGTCCAAGTCCTTTAATTTCGTCAAGTTCTGACTTTGTCTGACGCTTTAGACGTTGTGATCTATGGAAAGTGATAGCAAATCTATGTGCCTCATCTCTTATTCTTTGCAATAGTTTTAGTGCATATGAATTTCTTGGCAACACATATGGTTCACTTCTTCCTGGGACAAATACCTCTTCTTCTCTTTTTGCAAGTGAGATAACTTCGATATTACAACCTATCTCATCCATGATTTCCTTAACCGAGCTCAATTGGCCTTTACCACCATCGATTACAAGCAAATCTGGAACGGCTGAAAAGCTTTCATCTTTATCGTCAAATTTCGTCAATCTACGAAGTAGAGTTTCTTTTAATGACGCAAAATCGTTGTTCCCTTCAACTGTCTTTATCTTGAATTTTCTATATTGAGATTTTGCAGCTTCTCCATTTATAGTTACAACCATTGAAGCGACTTTATCTGTTCCTTGAATATGAGATATATCGTAACATTCCATACGAATTGGGATCTTCTTTAAATGCAAATATTCTTGTAGTTGCAAAACGCCACCAACTGTTAGGTTATCTTTTCTTTCTTTTTGTGTTAAAGATTTTTCAAGATAATCATTTGCGTTATTTTGAGCTATATCTACAAGTTGCTTTCTTGCACCTTGATGAGGATTAATAGTATTTACTTTTGTTCCCTTCTTTTCTGTTAGATATTGAGAAATTACATCTGCATCTTCAAGAGGGATTGCTGTTACTATCTCATCTGGAATGTATTTAATGTTATCGTAGAATGAAATAATATAATTAGATAAAGCTTGCTCAGGAGTTAAAGACAAATCATTGATGATTTGCTTATCTGAGCCAAGCAATTTTCCTCCTCTTACAAACAAAACGTCTACAACCGTATTTAAGCCATTTGTAGCAATTGCAAAGATATCTAAATTGAAATCTTTTGGAAGTGCCGTTACTTGCTTTCTTATAAGCTTATCTAGCGTTTCTAATTTCTTTTTATACAAAATGGCAAGTTCGAAATCTTCAGCATCGGATGCAGCTTGCATTTTACTTTTTAAAATCTCTTCTACTTCTTTATCATTTCCATTCAAAAAGTCTATGACTTTTGAAATGATTTGCATATACTCTTCTTCTGTAATATTTCCGATGCATGGAGCTAAACACTTTTTAATATGATAGTTTAAACATGGTCTATGATTCTTTGGAATATGCTTCATATCTAGATTGCAAGTTCTTAGAGGGAATGCAGAATATATCAAATCTAGAATATCTTTTGAAGAAACGCCAATCATATATGGGCCATAATATTTTGCCCCATCAACTTTCAATCTTCTTACAACTTCTACCTTTGGGAATGGCTTTTTAACATTTATCTTTATAAATGGATAGTTCTTGTCATCTTTTAAAAGAATGTTATATGGTGGCTTGTGCTGTTTAATTAAGTTATTCTCTAAAACTAAAGCTTCTACTTCGTTACGAGTTATTATGTATTCAAAATCGTATACTTTTGAAACAAGTTTCAAAACTTTTTCAGTTCTATTTGAATTATTACCAAAATATTGAGATACTCTATTTTTTAAATGGCGTGCTTTCCCAACATACAAAATTTGTCCCTCTTTGGACTTCATAATGTATACGCCAGGATCCATTGGTAAATCTTTTAGTCTTTGCTCAATTAAACTCATATTGATATTATATCACGGATATTAGTTAAGACTAATATTTTGTAATTTTTCTAAATAAACGTCGATGTTAACAAATTGCGACATATCAAAAGATGGATCTTGCAATAGAAGATCTGAAATTCTCTTACACTCTTGAATAACTTGCTTTGTAATAATTGCATCGCCTTTAAATGAACTTCCCGATTGACGCTCACCTAAGAAATCTCCATAACCTCTAACAGATGCATCATATTCAGCAATTGCGTCACCATCTTTATTGTTTACAAGAGCTTGTAATCTTTCGTTTTCTATATCTTTTGATGTGTGCAAGAAGCAATAAGAACGAAGACCTGCTTTTCTTCCAATTCTTCCACGAAGTTGATGAAGTGTCGCTAAGCCAAATCTATCTGCATTTAAAACTGTCATGATGGATGCGTATTGAGAATCGATACCAACTTCAATTACGCTTGTTGCGATTAAAACATCAATTTCTTTATTGTAGAAAGACTGCATTAAATCATTCTTTTCTTTATCCTTCATTGCCCCATAAATAAGGCCTACTCTTACATTCTTTAAAGGGCCATTTACTACATCTTTATATAAGTGCTTTGCACTATATACTTCTAACCCTTCTGAATCTAGAACAAGTGGACAAACAATATATGCTTGCTCTCCAGTTTGCACTCTTTCTTCAATGAATTTATACATACCTGGAAGCTTATCATCTCCCATGATATGAGTCGTAACTTTAGATGTTCCCTCTCTTGGCTTTAGTTGAGATATTGCTAAGTCTCCATACATAGTTAAAGCAATTGCTCTTGGAATTGGAGTTGCAGACATCGATAGAACATCACATTGTCTTGCCTTTTCTTCTAACGTTCCTTTTTGCTTAACACCAAATTTATGAAGCTCATCAATTATTATGAAAGATAAATTTTTAAATTCTACTTTATCATTTAAAACTGCATGTGTGCCTACAACTAAATCAATAACTCCACATCTCAACTTTTCTAAAATAAGTTTTCTTTCTTGTGCCTTTGTTGAACTTGTCAAAATCGCAATGTTAAGATTCTCATCTTTCAAAAGCTTTTGTGCATTCATAAAATGCTGACGAGCAAGAATTTCTGTTGGAACCATTATTGCTACTTGATATCCATTTTTAATTGCATATAAAGAAGATAAAAGCGCAACAACAGTTTTACCAGAGCCCACGTCACCTAAAAGCATTCTGTTTGTTCTAAATGGGCCTTTTAAATCGTTCACAATTTCATGAAGAGCTATATCTTGAGATTGTGTTAATCTATATGGTAACTTGTTGATTGTGGCGTCCAAAACCGAACCGCTTTGTCCATATAGTCTTAGCTTCTTTTCTGACACAACATTCTTGTTTTTTCTATATGCTATATATTGCATGATAAGGTTTTCTAGATTGATTCTAGTTTTACCAAATCTCATGTCATCCATAGAGGTTGGGAAATGCACATGATACAAAGCTTCTTTAAAAGAAATATTGGCGTATTTATCTGCAGGAGATGTGATATCCGCTTTAAGCGCTTCTTCCATCCAATTTCTAAATTGTTGTTGTCCAACATGGCCGCGAAGTGGGTAAATTGGCACTACACCTTGTAATCTTTTGCTTCCTTCAGCCTTTTCAAAGGCTGGGTTAGTTAAAACTATTCCATCTTTTAGAGAAATCTTTCCCCAAAATAGATAATCTTCATTAAGTTCAATTTGACCAGTTACGTATGGTGTGTTAAACCAAGTTAACTTGATTTTTTTACCTTGAGTTTCAAAATCTGCTTTGACAATGGATAAAGATCCACGAATTTTAACAGGCTTAGTCTTTTTTACAACCTTACCTTTTAGTAAAACATAATCCCCTTGATCGCAATTTTTCAAATCGCTTTCTTTGGTCATATCCCAATAGAACTTTGGCATAAAACGAACCAAATCGTCTATATTTTCTATACCTAGCTTTCTTAACTTAAAAAGGGTCTTATCACCGACCCCTTTTATATTTTTTAGTTGCATTTTATACCTATTAAAATATTTATATATTTTATTCTATTGAAATCAAATATTGATAATGTGGTTGGCCACCTTCGTATAGAAGAACATCGAAATCTTCATATTCTTCTTCAAGCTCAGCCTTCAATGCTTCAGCTTCTTCTTTAGTTACGCTATCTCCATAATATAGAGTTATAACTTCAGAGAACTTATCAACCATCTTCTTTATAACCGTCTTAACGGCGTCTGCTGGCTTTTCTGAACGTGCGATAATCTTCTTTCCATCAAGACCGATAATATCGCCTGATTTAATCTTAAATCCGTCCATATTAGTATCTCTAACGGCTGTTGTGATTTGTCCACACTTAATTTCGTCAATTGCTTCTGTCATTGCAGCTACATTTGTTTCTGCATCCTTTTGTGGATCAAAAGCAAATGCTGCTTTAATTCCGATTGGAACTTCCTTAGTTGGAACAACATAGCATTTTTTATTTTCGATTAATTGAACCGCATTTTCTGCAGCCATAATAATATTGCTATTATTAGGTAAGATGATAACGCTATCTGCATTTACATGATTTACAGCATTTACAATGTCTTCGATAGATGGGTTCATTGTTTGACCACCTTCGATAATTTCATCAACATTCAAATCCTTGAATATTGCAGCAAGACCAGAACCAGCACAAACAGAAATCATACCAACTGGTTTTTTAGAAGCTTCTCTAGCTTCAACCAATTTTCTATGTTGTTCTAGCATGTTTTCGATCTTAACTTTATCCAATTCACCAAGTTGTAAAGCATAATATAATGCTTTATTTGGTTGATTTGTATGTACGTGAACCTTAATAAAGCTGATATCACCGATTGCTATAACGCAATCACCGATAGCCATCAATTTTTCTCTTAACTTTTCAACGTCTTCTTCTGTTACATGCTTCTTTAGGTTTGTAACGAAGAATTCTGTACAATAAGCAAATGTGATATTTTCGTAATCGTTTTCATCGCCCTTAGATGTTCCAAATGCATCTAAAGATGGAGCTTCAAAATGAGATGAATCATCTTCTTCTTTAATTTCTTCACCTTTCAAAGCTTTTAGGTAACCTTCCATTACAAGGATAAGACCACGACCACCAGCATCTACAACACCAGCTTTCTTTAGAACTGGTAGCATTTCTGGAGTCTTTTGTAGCATCTCTTCGCCTGTCTTTATAACTTGCTCAAAGAATGTTTCAATTGAAGATGTTTTGTTAGCAATTATTGGAGCTTGTTCAGCCATAGCACGAATAACTGTTAAAACTGTACCTTCCTTTGGCTTTGTAACAGCGTTATAAGCAACTTCTCTAGCATTTAAAAATGCTTTAGAGAAAGCCTTAACATTTAGCGTATCCTCGTTATTTAAAACAGTTGATAAACCTTTAACGATTTGAGATAAAATAACGCCAGAATTACCTCTCGCACCGCGTAAGGCTCCTCTAGCGTAAGCTGTTAAAATATCTGACTTATCTGCATTGTTTAAAGAATCTATTTCTTTAATTGCAGAAGCCATTGTTAATGTCATATTTGATCCCGTATCACCATCTGGTACTGGGAACACGTTTAGGGAATCTACATAAGCTTTTTGAGCTTTTAGATTCATATATCCGCCCTTAAACATTGCTACTAAAAGGGCATTATCTACTACTTTCATATATTCTCCTAGACTTTAACACCTACCACGTTAACAATTACATTGTTAACACGCATACCTGTATAAGTCTCAACATTGTACTTAACGGTGTTTTGTATTGCTTCACATACTGCAGATACGTTTACACCTTCTTTAAGTATAACGAACAATTCTAAATTTATTCTATTGCTTAAAGTAACTACTTTAACTCCCCTAGATGTAGGTGTTTTATTAAATAGTTCGCTCAAGCTGTCAGTTAAAGATCTTGAAACTAAGTCGATAACCCCGTAGCAGTCCAATGCTGCATGATATGCAGTCATCGCGATTGCATCATCAGTTATAACTAGTTTCCCATAAAAATTCGAAGTCTTAACTGCCATACACACATATTTTATTATATAAAGCGCTTTTTTGCAAGCAAATAAAGAAACTTTTCCAACGCGCGCAAATAATCGCGCGCGAGAGAGCCTTTTTAAAATTTTTGTAAATTTCTTGGATTTTTTACTATCATTTTTGTTGCACAAATAAAATCAATATGCTATATTGTTTAAGCAAGTTATGTCAGGAGGTGACAAATATGTCTAGAGTATGTGCAATCTGCGGAAAAGGACAATTATCAGGAAATTTAGTAAGCCACTCTAATAGAAAGACTAGAAGATCATGGGGTGCAAACGTTCAAAAGGTTAAATTAGTTAACGAAAATGGAGCTATTGAACACGCTTACGTATGCACAAAATGTCTAAAGAAAATGGACAACCGTGCTTAATAATAAATAGCCAATAATTAAGGCATCCAAATTGGATGCCTATTTTTTTGCCATATCGTGAATTTATACGATAAAATCTTGATGTTTCACAACTTTTTGCAACGTTTCACGCGTTCTTTAAAGCGTCGATTCCCTCTTTAATTGTAGGCGCATTAAATACTGAAGATCCGCCTACACAAATATCTACGCCACGAGAAACCATCTCGTTGATATTTGAAGCCTTAACACCGCCGTCTAATTCGATAAGAATATTTCTATTCCCAATTATCTTTTTAAGCTCTACAATCTTATCCAAAACGTATTCAATAAATTTTTGGCCTGAAAATCCTGGGAACACACCCATAAGCATAATTACGTCAACTTTATCCAAATATGGAATTACACTCTTAACTTCTACATCTGGATTTAATACCAATCCAGCCTTTTTGCCATATGAATGAATTAAATCCAAAGTTTCAGCTGTCTTTGTACAAGCTGCTTCATGGAAAGTAATTATATCTGCACCAGCATCAACATAATCTTTGATGAACTTATCTGGGTTCATTATCATCAAATGTACATCAAGTGGCAATGTTGAGTTTGCTTTACAAATCTTAACCATTTGAATTCCATCTGATGTGTTTGGAGCAAATACGCCATCCAAGCAATCGCAATGGATATAATCTGCGCCATATTCTTTTAAATTTTTAACAGCATCTCCAATTTGATCCATAGGAACAGATAATACTGATGGAGAAATTTTAACGTTTGTCATACCTTGTATTCCACCTTTTTTGAGATTCTAAATATAGTTTAACATATCTATCATATCTGTCTTTAGATAATTTGCCATCTTTAACAGCTTTTTTGACACCACAAATTTCCTCGTCAACGTGTCTACACATCTTGAATTTACAACCAGATACGAACTCGTCAAAATCCACGAAATATGTAGCCAAATTTGCAGGATCTGCAACTGGCATTTGAAGTTTATCAAATCCGCATGTATCTGCAATTTTAGTGCCATCTTCGAATTTTATGATTTCAATATGTCTTGTAACATTTCTGCCTTTTTCGTTATGCTTTGAAACTTCGCCAGTTTCCATAATATCTTTACCAATCATTTGGTTAATAAACGTAGATTTTCCAACTGCAGATTGACCAGCTAGCGCAAAGAATCTTCCTTTAACTTTTTGGCGAAGTTCTTTAGAGCCTTTTCCTGAAATTGCATCAATTTCTATAATGTCTGCAAGTGTTGAATAATCATTGCGAATTTGCTCGCATAATTTAGCATAACCATCACAAGATGGTTTATTTATACAAATGATAGGTGTTATTTGTTGTTCTACAGCACCAATAATAAGCTTATCTACAAGCAAAAAGTTTGGTTCTGGAATCGGAGAAACAACGATAATAATTCCGTCAATATTTGAAACATATGGACGAATCATTTGGCTCTTTCTTGGATTGATTTTTTCAATTATTCCTTCGCCTTTATTATCGTAAGATACTTGAACATAATCGCCAATAAATACGTCGCCGTCAAGTCTAATCTTTCCACGGATTTTGCATTTAATTATAGAGCCGTCTTTTAACTCGACTTTATATAGCCCACCAACGCCTTTTATTATTTGTCCAGATCCGTTATTCATTTATTTTCCTCAAGATATTTTCTTCTAAGTTGTCCACAAGCGCCATCTATATCTGCGCCCATAGTTCTTCTTCTTGTACAAGATACCTTATGTTTTTCAAGGAAATCCATAAAGTTCTTAATGTTATCATTTGATGTTGTTTTTAACCCACGTTCTTTTACATAATTTAGTGGGATTATATTTACGTGGCAAGTTAAGCCTTTTAAAAGGCTTACTAGAGTTTTTGCATGTTCTATAGAATCGTTTGTGCCATCTACCATAGCATATTCAAATACGATTCTTCTTCCAGTTTTATCGAAATAATACTGAACAGCTTTTTTAATGTCCTCAACTGTGTATTTTTTCGTAATTGGCATAGTTTTTAATCTTGTCTCATTATCTGGAGCATGAAGCGATATTGTCAATGTTAGATTGTATCCATCATCAGCAAGCTTGTAGATTTTATCGCATATACCACAAGTAGATAAAGATATATTTCTCATAGATATATTCAATCCACATTCGGCATTTACAAGATCCAAAAACTTTGTAACATTTTCGTAGTTATCTAAAGGTTCTCCAGAACCCATCAAAACGATGTTAGTTATAGCACGCTCATCGCCTTTCTTATTATCCTTATTTACAGCAATTACTTGTCCCAAGATTTCACCTGGTGTTAAGTTACGAATTAGCCCATCTAGTCCCGATGCACAAAAAGCACAATTCATTCTACATCCAACTTGGGTAGAAACACATATTGTGTTTCCATATTTATATTTCATCAAAACGCCTTCAATGATATTTCCATCAAAAAGCTCGTAAATATACTTTTTTGTGCCATCAATTTTAGATACTAAAACTTCTTTAATTTTGATTGCTTGAGCAATATAATCATTTGCTTTTAATTTCTCTATAAATGACTTTGGAAGATTCTTCATTTCGTCAAATTCTGCGCCTTTATTTAACCAATCAAATAATTGCTTAGCACGGAACTTTGGCTCGTTTAAATCAAGCACTATTTTTTCTAATTCTTCAAATGAATAATCTAATAATTGCTTCATTTTCTCACCATCTGACAAATGTAGAATCCATCTAGGGTTTCATCAACTTGTAAAAATTGCTTTTCATATACTTTTTCAAAGTTTGAATTTTCACTCAAAAACTTTGCTATTACATCCTTATTTTCTTCAGGAAGCGTCGTGCATGTTGAATATACTAAATCGCCACCTTTTTTAACATATAATTTTGCATTGTTCAATATTTTATATTGAATATTTGGCAAATCCTTTATAGATTCTTTAGTCATATTAAGATAGATATCTGGCTTCTTTTTTGCAACGCCGAGTCCTGAGCATGGCACATCGCATAATACCTTATCAAACTTATCCAAAAACGCCTTATTTTCTTTCGTAGCATCCAAAACACAAGTTTTAACATTTTCTACGCCTACACGTCTTTTATAGCTTTCTATCAATTCAACTCTATGCGGATGAATATCGCAAGCAGTAACTTCGCATTTTGCAAGCTCTGCCATATATATAGATTTGCCACCTGGAGCTGCGCACAAATCCAGAACTTTGTCGCCATCTTTAGGATCTACAATTTCTGCAGTAAGAATAGATGTTTTAGATTGAATTGTAACTTTTCCAGCACTATACAAATCGTGCATTATTTTATCGTTTTTTGCAAATACACAATTAGGCAAAGAATCAATATATTCAATCTTATTTTCCTTCAATAGCGTTATCAATTCTTCAATAGAATACTTGTGTGTAACTCTAAAATTTTCTAGATTAAAATCAGATTTCGAAAGCATAGCTTTCGCATTATCAATTCCATATTCTTCAACATATTCTTTAACAACAAATAAAGGTGCCGAATATTCAATAGACATTCTTTCAAATTTATCTTTTGGAAGTTCAATTTTATTATTTGCAAAATTCTTTAGCGTTGCGTTAACAAAACCTGTCAATTCTTGCTTTTTAATTTCCTTGCATAAATCAACCGTCTTAGATACTGCTGCATATGTTGGGATTGAGTTCATGTACTTTATTTGATACATTCCCAATTTCAAAAGGATTATAAGCGCATTTTTTGGCTTTTTAGCACAAAGCTTTGCAATGTAATAATCTAGCTCAATATCGCGCTCTATGACGCCATAAACTAAGCTTACTACAAATTCTTTTTTATTTGCCTTGTCGATTTGTTTAGATAACTCTAAAGATGCATATGCCTTGTCAAGATAGACAGAAGATAGAATATCATACGCTAGCTTTAGATCACTCATTAATTCAATACCTTCCCATTTAAATCAAAGCCGCGAGTAAATTCAGATATATCCATCTTTCTTTTGCCTTCGATTTGAACTTCTTGAAGTTCAATATATCCACCTTTACAAGAAACTCTGTTATCTAAAATCTTGCCAAACTCAGAAGAGTTTCCTTCAATAAATCTTGCTTTATAAATCTTGAATAGTTTGCCATCTAGCATAGAATATGCACTTGGCCATGGATTTAATCCATAAATCTTGTTTATAATCTTTTGGCCATCTTCATTCCAATTTATGTGGCCATCTTCTTTAGATAGCATTGGAAAATGTGTAGCCTCACTCTCGTTTTGCTTTGTAAAAGTGGCTTTGCCACTTTCAATTAAGTCAATTGCTTTCATTAAAACAGATGGAGCAATCTTTGCTAAATCATCAAAAAGCTCTCCTGCTGTTTCGTTTTCTTTTATAGCTACTTTTTCTTGAAGTATGATATCTCCTGAATCAACTCCAAGTGCTGTTTGCATAATTGTAATTCCTGTTTCTTTTTCGCCATTTAATATTGCCCATTGAATTGGAGCTGATCCTCTATATTTTGGAAGTAGCGATGCGTGAACATTTATAACGCCATATTTTGGAATATCTAAAATCTCTTGAGATATGATTTGACCATATGCACAAGTTACCATCAAATCTGGATTTAAATCTTTTAAGTCTTGAACACCTTGAACACGGATTTTATCATATTGCAATACTTTAATTCCGTGCTTTAAAGCTTCTTCCTTAACAGGCGAAAAGCTAACAACCATTCTATTTCTTGCTTTATCTGGTTGAGTAACTACAGCAACAACATCGTGCTTTGATTCAATCAAAGCATCAAGACAGCTTACTGAAAAATCTGGTGTTCCTAAAAAGACTATTCTCATTATTTTTTATATTCCTTGTCGTAGTATAAAATACCATCCAAATGGTCAATTTCATGGCAGAAAATTCTTGCTATGAAATCTTCAACTACTATTTGCTTTTTATTTCCTTTTCTTGTTTGGTAATTAACTACCAATCTATTTGGTCTTTCTACATCACAAGATCTATTTGGAACAGATAGGCATGCTTCTTGTCCGATTTGAGAACCAGACTGTTCGATGATAACTGGGTTTACCATCTCTAAGAAAAAGTCTTCAAACTCAACAATTACAACTCTCTTTAAAATACCTACTTGTGGAGCAGCAAGCCCAACGCCATCAGCTTTATCCAAAGTATCTTTCATATCATCAAGAAGTTTTGCAAGCTTTGCATCAAATACATCAACTTCTCTACATTTTTTTCTTAATATTGGCTCTCCGTCTTTTACGATATCTCTTATAGCCATACATGCCTCCCTACATCAAGCTTTGTGGATCTTGCTCTACAAAGATTGACAAATCTTTCTTATCTAATGAATCTAAAATACTATGTATTTTACTCAATGTTTCTAACTCATCTTCCTTATTTATTCTCATAACAATTTGGAATCTGAAGTTATCTTTTATTCTATTTATTGGCGCTTCGTTTCCTGCAAGCGTCCTTATGTTTTTATTTTGCTTTGCTTCTTCTCTTATCTTTTTATACACTTCACGAGCAAAGTCTCTTGCCTTTTCTCTTTTTTGATGTGTAACCATAACTCTAACTATTGAGACAAATGGTGGGAATGCTGTTGTTTCCCTAATATTGACTTCCTTTTTATAGAACTCATCATAATTATATGATGTAGCATATTTATACACATAATGCGTTGGCGAATATGTCTGAAGTATTACACTTCCTTTTTTATCCGCTCTTCCGGCCCTTCCAGCCATTTGAGTAACAAGTTGGAAGGTTCTCTCGTTTGATCTAAAATCTTGCTGATATAGCCCTAAATCTGCGTCCACTAAGCCAACTAATGTTACATCTGGGAAATCATGGCCTTTTGCTATCATTTGCGTTCCAACTAATACATCAGCTTTTTTATCTGCAAATTGTTGTAAAACTTCATGAGTTCCATCTTTTTGTGTTTTGACATCTGAATCAAGCTTCAAAGTTCTAATCTCTGGATATATCTTATTTAGCTCCTCAATAACGGTTTCTGTCCCAATTTTACCAAACTTCAGTTTGTCGGCCCCACATTGTGGGCATTTATCAAACATTTGGACTCTAGCTCCACAATAATGACAAGCAAGCTTATTTTCCGCTTTATGATAAGTTAGCGTTACATCGCAGTTTTCACACTTTGGAACATATCCGCATTTTGGACACCTAACAAAAGATGAATATCCAAGACGGTTAATTAAAAGCATTGATTGCTCGTGCTTATCGTATGTTTCTTTAATTGCTGCCTGCAATCTTCTTGAAAACATAGATGTATTTCCACACATGATTTCTTGTTTCATATCTACGATATTGAAATCTGGCATGCCCTTATCCGTAATTCTCTTTGGCATCTTTGCTAATTCATATACACCATCTTTTGCTAATTTATATGTTTCAATTGATGGAGTTGCTGAACCTAAGACAACTTTTGCATTATTGTATTTTGCTCTAAATCTTGCAATGTCTATGACTTTATATCTTGGATTTGTTTCTGATGAATAACTTGAATCGTGTTCTTCATCTACAACAATTAGTCCAATATTTTGAAGAGGCGCAAAGATTGCACTACGAGCCCCTACTACAATCTTTGCTTCATTTAGAAGTAGCTTTTTCCACTCGTCGTATCTTTCACCATCAGAAAGGCCACTATGCAATAGCGCTACCTTATCTCCAAATACCGCTCTAAAATTCTTTAGAGTTTGAGGAGTTAAAGAAATCTCAGGAACAAGCATTATGGCGTTTTTGCCAGATGCTAGCACTTTATTTATAGCCTCGATATACACTTGAGTCTTTCCAGAGCCTGTAACCCCATGTAAAAGTATTACATCCTTATCTGTTTCAAAAATAGTTTTTAATGCCTTTTCTTGATCAGGAGTCAACGTTACTTGTTTCTTTTTAGCTACCGCATCTTTAAGTGGGATTCTATCTACTTTTTGAAGCCCTTTAGATAAAACACCTTTTTTCAAAAGCGAATTAATTGGAGATGCGCCAAATAAGAATGTCAATTCAGATAATGGCTTTTCGTGTTCTTCTTTTAAAAACTCGAAAAGTTCTTTTTGCTTTTGAGTCTTTATTAAAGATTCGTCAATATTCTCATTTAAAGTTACATAATATCTTTCAAGGTCTCTGACCTTGCCCTTTCTTAAAGCAGATGGAATAAATAATCTTAGAATATCCACATACTTTAGAAAGAATCTTTTTCTCATATACTCCATCAAATCTAGAGTTTCTTGAGAAAAACATTTATATTCGTCAATTACTTGCAATATTGGCTTTGTTTCAAATTCTGAAGTTGAAGTTATATCTATTACAAAGCCTTCTATTGTTCTTTTGCCGAAAGGAACGATAACTCTATCTCCTTTTTCGACAAGCATATCTTTTGGAATTGAGTAATCAAAAGGTCTATCTAGTTGCGTTGAAGATTGATCGATTATTACTCTTGCAATCATAACTTTGTTATCTCATCCAAAATCACATTGGCAACTTCACTTTTTAGCATCTTGTCGTATGCATGAACTTGCCCATCTTTTGTGCATATTGTAACGATATTCGTATCGACATCAAATCCTGCGCCTTCTTTTGTTACATCGTTAGCTACAACTAAGTCAGCGTTTTTAGACTTGATCTTCTTTAAAGCGTTTTCTATTAAATCCGTTGTTTCTGCACAGAAGATTATAAGTTTCTTATCGCCCTTAATTTTGCCAACTTCTTTAGCAATGTCCGGATTCTTTACTAAAGACAAAGTCAATTCTTCATCTTTAATCTTATTGTCAAATTTGTTTTTTAGTTTGTAATCAGATGGAGCTGCAGCCTTAATGATTATATCTGCATCTTTTACATTATCCATTACAGCTTCAAACATTTGTTGTGTTGTTTCAACTTCAACGATATCTTGGATGTATCCTGGAATATCTACAGAAGTTAAACCCTTTACAAGCTTTACTTGTCCTCCACGCTTTATAACTGCTTTTGCAATCTCAAGACCCATTTTGCCTGAAGATTTGTTTGTTATAAATCTAACGCCATCGATTGGCTCACGTGTGGCTCCTGCTGTAATTAGAACCTTCTTTCCTTTAAAATCTTGATTTGGAATCAAAATCTCAACGGCTTTAGATACAATGTCTATTGGCTCAGCCATCTTACCAACACCCTTATCTCCACAAGCAAGTCGGCCAGATACTGGATCAATAAAAATGAATCCTCTAGCTTTTAAATCTTGAATGTGTTTTTGAGTGATTGGATTTTCATACATGTTTGTGTTCATTGCTGGTGCAATTAAAATTTTGCACTTCATAGCAAGAACTGTTGTAGTTAGCATATCATCAGCTATGCCTTCAGCAAGCTTTGCAATAACATCAGCTGTTGCTGGAGCTATAATACAAAGGTCTGCTTTTTTAGCAAGTGATATATGCTCAACCTCGAATTTTTTCTTTGGCGCGAACATGTCAACGGTTACAGGTCTTGATGATAGTGACTCAAATGTTAGAGGTTGAACAAACTCTGTAGCATTCTTTGTCATAATAACATCTACGCCTGCACCTAACTTTTTCAAGCGCGAAACTATCTCGCACGCTTTATAACATGCGATTCCGCCCGTAACACCTAAAACGATGTTCACGCTAGATAACATTATTTCTTTTCTCCTACAACAATAGAAATCTTATCGTTATAAACTTCTTCTGCAGCAAGTTGGATAGATTTCTTTCCAGATGCTTCTAGGTATTCCTTGTTTACTTCTGTTTCTAACTCTCTAGCTCTTTTTGCTACTCCGCAAACTAAGGCATATCTACATGGAGCCTTTTTGATTAATTTATCAATTGGTGGATCGATCATCATATTAACTATTACCTCCTGTTAATTTGTTTATGAAATCGTTATTAATTTTTGTCGAACATTTTTCAGCCTTTATAATTGCAATAACGTCATCAGCACATTCTTTAACGTCATCATTTACAACTACATAGCCATATTTAGTAGCTTCTTTAATTTCACCCATAGCAGCATTTAGTCTTCTTTCTAGGGCTTCTGCTGTCTCGCTACCACGACCAGCAAGTCTTGATTTTAATTCATCCATAGATGTTGGGCATACAAAGATAGAAACTGCATCCTTATATTTTCCAAGTACATTGAATGCACCCTTAACATCTATTTCCAAAACAACGTCTTGTCCTTTTTCAATTCTTCCGAAAACTTCGCTCTTTAGTGTGCCATAATAATTTCCATATACGCACTCACTTTCTAAAAACGCGTTATCGTGAGCAAGTTGTTTGTATTCTTCAATTGTCTTGAAGTAGTAGTTTACACCTTCTACTTCTCCTTCTCTTGGAGCACGAGTTGTAACAGACACAGAAACTGAAAGATTCTTGTATGTCTTCATAACTTCTTTTAGAACTGTTCCTTTACCAGCTCCAGATGGACCAGATAAGATAATTAGCAAACCCTTCTTTTTCATCTTTGCACCTACTCAATATTTTGAATTTGTTCTCTAACTTTTTCTATTTCGTTCTTTAGAGCGATTACTTGGTTAGAAACTTCAATATTATTACACTTACTTCCACAAGTGTTTGCTTCTCTGTTCATTTCTTGAACAATGAAGTCTAATTGCTTACCGCAAGCACCACCTTTTGAAATGATTTCGCTAAAGTGGCTTAAGTGGCTCTTTAATCTTTGTATTTCTTCATCTACACAAACTTTGTCTGAATAAAAGGCTACTTCGTTTAAAAGCTTAGCTTCATCAATTGATACATCCTTTAGCATCTCAGATACTCTTTCTTTAACTTTTGCAAAATGTTCTTGAACCATATTTGGGGCCTTTTCTTCAATAACTTTAACTATTTCAGAAATTGTAGCCATCTTGCTCATAACATCCTTTTCCATAAGCGCACCTTCATTTTTACGCATTACAGAAATTTTCTCTATAGCTTCATTTGTAGCTTTTGTAACAATCTCGTTTAAGAAAACTTCATCTTCATCTTCGCATGTAGTTTTTGCTACATCTGGGAAAGATAAGATATCTATAGCTGAAATATTATCTTGAAGTGTGAAATCTGTAGAAATCTTTTTAGCTGCTTCAACGTATGCGTTAACAAGTGAATAATCGAAAACAACCTTTGTTCTATCTTCTCTAACATCTTCGTAATTTACAAAGATATCAAAGTGGCCTCTGACAAAATTGTCTTTCATGCACTTTCTAATAGTATCTTCTGCAAATGAGAAAATCTTTGGAGACTTTATCATTAAGTCTAAAAATCTATGGTTTACTGATTTAATTTCAACAGTAACCTTTAATCCATCTTTTTCGCAAATGCCTTTTCCGTATCCGGTCATGCTATTAACTGCCATCGCGCACCTCTTAATTAAATATATTAAAATATAATTTAGCACAAGCGCGTATTTTATACAAGCAAAATGCGCTCGCGAAAGCGCATATGAAAAGGCAGCACGAAGACTGCCTTGATATAAATACAAAGTATTTAGTTATTTATAATTACTCTTCCATAACTTTTAACTGAAATAGCACGAACTCTTTAAATCTTGGGAGAACAAATGCAATTTTACCTCTTTGCGTAGAATCGATTAAGCCTTTTTTAGATAGCCTTATTTTATATATTTGTAAAGTCGCATTGTTTAAATTTGTATAATTTAAAATCTCTTTATTTGTGCCTGATGTCGCCGCGATACCAAATAGAATCTTTTGCTCTAGATTCGTTAACGATCTCCATATTAAAGAGTATGCATTATCCTCTAATTGCAAATCATAATTAGATAATATTGAATCGTCAATTTTAGTTTTATTGTTTTTATACAAAATGCTGCCTAATAATTGAAATCCATAAGCATATCCGTTTGTTTGTTTCGCAAGTTGAATTGCATCGTCTTCACCAATTCCAAACACACTCATGTATGTCATAGTAATCGCTCTAAGATTAAGCTTACTTAGATATATTTTTGGCGCCCTTGCTAAGAATGTTATATTGTCCGTTTTTTCCAGTTTATCTATATTTTCATATAGCCCAGTTAAAAGAAGATATGTTAAATAACCTTCTCTTAAATATTCTTGATACGAATGGACGAACAACTTTACGTTGTCATTACAAGAAACATCATCAATAGTTATTAACACTTTAATTTCTTTCTTCTTTAGATATTTGAAAATGTTATCCAATAATGTATAAATACTACTTAGCGATTCATCGCCATGAATTGACAATCCTAATCCATGAAACGAGAAATTAAACTCGGCCTTAAGAAATAGTTTTTTAACTTTTCCTGTCTCATAAATCTTAGATGCTAATTGAGCTAAAATATCTCCATTCGGATTAATATCTACGGTAATCCAGTTATCTTTGTTATCGTAATAATTTTTAACTTCGCTAAGCAACACGGTTTTTCCACAACCCCTTGCGCCTGTAATCATCATTATTTTAGTTTCTGGCATATCGCTATCAAACACAGATGTTACTTGTTCAAATTCAATTGTTCTTTTAATTAAGTTTTTTGGTTCTTCACCGAACGATACATTAAATGGACTATTCATCTTTATATCTCCTTCTACGCATATTATATTAGCTTTTTTATCATTTGTAAATATTTTTATCATTTATTTATATTTATTTATATTATTTATCATTTTGAAAATTATTTATCATTAAGCAAAATACTGACCTAATGGTCAGTATTGATGTTGATATTTGATGCTATTTAAAGACTAGTTATTTGCTTTTTTCTCGCAATAGATACATCTATAGATGCCGTTTTTCTTATCTACACACTTAAAGATTTGTGTTAATTCTTGCTCTGTTGAAGTGATACATCTTGGATTTGTGCAAGTGAACTTATCGAAGACAACTTCATCTAAATTGTACATTTGCTCTTTTTGTGGATTCTTCTTTGCTTCGTCTAAAAGCTTTAGGATAAGTGCCATTCTCATATACTTTCCATATAGAGCTTGTTTGAAATAGCAAGCACGTTTATCGTCATCTACTTTCACAGATATTTCATTTACTCTTGGAAGTGGGTGCATTATAACTAAAGAATCTTTTGCGTTTTGCAATTTATCTACTGTTAAAATGTAGCTATCTTTTAATCTATTGTATTCGTCTATATCTACGAATCTTTCTTGTTGAATTCTTGTCATATATAGAACATCAAGTCCTGGAATTGCTTCCTCAAGAGATGTTGTTTCTCTATATTCCATTTTGTTCTTGTCTAGGACTTCATATTTGACGTAATTTGGCAATTTCAACTCTTCTGGAGAAATTAGCACTATCTTTATGTTTTTGTATCTAGATAAGGCGTTAATGAAAGAGTGAACTGTTCTTCCATATTTTAAGTCTCCACAAAAGCCAACTGTTAGATTATCTAATCTTCCAACTTCTCTTTTAATTGTCAATAGATCCCCTAGTGTTTGAGTTGGATGGCAATGTCCACCATCACCCGCATTAATAACTGGAATTGATGCAGCTTTTGATGCTACAAATGGTGCGCCTTCTTTTGGAGAACGCATGGCAATAATATCTGCATAGCAAGACAACATCTTTGCTGTATCTGCTATAGATTCTCCCTTCATAGCAGAAGAAGATGATGCTTCAGAAAATCCTAGAACATTTCCACCAAGTTCCATCATTGCTGCTGTAAAAGATAGTCTAGTTCTTGTAGATGGCTCATAGAAAAGTGTTGCTAGTTTTTTGCCTTTGCACTTTTCTTGGTATTTTTCTGGATTTTCTATAATGTCATTTGCGACATTAATTAATTCATCGATTTCTTCAACTGTTAAATCAACTACGTCAATTAAACTTCTCATACATCCCCTATTTAATCCAACTTTCATCAGATGGATTATTTCTGAATTTAATTAATCTTTCAACATCTTCTTCTTTAATGTATCCTTCTTTTGCTGCTACATTTGCAATAACATCGAAGTTTGTTAAAGAGATGTTTTTAACATTTGCTTCTTTTAATCTATCTAAGCCCTTTTGCATTCCGTATGTAAAGATTGAAACAACGCCTAAAACTTCAGCTCCTGCTTCTCTTAATACATTAACAACTTCAATTACTGAGCCACCTGTTGAAATTAAATCTTCAACAACTACAACCTTTTGTCCCTTTTCTAATCTTCCTTCAATTTGGTTTTGTCTACCATGGTCTTTGGCGCCACTTCTTACATAACCCATTGGCATTTGAAGAATATGTCCAACAATAGCTGCATGCGCAATACCAGCAGTTGAAGTTCCCATCAATACTTCAGCATCTGGATAATTTTCTTTTATAAGTTGAGCAAGTCCATTTTCTACATCGTTTCTAACAGATGGTGCTGTTAGTGTTAAACGGTTATCTGTATATACTGGGCTCTTTATTCCACTTGCCCATGTAAATGGTTCTTCTGGTCTAAAGAAAACTGCCTTTATAGATAATAAATCTTTTGCTATTAAATTTTCTAAGTTATTCATATCAGTCTCCTACGAATTCTTTTAAACATCTTTCATATGCAGCAACTGGATCTTGAGCTGCTGTTATTGGTCTTCCAACTACGATATAGTCAGAACCGATTGCTTTTGCTTGAGCAGGGGTCATAACTCTCTTTTGATCGCCTATATCTCCATCTGCAAATCTAACCCCTGGAGTTACTGTTAAAAATTCTTTTCCACAAGATGTATGGACTTTTTCAGCCTCAAGTGGCGAACAAACTACACCATCCAATCCTGCTTCCTTTGCGTTTTTAGCATAATGCATAACAACTTCATCAATTGGCTTTTCTATTAATAAATCCTTTGTCATAGATTCTTGATCTGTAGAAGTTAGTTGTGTTACGGCAATTAAAAGTGGACGTGTTCCATCTTCTCTTGTTAATCCTTCAATTGCTGCTTTCATCATATTGATTGTGCCAGCAGCGTGAAGATTTGTCATATCTACATCAAGTCTAGATAAAACTGCCATAGACTTTTTAACTGTATTTGGAATATCATGAAGTTTTAAATCCAAAAAGATCTTATGGCCTCTTTCCTTTAAAGCTTTTACAATTGCTGGACCTTCTGCGTAGTATAATTCCATACCAATTTTAACAAATGGTTTTCTTCCTTTGAATTGGTCTAAAAATGCCAATGTCTTTTCGGCGCTATCAAAATCGCAAGCAATGATTACGTCTCTTCCCATTATTCACAACCTCCAATAATACTTTCTAGTGATTCTATTTTATACTTTTCCATTACCCTTGGTAAATCTTCAATTATTTTTTTGCAAGCAAATGGATCAACTAAATTGGCAGCTCCAACTTCAACTGCTGTAGCGCCTGCTAGCATCATCTCTATAACATCTTCGGCAGAACTAACTCCCCCCATTCCTACAACTGGAATCTTAACTGCATGAGATACTTGATAAACCATTCTTAGCGCTATTGGGAAAATAGCAGGTCCAGAAAAGCCTCCCATTTTATTTGCTATAACTGGCTTTTTCTTATTCAAATCTATTCTCATACCTAAGAATGTATTAACTAAACTTATTCCATCAGCGCCAGCTTCTTCACAAGCTTTTGCAATTGCTACTATATCTGTTACATTTGGAGATAACTTTACAATTATAGGCTTTGTTGTTACCTTCTTTACTGCTCTTACAACTTCACTTGCAGCTTCTGGAGATGTTCCAAAGCTCATTCCGCCACCATGTACGTTTGGACAAGAAACATTTACTTCTATCCAACCAACACAATCCTCTTTATCTATCTTTTCGCAAGTATATGCATAATCTTCAACAGAAAATCCCGATACATTTGCCATAACTTTTTTATGGAATACTTTTGTCAATTTTGGAAGTTCTTCAGATATAACTTTTTCAACTCCTGGGTTTTGTAGCCCTACTGCGTTAATCATGCCTGCTGGACATTCAGCTATTCTTGGTGTTGGATTTCCAAAACGAGGATCTTTAGTTGTGCCTTTGAATGAAAATGTTCCAAGTATATTTATGTCATATAATTCATTGAATTCATATCCAAAGCCAAATGTTCCAGATGCAGGAATAATTGGGTTATCTAATTCTATCCCTAAAAGGTTTACACTCATTTTTCCCATATTATTTCCTCCTTAACTAAAACTGGACCATCTTTACAGATTCTCTTATTGCCATATAGTGTTTTGCAGCTACATCCCATGCAAGCTCCAAATCCACATCCCATTCTCTCTTCAAAAGAATATTCGCCAGATGTGGTTGCTGTCTTATATACAGCCTTTAACATTGGCTCTGGGCCGCATGTGTATGTATATGTATAATCTAAGCTCTCCATAGGGGTTGTAACGAATCCTTTTATACCATATGAGCCATCAACCGTAGTTACATAAACTTTAGCCCCTATAGCTTTAAATTCGTCTTCATAGAATATTTCATCTTTAGTGTTAAAGCCTAAAATAACAGATACATCTTCACCTTTTTCAATTAACCTCTTTGCTAGCATATATAGTGGAGGCACACCAACGCCACCTCCAATTAAAAGTGGGTTTTTGCCTGATTTAGATATATCGTAGCCATTGCCAAGTCCTGTTAAGATGTCTAGCGTTTCGCCACATACCATATTAGACATTTGCTCAGTTCCTTTTCCTACAACTTTGTAGATTAAAGTTAATTTGTCGCCCTCTACATCGTTTACAGATATTGGACGGCGAAGGAATAATCCATCTAATTTGATATTTACAAATTGGCCTGGTTTTGTTATATCGCTAGTATCCCCCAAAAGCGTCATTTTATAAACGCTTTTTGTTAGTGGGATATTTTCGCTTATTTCAAATATTGATTGTTTCATTATTTTCCTTTATGCATCGATTGTAGAGATACGAATTGTTGTTTCATCTAAAACATCCAAAAGAACCTTTACTGTATCTAGAGATGTGAACATTGTAACGTTACTTTCAATTGCATATTTTCTTATTGTGTAGCCATCGTTTTGTTGATTTAGTGCTGCTACATCTGATGTATTGATTACATAGTTTATGAATCCTGATCTAATTGCATTTTTAATGTCATCAGAACCATCTGAAATCTTCTTTAATACGTGTGTTCTAATACCATGCTCGATTAAGAAGTTTGCTGTTCCCTTTGTAGCCATGATATTGAATCCTAGGTTATAGAAACGTCTAATTAAAGGTAATACTTCTTCTTTATCTGCATCAGCAACTGTTACAAATACTGTACCATAATTTCTTAGCTTCATGCCAGATGCTTGAAGTGCCTTATATAGAGCTCTATTTAATTTGTCATCGTATCCGATTGCTTCACCTGTAGATTTCATTTCTGGAGAAAGATATGCGTCCAATCCTCTTAATTTATTGAATGAGAATACTGGAACTTTTACATACCAACGCTTCTTTTCTTCTGGGTAGATATCAAAGATACCTTGTTCCTTTAGAGTCTTACCCATGATTACTTCTGTTGCAATATCTGCTAAAGAATATCCAGTAGCCTTAGATAAGAATGGAACTGTTCTAGATGATCTTGGGTTAACTTCGATGATATATACCTTTTCATCTTTATCTACGATGAATTGGATATTGTATAGACCCTTGATACCAATGCCAAGGCCAAGCTTCTTAGCATATTGTAGGATGATTCCCTTTACCTTATTTGAAATTGAGAATGCTGGATATACAGAGATTGAGTCACCTGAGTGGATACCAGTTCTCTCTACTAATTCCATGATACCTGGAACGAATACGTCTCTTCCATCGCATATAGCGTCAACTTCAACTTCCTTACCAACGATGTATTTATCTACCAAAACTGGCTTATCTTCATCGATTTCAACGGCTGTCTTTAAATAGTGACGTAATTGCTTTTCATCAGATACGATTTGCATAGCACGGCCACCTAATACAAATGATGGTCTAACCAAAACTGGGTATCCGATTCTTGCAGCAGCTGCTACACCGTCTTCAATCTTTGTTACTGCGCATCCTTCTGGTTGAGGGATATCTAATTTCTTTAGAAGTTTTTCAAATAAGTCTCTATTTTCTGCTCTATCGATGGCTTCGCAATCTGTACCGATAATCTTTACTCCTCTATCAGTTAGTGGTTGAGCAAGGTTGATTGCTGTTTGACCACCTAAAGTTGCAATAGCTCCTTCTGGGTTTTCATAATCTATAATGTTCATAACATCTTCTGGAGTTAGAGGTTCAAAGTATAACTTATCTGATGTTGTGTAGTCTGTAGATACTGTTTCTGGGTTATTGTTAATGATGATTGCTTCGTATCCAGACTTTTTGATTGTTGTTACAGCATGAACTGTTGAATAGTCGAATTCTACACCTTGGCCAATTCTGATTGGACCAGCACCTAGAACTATTATCTTCTTTTTATCTGTAATTATTGATTCGCTCTTATCCCCTGTGTATGTTGAATAGAAATATGGGATGTAAGCTCCAGAATGTAGAGTATCAACCATCTTGAAGATTGGCTTGATGTTATGCTCTTTTCTGAAGTTTGTAACTTCGATTTCTTTCATGTTCCAAAGCTTAGCGATGAACTTATCTGAAAATCCTAGAACCTTTGCAGACTTTAGAACTTCAGCATTCTTAACGTTATCTTTTAATTCATATTCTTTATCTACTATTCTCTTTATAGCTTCTAGGAATAGTGGTGTAATCATAGTAACTTTTGACATCTCTTCAACAGTAGCTCCACGAGCAACAAGTTCTGCGATTGCGAAGATGTTATCTGCTCTAAATTCAGATACATATGCCATTAATTCTTCTTTTGACATGTTGTCGAACTTAGAAACGTAGATGTGTGTAACCCCTACTTCTAGAGATCTTGTAGCCTTTAAGAAACATTCTTCAAGGTTAGCACCAATTGACATAACTTCACCTGTTGCTTTCATTTGTGTTCCTAACATATTTGAAGCTGTTGAGAATTTATCAAATGGGAATCTTGGGAACTTAGCAACTACATAATCTAAAGATGGTTCTTTATCTGCAGTTGTTCCACCAACCTTAATATCTTCAAGAGCCATACCTACAGCAATCTTTGCAGTAACTCTTGCAATTGGATATCCTGATGCTTTTGAAGCAAGAGCTGAAGATCTAGATACTCTTGGGTTAACTTCGATTAAATAATATTCTGAAGAATTTGGATTAAGTGCGAATTGTACATTACATCCACCTTCGATTTTTAATTCCTTAATGATCTTTATGGCAGAGTCGTTTAACATTTTTAGGTCGTGATCATTTAAAGACATAATTGGAGCTACAACGATTGAGTCCCCTGTATGTACGCCAACTGGGTCAACGTTTTCCATCCCGCAAATTGTTATAGCTTTATCGTTTGAGTCTCTCATAACTTCGAACTCAATTTCTTTATATCCCTTTACAGATTTTTCAACTAATACTTGATGAACTGGAGATAATTGGAAACCGTTTGTAGCAACTTCGATTAATTCTTCTTTGTTGTTAGCAAAACCGCCACCTGTTCCGCCTAAAGTGAATGCTGGTCTTAAAACTACTGGATAACCGATGTCGTCTGCTGCCTTTATAGCTTCTTCTACTGAATATGTAATTTCAGATGGAATAACTGGTTCTCCAATTGATTGACACATTTCCTTGAATAGTTCTCTATCTTCGGCTCTTTCAATTGATGTAGATGGAGTACCTAAAAGTTCTACATTACATTCTTTTAAAACTCCCTTCTTTTCTAATTGCATTGCAAGATTTAGTCCTGTTTGTCCACCGATTCCTGGAACGATTGCATCTGGTCTTTCATAACGTAAGATCTTTGCAATGTATTCAAGTGTTAGAGGTTCCATATAAACCTTGTCTGCTATTGTTGTGTCTGTCATGATTGTAGCTGGGTTTGAGTTAACCAATACTACTTCATAACCTTCTTCTTTCAAAGCAAGACATGCTTGTGTTCCTGCATAGTCAAACTCTGCAGCTTGTCCAATAACAATTGGACCTGAACCGATGATTAAAATCTTTTTGATATCCTTTCTCTTTGCCATATACCTTTAGCCTCCTAAGCTAATTAAATTTTTCTATATACTATATTTCCGTTATATACGGTTACTTGGTTTTCACCAATTACTTCATTTCCTTCAAATGGAGTTGCTTTGCCCATAGATAAGAAATCTTTTGGATCAATTATTACCTTTTTGTTTAAATCCCAAATGCTGAAATCCTCATTTAGCGCAATATTAAATCTATTTCTTGGGTTTACAACTAGAAGTTCTAGTGCCTTTTCAAGAGTTATTACATTCTTTAAAACTAGATTTGTGTATAATTCTTGGAAAGCTGTCTCAATGCCTACTATTCCAAATGGGCTCTTTTCTAAACCTTTTGCTTTTTCTTCTTGAGAATGTGGAGCATGATCTGTTGCAATGCAGTCGATTGTTCCATCAATGATGCCTTGAATTAAAGCTTCTTTATCTGAAATATCTCTAAGCGGTGGATTCATTTTCCACTTGCCTTCTTCCTTTAACATAGAATCATCAAGTATTAAATAATGTGGTGCTGTTTCGCATGTTACATCAACGCCATCTTTTTTTGCTTGACGAATAATCTCTACACTTTCTTTAGTTGAGATATGACATACATGGTATTTAGCGCCTACCTTTTTAGCTATTTCACAATCTCTTGCGATTTGCTCATATTCAGATGCTGAACATATACCTTTGTGATTATGAAGCTTTGCGTATTTTCCATCATGGATATATCCGCCATTTAAAAGCGAATTAACTTCACAGTGAGCTACAATTATCTTTCCTAATGATTTTGCTTTAATCATAGCTTTTTCCATCATCTCAGCTCTTTGTAAGCCTCTTCCATCATCTGAAAAAGCAACAACGTTATCTTTCATGCCATCCATATCCGAAAGCTCTTCACCTTTTTCGCCAACTGTTATAGCGCCATATGGTAGAACTTCGATGCAAGCATCTTGGTTTATGATGTCTAGTTGTTGTTGTAGATTTTCTATTGAATCTGGAACTGGATTTAAATTAGGCATAGTTAAAACTGATGTATAGCCACCTCGAGCTGCAGCTAAAGCTCCAGTTTTAATTGTCTCTTTATATGAAAAACCTGGTTCTCTAAAGTGTACATGCACATCACAAAAACCAAGTAAGATTGTATATTGATTAGTATTATATTTTTGAAGAGACTCCATCTTTGAAAAACTATCTAATATAGTTTTTTGATATTTTGTAGGGATACAGTAATTTGCTTTTATCTCCATCGTCTCTCCTTTTGGCCTCTCTGGACCTATTAAAGAAAAATAAGTCTTGCGAAAACGACAAGACTTACATTGAAACCTAAAAATTATGCAACCTTGTCGACTTCTCTGAATCAACTTAAAGATTTATCTTTGGTAGTATTGTAGCATACTTTGTATGTATAGCAAAATATTTTTTCTAAATTTGTTCAAAATTTATATTTATGCAAATATGCAAACTACACTTTTTCGATTAAACAATGAGTCGACTCATGTTTTAATCGCAATTTTTTATGAATCTATTTTAGTTTAATTATTATTTATAAGCTCAAATAATTTTGCTTCATCAATTATCTCAATTCCAAGCTTTTGAGCTTTTTGAAGTTTTGAACCTGCATCCTCTCCTGCTACAACTAAATTAACAGCTTTAGAGATTGTGTCTGCAGTTTGTCCACCGTTTGCTTCAATTAATTCTTTTGCTTGAGAACGCTTAAGTGTTGGAAGAGAGCCAGTTAAAACTACTATCTTTCCTGTTAGCTTTCCAACTATCTCTTCTTTTTCCTCTATCTTTACGCCAAGTTCTAAAAGTCTATCAACCTTCTGGTTGTTCTTTTCGTTTTGCCAAAAAGCAATATAAGCGTCAGCCATGATTTCACCAAAATCATCTAAAGCTAGAAGCTCATCTTTTGTAGCGTTCCTTGCAGCTTCTAGTGTTTTAAATCTATATGCTAATTGCTTTGCAGCCTTTTTACCAATATTTGGAATACCGATTGCAAACAAAACTCTATCTAGAGTTGTGTTCTTAGAATCGTTTATAGCCTGAATAACATTAGAAATCTTTTTATCTTTAAAAGAATCCAGTCCTTCCATGTCCGCGTATTTTAACGCGTAGATGTCCGCGTAAGATTGAATCTTGCCTTCTTCATATAAAAGTTCTAGCGTCTTTTCTGAAAGTCCTTCTATATCCATAGCCTCTCTAGATACAAAGTGTGTCATCTGAGAAATAATTGCTGGTGCGCAATCTTTGTTTGTACATTTAATAAATACGCCTTGATATTCAACAGGAGATCCACAAGCTGGACATACAATTGGAGGAATTACTTCAATTGAATCTTCAGTATGCTCGGCTATTCCTGTTATTTCTGGTATTACATCATTTGAACGACGGATAAAGACTCTTGAATTAATACGGATATCTTTACGTCTTATTTCAGATATATTTGAAAGAGTTGCACGAGATACGGTAACCCCAGCCAAATCTACTGGATCTAGAACAGCAATTGGATTTAATTTTCCAGTTCTTGATACTTGCCATATAACATCTTTTAGTGTTGTTGTTACTTCTTCTGGTGGGAACTTAAAAGCTATTGCCCATTTTGGGAATTTTTCAGTAAATCCGTATACATCTCTTAAATTTAGATCATTTATCTTAATTACTGCCCCATCTATTAAGAAGTCTAAATTTGGTCTTTGTGAAAGTATTTCATCAAGTCCATCTAAGATGGCTTGTTTATTGTCTAGAAGCTTATAGAACGTTGATACTTTAAACTTATTTTCTTTCATGAAGTTTATCATATCTTCGCCAGTTTTAAACTCTAGACCCTCAATGTAGTTTACGTTATAGCAAATAACTTCAAGCTTACGTTGTGCGGTAACTTTTGGATCAAGATTACGAATAGCACCCGCTACACCATTTCTTGCATTTTTAAGTGGTGTTACATCTTCTCTTTCGTTATATTTTTTAAGTTCAGATAAAAGCATAATGCCTTCACCTTGAACTTCAACAGTTCCTTTGAAATCTATAGATAGTGGTACGCAACGAATAGTTTTTACTTGTTCTGTTACATCCTCACCTTCAATACCATTGCCACGAGTGGCAGCTCTAACTAACTTTCCTTCCCTATATAGAAGGTTAATCGTTAACCCATCAAATTTATATTCTAGTGAGCATAGTGGCATTTTACCTCTATTTTGAGATATAAGCTTATCTAGCCATGCTTCCATGTTTTCTTTTGTTTGGCATTTATCTAGAGAATATAAACGGCCTAAATGTTTAACTGTTTGGAATTTCTTTAAAACTACATCGCCTACACGCTTTGTTGGTGAATTGTCTAAAACGATGCCTTGCTCTTTTTCAAGCTTTAAAAGCTCATCGTAAAGTCTATCATATTCCACGTCAGATACCGTTGGATTATCTAATGTGTAATATTGATATGCATATTCATTTAACTTTTCTACAAGCTCGTGCATTCTATCCATAACATCACCCTATTCTATTATACTAATTGGAGCCAATCTCATGTTAAATTTTTTAACGCCAAGGCCTTCAAATTTTATATCTGCATTCTCACCAGATATTGAAATAATTTCACCTTTACCAAATTTAGTATGGTTAACCATTTGTCCAACCTTGAATTTAGATAAATCTTTATCCTGAACAGTTGGCATAGGTGATGGCTTTGCAAACGATGGCGTTGGCTTTTGTGCAAATGTTGTTTTGAAATTATATGTAGATACTGGCTTTGTTGTTTTTAATATCTCTTCGTTGCGCGTCCTCATTACGCCTGATTCTTTCAAAAATAATGATGGCGTTGTGAAAGATTTTGTTCCAAATCTATAACGTTGTTGAGCATGAGTTAGATATAACCTTTCTTTAGCACGAGTTATAGCTACATACATTATTCGTCTTTCTTCTTCAAGTTCATCATCTGAAGAATCGAATCTTCTTATTGGGAATATACCATCTTCAAGGCCTACAATAAATACACACTTAAATTCAAGACCTTTAACTCCATGCACTGTTGCTATTGTTAAAACGTTTTCTCCAAGCTTTGCTGCATCGTCTTCTGATGTTTGAAGTGTTACTGATTGTAAGAATTCATCAATTGTTGAATTTGGATTATCTTCAATGAAGTTCTTAATAACGGTAATTAATTCAGATAAATTGTCTAATCTATCTTTATCCTCTTCTTCATCGATATCGTACATTGATGCAAAATCCACTGTCTCGTAAACATAATCAATGTATTCATCAAGATTCATCATGTCACGCTTTATAATTAAGTCATTAATTATTGATGCAAAGTTTTGAATCTTATTTCTAACTATCGTTGTTAAATCTAACTTTGATAAATCTGAAAGCGCTTCACAAAGTGATAATCCCACTTTATTTGCAGCCTCTACAAATCTATCTATAGCGCTATCTCCAATACCACGCTTTGGAACATTTATAACTCTTAATACGCTTTCATTATCTTTTGGATTTGTAACAATCTTTAGATATGCAAGAAAATCCTTGATTTCTTTTCTTTCATAGAACTTATGTCCACCAATTAAACGATATGGGATATTGTATAGATTGCATTTTTCTTCAAAAGGTCTAGTTATTGATGAAGTTCTAACAAGGATGGCAAAATCCTTATCTTCATATCCACATGCTCTTTTTAGAATTTGTATTTGAGATAATACATAATCTGATTCTTCTAGATCATCCCATGCAGCTTTGTATTCTACTCTAACGCCACCTTCTTTCTCAGTCCAAAGCTCTTTTGACATTCTTTCTTTATTGTTAGCAATAACTCTATTTGCTACATCCAAAATTTGCTTTGTGGAACGATAGTTTTGCTCTAGCTTAAATATTTGGCATCCTGCAAAATCTTTTGCGAATCTTTTTATGTTTGTATAATCTGCTCCACGCCAACCATAAATACTTTGGTCATCATCGCCAACGACAAATACATTTTGATACTTCATACCTAAAAGACGCAATATCATGTATTGAATCTTATTTGTATCTTGGAATTCATCTACGTGAATGTATAAAAATCTATCTTGGTATTTTTGAAGAACATCTGGGTGTTCATAGAATAGCTTTAAAACAAGCAATAATAAATCATCAAAGTCCAAAGCATTAGACCTCAATAATTCGTCTTGATAGTCCTTAAATGCTCTTATAATCAATTCTACCTTTGGATTATGAGATATTACTTTATAATAAGAATCTGGATCATGTCCGAAATTTTTTGCATATGAAATATGTCCTTTTATCTCTTTAGCTAAAGCTTTCTTATCTTGATCCAATTCATACGTCTTTAGAATTCTTGAAATAACTTTATTTGAATCTTCTTCGTCATAAATTGTAAAACTCTTTGTATATGAGCCAAGTGCATCTATATCCGAACGTAATACTCTTGTACAAAATGAGTGAAATGTAGAAATTTGAGCGCCAGTGGCTCCTGTTACAGAAAAGATTCTATCTTGCATTTCTTTAGCTGCTTTATTTGTAAAAGTAATAGCTAAGATATTATATGGAGATACTCCCTTTTCAATTAGGTTGGCAATACGATATGTCAAGACTCTTGTCTTGCCAGAACCAGCCCCCGCTAATACTAAAACTGGGCCTTCCAAAGCATATACTGGTTTTAATTGTTGTTCGTTTAAAAGCTTCTCGTATTCCATATGAGATTATTATATCATAGATATAAACAAATGGTTGCATTATTTATTAATAATACTTCTCTATATAAAATATATTTTTATCTCTCTAATCGAACTTAAACGGACATTCATCAACATATTTATGCCATATCTTTCTATTCGAAAACTTATACCATATTGTCAACTTATTTCGACATATTATGGAATTGTAAGCATAGATTCGATTGTATTCTCATATTGTTGTATCCATTTGTCTTCTCTACTTGAATAAAACTCCATTTTAGATTTATCTTTATGTACAAGAATTATACTCGGATTGTCATTGGAAACAGCAAACAATGAATTAACATCATCTTTTGATATTTTTTCATGCTTTTCCCAATTTTCTATTATTTGAGAAACAATACATCGCATTAATTCTGAATCATTTTTATTAAACGACTTAAAAACGAGGGATATATTATGGCTTAATGGCAAAGCTATAATTGATACATTTCTATCACTAATATCTTGCTTTAAACCTCTAGACGCCACAGCTTTGTATTCTAACATATCGTTTATCAATGCCAACCTACAATTCTTATATTTCCCGTTTTGCAAATTATAATTAAAATATAATTTTGTTAGCCATCTTAGACATTTATTATTTTCATCACCATTGATTAATATCTCCGGGAAAAACACACTACCCTTACGAATTGATATATTTAATTCTTTCGCTTTATCAAACAAAGCTTTTAACGCGCATATACTTCCTTCGTTATAATTTGCAACTACTATATAATCGATTTTGCTAATATTATCTTTAATAATATTATTGGCCAACGATTGAATAGCTTTTACTAATGAATTGTACAGACGACTATACCCACAAATATATATCAATACTTTATTGTCAAAACTAACAACATAATATAAACCATTGCCATTATCGTATAGATTGTTCATATAATCCCCTACTCGTTATATTTCTTGAAGCCACAAAGCTGGACGAACCCCGCCGCCAGCATCTCCGACCGCATATCGGCTGTCGGTGGTGCCACCATTGCCGACGCCACGCACCAAGTAAGCATGATCGGGATGAGGTGAGCGAAGCCACCAATAACAATTATAACTATATAATAAGCCTTGCGATTTAGCATAATCGCTGCCTTTTGCTTGTCTTGCCGAATCGCTATTCAATCCATAACTGCTATTTGTCGCTTCGCTGTATGACAATAAGAATATCTTATCGCTTGTATTTGAGCATGCATAACTATTTGATGAATATCCAGTTGAAGACACACTATTATCTACTGTTACAGTAGCTATAAGCGCTTGTTCCTCTGCGTTAAATGCTGTGTTATAAAAATTGTCATTTAGCCAACTTCTGATATGTGATAATTCATAGTTATTTGCATATCCTGTTCCTCCATTATGACTATATTCAACGTCAGCATGTCTTGGTTCATAATGTTGCGAATCTAGTATCAGATCAGCAAGCAATAATGCCTTACCATCTGATTCTGTAAGAACTCTCCATTTAATCGGTTCAAATTTAAACCAATATACTATTGATGTTTGGTAGCCATTGTCATCTTGGTATGAATTAGATGCTGATGAAGTAGATAGACAATTGCCTGGCCTATATTGAATAAAATATACGCCTCTATATTTGTTATTTTGATATTCAACATCTTTATACCACATATATGATCGTACAGAACCATTTATATAGTATCCATAATCTGTCCAAGATTGAGAATTACTTGCAGTAGGCAATATACCTCTTTGAGAATTTAAAGCAGATTCTATCATACTATCTATTACCTTTGTTTGTGGATATGAACCAAAGTACACCACATTGCCATCTTTTGCGTAAGGCTCCGTGATAATAGTAATAGCAATAGTTATAGCGCAGGCAGGCATATTAAATGCGTAACTACCTCCAATATAACTCACTCCATCACTTCTTTCCCACTTTATAGTATATCCGCTTGGTATACCTGCGGCTGTTAGCGCTATTACTGAGTTATATTCGTAGCTGCTGCCGCTTGTAACGCCTGAAATTGTCACTCCATTGAAGATTGCTTGATTGTCTATCGTTATTGTGTAAGAATTGGTGCTCCATCTAGCCTCATATATCACGTTCTTTGCTGGCATTGCAAATGTATAAGACGGATTTGTAGTTACTTGTTCACCACTTTTATACCAGCCAACAAATGTATACCCTGTATTCGTTGTAGCCGTTATTGTCACATTATTACCTGCCGTCACTTTTGTAGCGGCTGAATAATTTGTGCTACCTGCTGAAGTATTATTACTTGTCGTTGTGACTGTATATGATGCCCATTTTGCTTTAAGTTGCATATCACAAATGTTTTGCGTATCAATCTCTGTAACCTTCTCATTGTTATAATACCAGCCATCAAACGTATATAGTTCTTTTGTTGGATTCAATAATGGGATATTATTCATATTTGAATTATATGAAGTTGGATTATTAATATTATTAACTCCACCATCTAAGTCGTAAGATATAGTAAAATAATCCCATTTAGCTTCTAATGTATAATCTCTATTCATCATATCAAAAGAATAAACGGCATTTGTTATCACCAAATGGTTGTCTTCATCATACCAACCTAAGAATCTAACATCAGTTTTTGTAACAGCGGCAATAGTAACCTTTTCTGTGAAATACTTTTCTTTTGTACTCGTATTTTGATATACAGTATCGTTTCTTATTATTACTTGTCCATTCTCCGGATGGTTCGCCAAAACTTTCAAATCATATAATGTGTATTTAAATCTAGCTTCTACCGTAAAATCTTCATCCCACATCATATAGTTATAATTGGCTTCGCTAGATAATGGATACGTTGTTCCATTCTTTTGATAATACCAACCAACAAAAGTGTAACCTTCATTTGGATTTGCAAATAAATTTACATTTGTATTCCAAGGATATGATCGTGTTTTAGAAACACTTCCCATATTAGTTGGCAATGTATCAAATGTATCTAATAATTCATTATCGTTTGGATTATATACTGTGTAATAGACTTTTAAAGTAACTTGCTCTTCAAATTCAGCTTTGAATATCATATTAGAGGTTGGAGTAAAATTATAAACCTTCTCGCCATTCTTGTTAAATACAATTTGCCCGTTATATGACCAACCTCTAAAAGCATATTTTTGTTTAGTTATGTTATAAACAAAATCTTCTTTTGTTATCTCATCTGTTTTAAATGATTTAAGCTCTGATATAGAACTTCCACCGTTTAAATCAAAAGAAATACTATATGGCAAATCTTCTTTAGAATATTGGGCTGTATATGTGGCATCTTTTGTAACCTTCTCTAAATTTGGAGACCATCCTCTAAATATATATTTGTAATTTGCATCTTTTGCTCTAGTTGGATTTGATTTAGCATATTCTGGAATTGTCCCTTCTAAAACACTTGTTTCGTATAATAAAGTTCCATCGTAATCGTTAAAGGTAACTGTATAATATGTTGTACCGGGGGTCTCAACTGGATTATTTATATCTTCTGTTGTACCGGAGGTCTCAACTGGATTATCTATATCTTCATTGCCACACGCTAATAATAGCACCATCAAAGAAGCCACTAAAACTAGTATCAAAATCAAGCTTACCCATTTCGCTTTAAACATAACAATTGTCCCCAAACAGTTAATTTGTGCCAACAACGAAATCCACAAAATGCAGTGCAAAATCTAGAAAAATAACAATCGTTATCAACAACGGGTGCGCTATATCGTGTAGTTATCCACATATTTACGCACATATTCTTTACAATATAAGTATGCGTGGTGGTGGTGGTGGTTAGAGTCAACCCAGAATTGTGATTTTAGCAAAAATTTCATGTTTTTTGACAATTATTTAATAAATCAATTATCCACTTATTGACATAAAAAATCGCCCACCTTTTTCAGATGGGCGACTTAGTATCATTTATCTAAATCCTATTTCTTTTCTACTTTCTTGTCTGTAGCTATTTCTTTAACACTTGCTACAAGACCTGCAACATTTGAAAGTTCTGTTGGAACAACAATCTTTGTAGATTGTCCATCTGCAACCTTCTTTAGAGCTTCATAGCCTTCTAGAGTTAAATAGCTTTGGCTTGGCTTAGCGTCGTTAATTAAAGTAATAGCTTTTGCCTTACCTTCACCTTCTGCTATTAAAGCTGCCTTTTCAGCTTCAGCTGCCATGATTCTTGCTTGCTTTTTAGCATCAGCTTCTAGGATCTTTGCTTCCTTATCTGCTTGAGCACGTAGAATCTTACTTTCCTTTTCACCTTCAGCAATTAAGATAGCACTCTTTTTCTCACCTTCAGCCTTTAAGATAGATTCTCTTCTTTCACGTTCAGCTCTCATTTGCTTTTCCATTGCTTCTTGGATATCTTTTGGAGGAAGAATGTTCTTTAACTCAACTCTGTTGATCTTAATTCCCCATGGGTCTGTTGCTTCGTCCAAAATGATTCTCATTTTGCTATTAACTGTATCTCTTGATGTTAATGTTTCATCTAATTCTAATTCACCAACGATATTTCTTAGAGTTGTTGCTGTTAAATTTTCAATAGCAGCGATAGGTTGTTCAACACCATATGCATATAACTTTGGATCTGTAATTTGGAAATAAACAACAGTATCTATTTGCATTGTTACGTTATCTTTTGTGATAACTGGTTGTGGCTTGAAGTCTGCAACCTTTTCTTTTAAGCTTATTGGTCTTGATGACTTTTCGAAAAATGGAATAGTCATATGGAACCCTGTGTTTAGAGTTCTATTGTATTTTCCTAAACGTTCTACTATCATAGCATTTGCTTGACGTACAATTTTTACACTTGTAATAAATACCAATGTGCCAATAAATAGGATAATTGCTATAACAATTCCTGCTACTGCACCACTTGATAAAGCTCCTAATAAAATCATTGTATAATCTCCTTTTATTTATCTAATGTTACTTGCTTTTCGGCAATTAATTTATTTCCTTCAATTGCAACTATTTTTACTATTTCGTTTTCTTGCAAAACTTCTCCGTCTTTACTTTTAATGCTCCAAATTACATCGCCTATTTTTGCTTCGCCAAGATTATCAAAATCGGCTTGCTTTATCATGCGCACATACATGCCTACAATTAAATCTAGGTTTGTATTCATATCTTTTGTTTGGTGCTTTTCTTGCCACTTTAAAAGAAGTGGTCTAAAAGTAAAAAATAAGATTCCAGATAGTACTGCAAACACAAGTATTTGTGCCCACCATACAAAGTTTGGAATAAATGAAAGTCCAAGTGATATAGCACCTGCTAATGTAAACCATATCGATACTAATTGAACTGTAGATATTTCAATAAGTAGCGACATTATAATTACTGCTAACCATATCCATACCATAATATTTTCCATGACACACCTCACCACTGATATTATATCAAAGTGTTAAATCCCTTACAATATGCATAGCATATTAGTTCTTGTTTTGTAACTTGTAAAAGTAAATTCCAGTATTAAGTTCCAGTTTTCAAAATTTTGTAAAAGTAAATTCCAGTTAGTAAA